>NZ_BAAGTF010000020.1:30206-154077 GCF_054782055.1 Aliiglaciecola aliphaticivorans
AACGGATAAAGTCGATTGGAGTGTCATGTATTCAGCCTCACTAAGCTCAGTAGCTTGCTTAGATGTGAACTTCTGTGAAAGCAGCGTGCCCTTGTGAAGCTTATGCCAGTGCTGAGCAACCTCTCTATCCGTCCAATGTTTTGCTTTGTCAGAATTAACATGCAGTACCACATGGGTATGATTACTCATCACCGCATAAGCACACACCTCAATGGCAAAGACTGTGGTCAAAAACAACAACCTGTCTTCTACCCACTGGCGACGATGCTCATAGCTTTTTCCAGTCAGTTTATCTTCGCCACACAAAAAGGCCCGTCTAACACAGCGGGATACACAATGATAATAAGGGGTATCAGATAAGCTAATTTGGCGCTTCCGTGGCAATGGCATAATTCATTCCTTGAATTAAGAATACTTAAGCATAGTTGATGTGGTTAACCTTGTAGTCTAGTTTGTGGCTGTCCAACACTAGTTCTATCCAACACTAGTTAACCCAACTAAATTTAGTAATTATCGGTAAATGTTCTGATACTTTGGAAAAGCCTTTTACTGGGATCCCCAAATTCTTCCGCTCTTGGGGTGAGATGTCTTCTGGATCAAAAATATATCCTTTATCCAACTTTAACGCTTTTGGACTATAAATGACGAAATCCATTACTCTTGATGGGAATTGCGTTCCGCGTCCGTCCCAAGTCCATGTTTGCTTACCATCAATATGCATGAGGTCTGCCGCAATAAGACCGAAGTGTGGCTTTTCATAGGGGCCCGACACGATAATTAGCGGCTTAACCGTACTAACCAAGTTAAAATCACCCGCTATAATAATGGCATCAATTTGAATTCGCGCAATCACGCTTCTTATGATATTTCTTATTTCCTTGGCTTCAATTCTGCGCTTATCTTCTTCCCAGCTACTCGGATCGCTACCACAGCATTCTAGGTCAAGAGAAACAACCAATAATCGTTTATCTCCATCACTAACAATAGCCCCATTTACTGGGATGCCAGAATCTAACTGACTTGAATACTTTATCTCACCAGCTTTTATGATCCGCTTTTTCAACCGTAATTTTTCAGATTCTGGGTAAGGCACTATCCTAGAAAATTCAGGCAAAACTTCGATAGGTAAGCGGCTTGCTATAACGTTTCTTTGCCTTCCGCCACTTAACCCAATACTAATGAACCAATTATTTTCAGTAGTAATATTGGAATTTGGTAATACCTTTTGTAGTTGAGACTTAGTGGTTTGATTAGAAACTTCATCTAGCAACAATAAATTTGCTTTTGATTTTTCTACCAAAGCCTTAAATAGATAGGGTTCCTTAAAAAATGCATCTCCCGATACATTCCAAGAAAACACATTGATATCATCTGTCACAATATGCTGATTTAAGTCTTCAAATAGTGTGATATCCAAAGTAGTTGTATTTGTATGCGCAGTCATTTGGGCGGCGCTCAAAGTTACCTGCATGCCAAAAATCAACGTCATCAAAGTTTTCAACATAGGGATTCTTTATTTGAAATGGTTTCTATAAATATAACACAACAAATTTATTTCACAGCCGACGTTGATGGTTATGAGGACGGCTAAAGTGAGCCTAGTAAAACTGAATAATATGACTTACATGTGACTTAAATGGACAGGCATCATTTTAGGTAGTTGTTTTTCGTAAGGTCAGGTCTGTGGCTGTCCATGCCAATTGATTATTAGTGCCTGTCCATGCTAATTGATTCCTAATTGTGTGGCTGTCCATGCTAATTAGTGTGGCTGTCCATGCTAATTATGCATGCTAATTAAGTAATGATATACCACAAAAAAGCCCGCGAAATGCGGGCTATCAATTAGCGTGATGATATTTATTTAACGTCGACGTCTTGTGATAATCAATCCAAACAAACTAAGTGCCATCAGAGCAATTGTTGAAGGCTCCGGTACAGTAACCTGCGCAGTATCACGAACATAAAAGGTTTCCCAAACACCATCGAGTGAACCAATATCTAATCCATTAGTAATACGGCCTGCTGCTGCATCATTGAGATCAACATGACTAAAGTTACTCCAGTATTCAGATGCAAACCGGTAAGTAGAATGATCGCTGTAGCTAGCGACGGGAGTAACAGCAGCACTGCCTATAACAAAGTCTGTCCAATCTGGACGGATTGACCAATCTACCTGAGTGGCAAAACGCCATCCTTCACTAGCCCGATAACTAGGAGCATAGATGCTACCTGGACCGAATTCTTCTGGTGCTACTGGGCCTGCATAAACCCAATCCAAACCAGTTGAATTGAAGTTAACGAGTATTACTTCATCAGGAATAACTGTATTAAAATCAATTAACACTGCATTGGCAGCCGTACTAGATAGTATTAATCCAGCAAAAAGGACATTTTTAATATATTTAAGCATTTTAGTTCCTAATTATTATTTTTGATTTACAAATATCTAATTCGAGTAAGCAAGAACCGAACCATTTAGGTAGGTGTTTGTTTTTAATGATGAAAAAATATTACCCTTGAAATTTTTGTAAAAAACACCGACAAATATTTAAAGGCGTTGATTAGCCGTCAACGGCGCATTGTGTGTGAAATTCAAAAACTGAAAGTGATGCAGACGGTGCGTATCTTGCTATTGTCTTGCTTTTGTAAGGTAAGCAACTAGGCTACGTTCGTTTATGAAATAGTCTATTGACACCTGTATCACCAATATTCATTGGTAATCAAACTTATGTATTTAATTTTCATTTTTTGATTCCGCCAACAAAAATCTCACTAGAGTTTTGCCTGCATCGCTTATGTGGGTTTCTAAAAGGTTTTTAGCATGCTCGGTGTTTTTGTTCTCTATTGCTTTGAGTATGTTGTAGTGGTCTTGTTGACTGGTTTTCAAGTAATTCAGCTGTTGGTTATGATAACCAATATACCTGCCACACAATTGATGCAAACTAGCGATTGTACTAAACAGAGTAGGTCGGTTTGCTTGCTCATAAAGACAGGAATGGAATTGCCAATTCAGCTCTCCGTGTTCTTCGATACTCAGTTCTTCTTGCGAGTCAATTATGTGTAAATAGTCCGTCGCCTTACCAATTTCTTGTTGGTTAATGTTGGGGATAGCATATTCCAAAATCAGCGGTTCGAGATATTTGCGCATTAAATATAAATCTTCTGCTTCGGTGGCGTTAAGCATGGGGATCATCACCCCTCGCTTGCCACAGGTGGTTAGCCAACCTTCATTTTTTAATCTTTGTAGCACATCTCTTATGGGAATACGGCTGATATTATAGCGCTGTGAAAGCATTTCTTGTTTGAGTGCCTGTCCAATGGGCAACTTGTTTTCCTGTATATCCAATTTAATTTGATTGTAGAGTATCTGTGCTTGTTGTTTTGACATCTTAATTACACTCTTTTACTTAAATGCAAAGCTAACATTCCCACCACAATGCCCCAAAACGCAGAAGCTATACCGAAAAAGCTTAAACCTGAAGCAGTCATTAAAAAGGTAAGAACGGCAGCTTCTCTCTCTCGATCATAATCCAAGGCTGTTTTTAGACTAGCGGCTATGGCTGCTAGCAGTGCTATCCCTGCCAAACCGGCAATTAGTGCCTGTGGAAAAGCTGCAAATAAGCCCACAACCGCAGTCCCAAAAACTCCCGCTAATATGTTGAAGGCACCCGCAGAAATACCTGCGATGTAACGTTTATCTGGAGAAGGGTGAGACTCCTCATTGGTACAAATAGCGGCGGTGATGGCGGCGATACTAAAAGTGAAACCACCAAAAGGAGCAAATAGAAGCGTGGTGATTCCCGTCGTGGTAAGGAGCGGCGAAATTGGTTGTTGCTCATATCCGCTGCTCTTCAATATGGCCACCCCAGGTAAGTTTTGAGAGGTCATGGTCACAATAAATAATGGTAAGCCAACGCCGATTATTGAAGCCAATGAAAAAGTAGGAGATACCCATTCAGGTGTTGCAAATTCAAATGAAAGGTTCTGGGTTTGAATGGTTTGATTGAAAATGCAAAACGTTAATCCGGTTAGTAACACTAAAGGGATCGCATACCTCGGAATAAATCGTTTAGCCAGCAAGTAGACCACTAACATGGTGATAATTAATGCCGGTTGTTGCTCTATAGCGCCAAACAATCCAAGACCAAACTGCACTAAAATACCCGCTAGCATGGCGGATGCTATTGATATTGGAATGAGTCTAACCAGTTTACTGAAAATACCGGTTACGCCGACTAAGGTAATCAAGACACCCACCGTTAGAAACGTTCCGGTAGCGGTGGCTATATCATTATTCATAACGGCAGTTGCAAGTAATGCGGCACCAGGGGTAGACCAAGCAATAATCAATGGGCGTTTGTACCAAAGAGATAGTCCTAGTGTACTGAACCCCATGCCTACCCCTAAAGCCCACACCCAGGATTCCAGTTGTTGATTGTTTGCCCCTGATGCAATGGCAGCTTGAAAGACGATTGCCATGGCGCTGGCAAACCCAACTAATACAGCAATAAAGCCAGCGATGACGGCAGATAATGAACTGTCGTTGATGATTTTTTTCAACATAAATGTATACAATTTTAAAAATGTATACATTTTATACGTGAGTTTTGATCATAATGGAAGTCGAATTTAGTACTTCTATAAAAAATAACGTTATGATTGCAGTCATTTAGATAGACTATTCTGATTATCGTCCGTCATAGCGAATAAGTCGCGTAAGTGGGCCACATAAAAGCCGCCCTGAAAACACACTCAACATAACCGAGTTAAAAAATAAGGTTGTCATTGATCATGCAAATACAAAAAGAAACCGTCGATTTACACACCGCAACGGGCACAATGCGGTGTTATCTTTATCGTCCATGTGACGAGGGCGTGTATCCGTCCATTATTTTCTATTCAGAGATTTTTCAGCAAACGGCACCCATCAGCCGATCTGCAGCCATAATGGCGTGTCACGGTTTTGTCGTTATCGTTCCTGAGATTTTTCATGAGTTGAATCCCCTTGGAACCGTTTTAGAGTACGACGATCTTGGTAAAGATAAAGGTAATCAAGATAAGAGCCAAAAATCTTTACTTGACCACGATACGGATACAGAGGCTATGATTGATTTTATTAGGACAGCCACCTATTGTTCCAACGAAATAGGCGCTATGGGTGTATGTATCGGTGGGCATCTAGCGTATCGCGCTGCACTCAACCCCGCCATAAAAGCCGCATTTTGTTTGTATGCTACGGATATCCATAACAATGCATTGGCTGCGGAGCCGGAACAACAAAGCCTGGCTAGAATGGCAGACATTAAAGGCGAAATTCACTTTATTTGGGGCAAGCAAGATCCCCATGTACCTAAAGAAGGCAGATTAACCATATACAAGCAATGCTTAGCCACTGGGATTAATTATCAATGGAGTGAAGTCAACGGTGTGCACGCGTTTATGCGAGACGAAGGTGATCGTTACGACGGTGCATTAGCACTACAAATGTATCAGCAGGCGGTTGGGTTATTTCAGCGAACACTAAATTGATAGCTATTCTGGGGTTGTTTTTCTGCTATAAAATTTAGATACTCAAAGGGTACTTTTTTCCGTTTTGTACTTTTGTAACGAGCAGTTTCGATTTGCCTCTCTGCGCTGCTTAATTTTATCAAACTCACAACACAAAAAGAGATGACAATGTCGCAAGCTATATGGATCCAAGCTCTCAAAACCGTGCCTCAGATTGATAAAACGTGTTGGGATGGGTTAAACCTATTAACTAAATGGCTGGTGGCGAGTCGTTTCTCTGTCACTATCATGAGTTTTACCTCGGCCATTATCGGCATTTTGTTGGCATTGAGTACTGCTACAGTAGATTTGGGTTTAGCTGTGTTATGTATTTTAGGTTTAGTGTTAGCCCATGCCACCAATAACTTGCTAAATGACTATACTGACTCTGCAAGAGGGGTAGATAAAGGAAATTACTTCCGCACTCAATATGGTACTCATGTGCTTGAAAGTGGACTTTTAACTAAAAAGCAGTTGCTGCACTACATCATAGCTACTGGTGCGTTAGCCCTTCTATGCGGGGCCCTTATCATTTATATAAGAGGTGTTGATGTATTGTGGATAATGCTAGCAGGCGCATTTTTTGTGCTGTTTTATACCTGGCCATTGAAGAAACTTGCCTTAGGTGAACTGTCGGTATTGGTTGTGTGGGGGCCGCTAATGGTAGGTGGTTCTTATTATGTTAGCAGTGGGCAGTGGAGCCTAGCTGCCATGTTCATTGGTACTTTATATGCCTTGGCACCTACGGCTGTTATTTTTGGCAAACATATCGATAAAATCCATATGGATAAAAGCAAGGGGATCTATTCATTACCAGTATTGCTAGGTGCTAGTCACGCTAGAAAAGCCGTGCAAGTGATGTTGTTATCTCAGTATTTGTTAGCCACCTATATTTATTTTGAAGGGTATATTGGTCTCAGTATTGTCGTTTTACTTTTAACTTTACCCACTCTCATCCAAACACTTAAGGTTTTTAATCATGAGAGGCCAGCAGAGATGCCCGCCGGCTTTCGAAAAGAAGTCTGGCCCTTGTGGTTTGCGCCTAACGCATTTCAATATACACGCAGGTTTAGTTTGTTGTTCTTGGTGATGTTAATACTGGAAAATATTATCGCAGCTGTGAATCCATAAGCGGTGCATCAGCTAATTATACCGGTAAACCAAATGCCTAAAGTTAGCAGGCTAATCAATCCAGCGAGCCCATAACAAATCACTTTAATGAGTCCATGTCGTTGTACTTTCAAATCGTGTAACCCATGGCGAATACGGTGGGCAGCATGAAACCCAGGTAAAATAATAAAGGCACCGCTAAACATCAGTCCCCAAAAACCAAAAAACCAATTATGAGCTTGCGAATAGCTAAAGTCGATCAGTCCTAGGGGTTGTAGAAAACCAAAAAACAGTATTGCTGTGGGGATAAATACAGCAAAACAAACCCCTCCAGCGCTAAACAAGGCCCACCAAACAGGTTCACTGCTGCGGTGGTTTTTTTTAGGTTTGATAGTCATGTTTTCGGTTGTTCGATAATTCATAGGTTCCCCCAAAATAACCAAGAAAATAACACCATTACCGATAGCACGGCTGCCCACTGTCCCGCTATCAACACATTGGCTGGCACGCTTATGTGACCCATACGTATTGGCATGACTCTGGGAAATAACTGAAAGAAAGTCCATGCGTGAAATAAGCTAGCAAAGAAGGCTAAAAGGTTTAGTGCTAATACCAAAGGTTGCCCCATTGCGGTTTGCCAGTGGTTCCATTGACTTTCACCTTGCCACAAACAATAAACCCCCGAGACTAAACACAAAATAAAAAATGTCAGGGGTAAAACAGTCGCCTCGCGTAACATATACGCTTTAAACGCATTGTGTTTTAACCACCAGGTTCGAGAAAGCGTAGTGCGGTAAGTCATAAATTCCCCTTAAATAATTGGATAATCATATCTTTAGCTGATTCAACTTTGGATTGATTGACTGCCGCGGCAGGATCCACTTTTTTCGGACAGACCTCAGAACAAAAACCCACAAACGTGCAGCTCCATGCGCCTTCTTCAGTATTTAATAAAGGCATTCGCTGGGCTTTTCCGTGATCCCGGCTATCTAAGTTATAACGATGTGCCAATGTGATGGCTGCGGGACCTAAAAATTCAGGGTTTAGGCCAAATTGTGGGCAGGCGGAATAACACAATCCACAATTGATACAGTCAGAAAATTGTTGGTATTTGGCCATTTGCGTAGGCGTCTGTTTATTCGGTTCAGTAGATAGACTATCGTCACTAATAAGATAGGGCTTTACTGCTTCAAGATGGGTTAAAAACACATCCATATCCACAATTAGATCCCGCTCTACAGGTAAATGAGCTAGAGGCTGGAGGGTTATATTCTCTTGGTAGTCACGTAAAAAGGTCTTACAGCCCAGTTTTGGCTTTCCATTAACCATAAGCCCACATGATCCACAGATAGCCATCCTACAAGACCACCGAAAACTTAATGAAGGATCTAACTCTTCCTTAATATAATTGAGTGCATCGAGTACCGATGTGCTGTCATCTGCAGGGATGTCAAATTGTTGAACGAAGGGGATCTCTGAGGATTCAGGCAGATAGCGAGTGATGTGAATTGTTTTCATGATGAAACTCCTTTGCCTGCATCGCCGTATGCCCTGGTCGCCGGCGGTAACAAGGATATATCAACGGGCTGCCAACTGAGATGTGCATCACCATTGGCTTGATGGTAAACCAAACTATGTTGTAGAAATTGTTCATCGTCGCGGGTTGTACACCCTTCATCAAGGCGCTGGTGGGCACCTCTGGATTCCCGGCGCTGCAATGCCGCTAAGCAGGTTGCTTCCGCCACATCTAGACCAAATCCCACCTCAATACATTGTAAAAGCTCGGTGTTATATCCTAAGCTTTTATCCTTTAAGCTAATCTGTTGATAGCGAGTTTTAAGCTCACGTATGGTATTCAACGTACTTTGCATTCCAGCTTGTTCACGATAGATTCCGCAACCCTCCTCCATGGATTTAATTAACTGCCGTTTAATAGCGACCCAATTTTCTCGACCTTGTTGATTGCGCAATGTGTTTATACGTTGTTGTTGAGCTTGAAACTGCTCTTCTAGATCAGCTTTTGGCGTGAGTTCTTGCTGTTGACTGAATATAACGGCTTGTTCGCCTGCTAAACGGCCAAACACCAATAGTTCACTGAGGGAATTGGAACCTAAACGGTTTGCTCCGTGGAGGCCAACAGAAGCACATTCCCCAGCGGCAAACAGTCCTTTTATCGATGTTTCGCACCGAGCGTTAGTGGTGATTCCGCCCATGGTGTAATGCACAGCCGGACGCACAGGTATGGGTTCTTTGACGGGATCTACATTGACATAGGATTTTGCCAGCTCACAAATAAACGGAAGACGTTCGTGTATATAAGCTTTTCCTAAGTGTCGCAAATCTAAATAGACCACATCGCTGTCACCGAAACGACCAGTCCGTCCAGCCTGCTGTTCTTGCCAAAACGCCTGTGACAGTTTGTCTCTGGGTCCCAGCTCCATATATTTATTTTTAGGTTCACCCACGGGTGTTTCGGGTCCCAAACCGTAATCTTGTAAGTACCGATAGCCCTGTTTGTTGAGCATTAAGCCACCTTCACCCCGGGAGGCTTCGGTTATTAATATTCCTGAACCTGGCAGTCCGGTGGGATGATATTGTACAAATTCCATATCGCGCAGTGCCACACCTTGACGGAAGGCTAGTGCCATACCATCGCCAGTGACAATGCCACCGTTAGTATTGAAACGAAATAGTCTGCCGGCTCCACCGGTGGCTAAAATAACGGATTTGGCACGAATAAGGTGTAACTCACCCGTGGCTATTTCTAACGCTACAATGCCAGAGATTTGTCCATTATTGACTAACAAGTCGAGCACAAAAAACTCATCAAGACGCTGAATCGCATCATAACGCAACGACGTTTGAAATAATGTATGTAACATGTGGAAACCGGTTTTATCGGCGGCGAACCAAGTGCGCTCTATTTTCATGCCGCCAAAACGACGAACTTGCACAGAACCATCGTTTTTGCGGCTCCAAGGACAGCCCCACTGTTCCATTTGCACGAGTTCTTGATGGGCATGCCTTACAAAGTAATCAACAACTGATTGCTCAGCTAACCAATCTCCCCCTGCGACTGTGTCTTCAATATGTGCAGCAAAACTATCATCGTCACGGGTGACTGCTGCAGCCCCTCCCTCCGCTGCAACGGTATGGGAACGCATAGGATACACTTTGGATACTAAACCAATACTAAGATCACAGCCTGTTTGCTGTGCCTGTTGAGCTGCGGCAATACTTGCTCGCAAACCAGCCCCGCCACCTCCAACAATAAGAACGTCATAATCTTTATATTTCATTTGGTCCCATTCCTTTGTGTATTTATCATTCAAGCCAAAACACACTTTCGCTTAGAAATGATAAGTGTGAGTAGATAATATAACCATAAAGATGCTAAGGTTAATACTGTTAAACGACCAATTAATGACCTTGATCAATGAAATCTGCTTTGTGCTGCCTAGTTTTGATTGGAGGAATATTTTTCAACTGCGTTATCCTTTATTCTAATAAGTAGCTTATTTGACAAATACTTTGGGGAAAACATGAACAACCAATACCAACAAGTGTATGTATGGAGTCGGTATTTAAGACTCTTTCATTGGATAAATGTTTTAGCAATTACAATACTGCTGGGGTTAGGCTTAATAATTTTTAATGCGAAAACGTTGGGCGTAAGTGTTGATGGTAAAATTCTACTTAAAACCCTGCATGTCATTACCGGGTATGTGTTTGCGATCAATTTGTTATTAAGGCTAGTGATGGGCTTTTTCGGCAAAGGTTACGAGCGCTGGAAAAAAACCTTACCCTTTACTAAAGGTTTTAGCCAAGAGTTGGCTGAATTCAAACAGCAACCCCATAAAAAATACAAGGGGCACAACCCTCTCGGAAAGTTGATGGTGGGGGCATTATTATTGTCAATGTGCATTCAAATGATCAGCGGTTTAATAATCGCCGGTACGGATATTTATTATCCACCGTTCGGCCAATATTTTGCGAAAAGTATTGCCATTGATAGCAGTAAACTTGATCTCATTGAGCCTTATTCTAAAGAAAATGTTGATGATCAGGCCTACTTAGAGATGCGCGATATTCGAAAACCATTTATCACTGCACATGTTTATGCTTTTTATACCTTGTTATTCTTGATCCCGTTGCATATCGTTGGGGTGATAGTTGCCGAGCGTAGAGAGAAAACGGCGTTGGTTTCCGCTATGATAAATGGTTATAAGTACATTCCGAAAAAAGACAATAGAGATGATTAACTAATACCTGTATACCCAAATTAAAAATATACACCACAGCCAGTATAGGTTGAGTTTAGCTAGTGTAAAAGGGGAGGGCTTTAGCTAAAGCCTCAACTCATTTTCTTTAACCAGTTCAGTGGAGCTATGCTCAGAATTGGCCGGATGACTGCCCAAGGCCAGCTTGGCACATAGCTGTTTGCCCCTTCTTTTTCGATAGCTTTTACCATTGCCTTGCAGCCTGTTTCGGTATCTACAATAAAGGGGACTTTTTTCACTTTTTCGTTAATTTCACTGCGAATAAAACCCGGGTGTACAGTAGAGACCTTAATAGGGGTATCCATGACATCAATTCTCATTCCTTCGCTAAGCGACGTTAGTCCGGCCTTTGTGGCGGCATAAACGTTCATAGCTCTTCTTGCCCCGCGAAGGGCACTTATGGATGATATTGTGACTAAATGACCTGCATTTTGTTGCCTAAATATTGTCATTGCCGCTTCACACTGGGCGATAGCGGATACAAAATTAGTGATGGCTGTCTGCTTATTGGCGTAGAAATACCCTGTACCAATTGGAGCACCTTTTCCCATGCCCGCATTTACGATAACCCGGTCTATCTGGCCAAACTCTTGATGGAATTCGTTAAATACGTTGAATACTTGCTCATGGTCATCTACATCTAAAGATTTAATGGATACTTTAATCTCAGGGTTGATGCTGAGCAATTCTAGTTTCAACTCATCCAAACGCTCAATGCGCCGAGCACATAGGGCTAAGTTTCTGTTCATTTTAGCAAATTCAATGGCCATGCCTTTACCCAAGCCTGAGCTGGCTCCGGTAATTAATATGTTTTTTCTGCTCATCATTGGGCTACGCTTTTAAGTTTCATGTTTGAAAAGTTATTTATAGGTAATCAAAGATTTATGTTCACCTTCGAAATGACTGTGATCGTTTAAGGTAGATAGAAACACTCTAGATTGGGTATGAATTAATTTAGTTATACCACAATTGACTAAGGTCCAATTTACTTGCATTACATTGTCAGCGGGAACCCCTAACAAATATTGACTAATCACTGAAATAGGGCCGCCAGAGGTGAAAATAGCTACTTTTTTGGCACCTTTTGCTTTGTCTAACACATTTTCTAGCGCCCCTTTTACACGATTCAGGTATTGCTGCCATGACTCAACATATTCGTTACAATGTTGACCTGACATCCAGCGGTTCATGGCATCATTGAATAATTGCTCAAAGGCTACTTTGGGATTTTCCTGGGCTAATATCCAGTTTTTAACGGAAGGTGCATCAGCAAATTCTGGCCCCATTTGGGCAATGATGTCGTTATGATCGTATTCGTTCCAATTGGCATCGATATTCCAGTTTGATTCATCAACAACGGAAGACATCGCGGATAAGCAATTTTGCAAGGTTTGTTTATGGCGCAACATGCTGCCTAAAAAAACGTTATCAAATTTGCCAATCCGAGTCTGCAGTGAATGACCTAACAGCTTAGCTTGCTGATGTCCGATATCCGAAAGCTTATCGTAATTTTGCTGGCCAAAAGAAGCTTGGCCATGTCTAATTAAATAAATGGCTGTCAAATTTTATCCTACTAAATCGTTGTTCACAGTTTCAGGTAAGCTTACTTGTTTACATACTTTTTCAGCTCTATGCGAGTCACCATACCCTGATGGACTTCGTCTGGGCCATCTGCAAGCCTCAGTGAACGCGCGCCTGCGGCGAATCGGGCGAGAGGGAAGTCACTGCACATACCCGCGCCACCATGGAACTGGATAGCCATATCAACCACATTTTGCAGCATTCTAGGCACAACTACTTTTATCGCCGAGATTTCTGTCATGGCATTCTTTACTCCTACTGCATCTATTTTCCACGCTGCGTTTAACGTTAGCAGGCGAGCTTGATCTATTGCCATGCGTGCTTCTGCAATGCGTTCTTGATTACCGCCTAACTTTATCAGAGGTTTGCCAAAGGCTTGACGTGCCTGTCCACGTAATATTGCTAGTTCAAGGGCTTTTTCGGCCATACCGATTGCACGCATGCAGTGATGTATGCGGCCAGGACCAAGTCTACCTTGGGCAATGGCAAAGCCTTTACCCAAGCCCATAATGATATTTTCTTTAGGTACGCGAACATTGGTAAAGTGCATTTCACCGTGACCATAAGGTGCATCGTAGTCGCCATAGGCGGTTAACATACGTTTAATTTCGATGCCTTTACTGTCAAGGGGCACTAACACCATGCTGTGCTGGGCATGTCGTTCATTTTCAGGATTAGATAACCCCATAAAGATAGTCACTTTAGCATTAGGGTGACCTAATCCCGTGCTCCACCACTTTTTGCCATTAATCACAACTTCATCGCCGTCCAGCTCTATGGTTGCAGCCATATTGGTTGCATCCGAAGATGCAACTTCAGGCTCAGTCATACCAAAAACAGAGCGGATTTCACCAGCTAATAAAGGCGTTAACCATTGTTGTTTTTGGACTTCAGAACCAAAATGATAAAGTACTTCCATATTGCCAGTGTCTGGGGCATTACAGTTAAAAATTTCAGGGGAGAACGGAACGCGCCCCATTTCTTCCGCTAAAGGGGCGTATTCTATGCAGCTTAGTCCTTTGCCTAACTTTTCGTCGGGTAAGAACAGGTTCCATAATCCTTGCTCACGAGCTTTGATCTTTAATTTTTCGACTTCGGGGTGAAGCTTCCAGTTCTTCCAATCGCCAGCGGGATTCATTTCTTCCATTTCAGCGTAGATTTTGCTCTCTATGGGATAAACATGCTCTTGCATAAAGGCTTTCACCTGAGAAAGATAATCTTGTGCCTTTTGACTGTGTTCGAAATGCATAATGGTCTCCGAATAATTAACTTAACATCTAGCATAACCATAGTTGTTATCTGAATGAAATGAAATATACTTAACGGCTTGTATGAATAATATTCATGGTGTTTTGTGGCGGAAATAAAACAAATTCAACGACTAGATTTAAACTTACTGAAAGTATTTGAGAGTTTATATCTGGAACAAAATATGACTAAAACCGCAGAGAGGATGAATATCACTCCTTCTGCGGTGAGCCATGCGGTAAAGCGACTAAGGGATTGTCTGCAAGACCCCTTATTCGAGCGCAGTCAAAATAAAATGGTACCCACTCCTGCTTGTAAACGCATGGCACCGTTAATCATTGATAATCTAAGCCGCCTACGACAAATTTTGCAACAGTGGGGAGAATTTGATCCCTTAACGAGCAAACATCATTTCCGTGTTGCTATGCACGATGCCCTTGAACCAACCATCTTACCAAGTATCGCCAAAGTGCTGTTTGAGAAAGCGCCGAATATCACATTTGCGAGTGTTAAAGTAGAACGAAATCAGCTGGCTAAGGGATTAACTTCGGGGCAGTTTGATTTAGCTTTTGATATTGCCTTGCCGCTGAAACCGCCAATCCGCCATGAAAATGTTCGCAACGATAAATTTATTGTTTTAATGGACAGATCTCACTTTTTACTGAAAAATGCGGGCTGTGCAAAACTGCCCATTACACATGAGCAGTATTTTAAGGCGCAACATATTAGCGTTTCCCATCGTCCCACGGGGGCGGTGTTAGAAGATTTTATGCTACATCAGCAAGGGTTTACCCGCACCGTATCGGTTCGTTGTCAAAACTACTATGCGGCAAAAGAAATTTTAAAAGGTTCGCCGTTTTTACTTACCTTACCTAGCTCTTTCGGAGCTCAATTGGTGGATGACGATTTAGTGACTGTGACGCTTCCTTTCGATATGCCACCTATATCTACTCATATGTATTGGCATCAAAACACGGAACAAGATTCAGCGCTAAGTTGGTTTCGACAAGCACTACACAAGATAATGGTAGATAATCATCAACAACAAACTTAAATGCCGAGCTAAGAATAACTTGAAGGTATCTCTACAAAACCTTCCAATTATAAATGAATGAAGAATAAGGCAGATGACTTAACTTATTCTATAAGCAGGTAGTTCGACTCCATCTATGTTGATACCGCGCATTTTCAGTAAACCTAAATATCGTTCTTCACCCGTGCTGGAAAATTCAAACGAAAACTCGGTGTACCAATCGAGCTTGGCTTTGTGAAATATTACTTTGGTTTTACTGCGGGCAATGCTAATTAATTGCAGGCCATTCGTTTCGCAGTACTTATCTAAATACGCTTTAGCTTGCTCTGATATTCCACGTATTCGCCAAAACTGAAATACAATTGCAGCAATAATAAAAAGGACCAATATATCGGTGAGATTAAAATTCATTCATTAGTCCTAGCTTTTATGGGCTTTAAATAAATGGCCAACGGCGGCAGATAATGTGTCAGATTTACTTGGGTTGCGTAACATGGCTAATACCTGTTCTCGTAAATCTGGTAGTTGCACTAAATCTTGAAAAATTCCCAAGAATAAGTCGAAATTGGCATCCGCTTCAGCTACTTTTTCAAAAAACTTAAGTAACAGTTCCGGTGTTTTCAGGTAGTGCCACAGGCGGCCTGAAATAATCACCAATATATTGTGTCTATTCGACAGGTTACTTTCCAAGGTCTGGGTAAGTAGTGCCAACACCTTGTCTGAATCAGCCGTCTGAGATAGAGAACGCAGACCATGTTGCCATTTAACTTCATCTTCTGAATGTTGGTTCATCCACGATAAAATGGTGTGCACACAAGTGTCAGGTAAGGGGTAATTTTCCATACTGATGAGTAACTGATACTGCACTTGTTCAGGGAACTGAGGAAAATGGCGACCAATACTGTTTTGTATTTCTGGTGAGTCTAAGTCTGACACCACGTCGCTTAAACCTTGCAGTGCGATACTCTGCCAATCAATTACCATAGGTGAGTTTACATAGGCTTTTGCAGCGTCAAAATACTGGGATTTGCCTAAGGATAAAACCCTTCTACTTTTGCTATTGAAATCAGCGATTTGATTTTGATTAGGAATAAATGAGTAAGGGTTATCTGGTAGCTGACCATTTTTTTTATCGGCGTTTTCTAATTCAGCACCTAATGCATCAACAATTATCTGTAAAAAGTGATTGCGGCAGGCTGAAACAATTAACCCATTTTCATCGGTGGGGAGCTTTACAAACCAAATATATTGTTGTTCGGAGCGAGTTTTATCCCAAAATACGATGCCAAACCAAGCGTGCTGCGCCCGTGTGAAAGGCGGTTTAATTTGGCCGTTTTCTTGTTCTAAAAACCGCTGGCTTGGAACTTCTCGAATGGTTCTTCCCATATCGAACACGCGATAATCAGTACCTGCGTGAAGTAAAAATTCACTAATAGAAGAAATTTCGTGCTTGCTCATAATCAGTTTAAGGTAATATGTTGAAAGTGCTAAATGTGAAGTGGCAGAGTATATCTTTTTGTATGGCTATTAAAAAGAAATCACGCATAAATAAGGGTCTCATAAGAATCTCGTTTAAGGTAATATTAAATACTAGCTAATGACAATCTCCCATAATGAATTATTAAACCGACTAATCGATTTGGAAGTCGTAATGCGCAGTGAGCAATTGTGGTCGGCTAGGCAACCTTCTCCAGATGCATTGAAAAGTGAGTTACCTTTCGCCATTGACACACTTAGAATCGAACAGTGGCTGCAGTTTGTGTTTATTCCCAAAATGAAAGAATTAATTAATAGGGGGCAGATGTTGCCAAACGCATTGGCCATTTCTCCCGTGGTACAAAATACGCTGAAACAAGAAGATTATCCTTTGGTAGTTAACGCGATAAATAAAATAGATTTATTATTCAATGTAGGTCAGCTGTAATTATGACACTAACCATTTTATATCAAGATGAATATCTAGTGGCTATCGATAAACCTGCGGGTCTACTCGTTCATCGGAGTATGATTGACCGTCACGAAACACAGTTTGCTATGCAAATTCTGCGCGATCAGCTAGGGCAACATGTTTTTCCCGTTCACCGTCTTGATAAACCCACTTCAGGCGTGTTGCTGTTTGCTTTATCTTCTGAGGTTGCCCGATCACTAACTGAGCAATTCAGCAACAAGCACATTGCTAAAACTTACTTTGCAATTGTGCGTGGCTATTGTCCTGATCGCGGCAGCATTGATTATCCGCTAAAAGAAAAATTGGACAAAATAGCTGACAAAAAAGCACGCCAAGATAAACCAGCACAAGATGCCGTGACGGAGTATGAATGTATCCAGCAGTTTGAATTACCCTTCGCTGTAGGGCGTTATCAAACTGCTCGCTATTCCCTTGTTAAATTGCATCCTTTGACGGGACGTAAACACCAGTTACGAAGACATATGGCTCATATACGGCATCCTATTGTGGGCGACACTTCCCATGGCGACGGTAAACAAAATGCGTTTATACGGCAGCAATATGCTTTTGTTGGTTTGGGTTTGACCTGCAGTGAAATGACCTTTACTCATCCAATTACACAAAATTCGCTGAAAATTTGCTGTCAATTTGATATAAGAATGGCAGGGTTAATTGAACAATGGGGCCTAGACCTCAATCAACTACAACAACTAACTGGTCTAAGCGCCAGTTAATCAATCTGAGGAACGTTTTACGATGGTAGATGTGGGAATTTTTGTGGGTTCTGTATACGGTAACGCTCAGCACGTTGCAGAGCAAGTGGAGGAAATGATTGCCGAAAAGGGACACAGCGTAGAACTTTTTATTGATGGTACCTTAGATAATTTTAAAGAAACCAAGTCGGTTCTTTTTATCAGTTCTACAACCGGCCAAGGCGATTTACCGCCAAATTTAGAATTTTTAATCATGGATTTGAAAGATACTATGCCATTGATGGAGCAAAAACCCTTTGCGGTAGTAGGGCTTGGAGATAGCAGTTACAGTGATAGTTTTTGTGGGGCAGGCAAACAAATATTTGAAGTGCTTGTTGAACTGCAAGGGCAAGCGGTTGCGGATTTGTTGATTGTTGATGTGATGGAGACTTTAGAGCCGGAAGCGGAAGTTGTGCCATGGGTAGAAAGTCTTTTGCCTAAACTAACGGCTTAAAACTCGTCGTTCCAAGTGTCATTTGGCAATAAATACATATAGGTAACGAAGCAACTTATTTTAACTTGTGAGACTGCTTCTTTACCTTTTCATCTGTTAAACAAATTCGCCCTTACAAAAATTTTACTTCTCAATATGGCTATATTTCTAAAGTGAAATAGCTTTATACTAAATTTCAACACTATTTAACTGAATAAACAATAATATATCGAAATCGCTAAAGCGGCGCAGTTTGCATATCTAACTTTAACTGGAGAATTTATTAATGACCTACGAACAAGTTAAAGCTAGGGAATTTGCTGTGAAATCCCATGGTAATCAACGGTATGGAAAGCATCCCTATTCTTATCATTTAGATGATGTCGCTGCCAAAGCAAAAGCATTTGGAGAGGACGCTGAAATCATCGCTTATCTTCACGATGTGGTGGAAGATACGTCTGTCACTATTGAAGATATTGAAGCGCAGTTTGGAAAATTAATTGCAGATTGTGTAGCCGTTGTTACAGACGAAAAAGGCGAAACACGTCGGGAGCGAAAAAAGAAAACCTACCAAAAAATGGCAAATGTGACTGGCGTAACGGAACTGGCGTTAATCGTAAAAGTGTGTGACCGCCTATCAAATGTAAAAAACAGCATTAAAGATCAGAACACCAAAATGTTTATCATGTACTGTCGAGAGCACGATGTATTTCGCGCATCAGCTTACCGTCAAGGGCTGTGTGATGAATTGTGGCAAGAACTAGACAAACTGATAACAACGCCTAACTAAAGCGAATACCTCAGATATTCAATTACCTCTTCCCAGCTAATGATCACTATTTATCTAGCCAAATGTGGCTGTCTATTAAAATCCGTCCCAAATCGCCGCCTCTCAAAGGACACTTAGTTAGATACAAATGGACCAGAATTCAATTGACCTACTGGCTCAGTTTTATATTGAGGTTAATACCAACAAATAAACATGGGTGTCCATGTAATTGTTCGATGTAATTGGAGGTTGATACCAACAGCTAAACGTGGGTGTCCATGTAATTGTCACTATTTATCTAGCCAAATGTGGCTGTCTATTAAAATCCGTCCCAAATCGCCGCCTCTCAAAGGACACTTAGTTTGATACAAATGGACCAGAATTCAATTGACCTACTGGCTCAGTTTTATATTGAGGTTAATACCAACAAATAAACATGGGTGTCCATGTAATTGATTGTCCATGTAATTGTTCCATTTTCCATGTAATTATGGGTGTCCATGTAATTGTTCCGTTAATAGCAACAGCTAAACATGGGTGTCCATGTAATTTGATACCAACAGCTAAACATGGGTGTCCATGTAATTGTTTAAACATGGCTGTCCATGTTGAAGAAATATGATGTGTGAATAAAAACAACCCTGTAAAATGGATTATTTTACAGGGTTGTTATGTGCTTTTTTAATTAGCAATGAATGGTATAGGAAAGACTATTCTGCAGCGCGTAGAAGTGCGTTGATACCTACTTTAGAGCGTGTTTGCGCATCAACTTTTTTCACGATAACCGCAGCATAGAGGCTATATTTACCATCTTTGCTAGGCAGGCTGCCAGAAACAACTACTGAGCCTGCAGGAACACGACCATAGTGCACTTCGCCCGTTTCGCGGTCATAGATTCTTGTACTTTGACCGATGTATACACCCATTGAAATAACACTGCCTTCTTCAACAACTACACCTTCTACAATTTCAGACCGTGCGCCGATAAAGCAATTGTCTTCAATAATGGTCGGATTCGCTTGCAATGGTTCTAGAACACCACCGATTCCAACACCGCCAGATAAATGCACATTTTTACCAATTTGTGCACAAGAGCCTACAGTTGCCCATGTGTCTACCATAGTGCCTTCATCAACAAAAGCGCCTATGTTAACGTAAGAAGGCATGACCACTACATTTTTGCCCACAAATGAGCCGGTTCTCACCGCTGCGGGGGGCACGATACGCACACCTTCAGCTTCAAATTGTGCTTTTGTGTAGTCTGTGTATTTCAATGGTACTTTATCAAAAAAGCGGCTTTCTGCGCCTTCCATAACGTCGTTATCATTGATGCGAAAATACAACAGCACTGCTTTTTTAAGCCACTGGTGAACAACCCATTCTCCGGCTATTTTTTCTGCTACTCTGGCTTCACCAGAGTTCAATAAATCTATGGCGCTAATGACCGCTTGCTTAGTTGCGTCATCTACTGACGCGGCTGTAATTGATGCTCTATTTTCAAAAGCTGCTTCTATTTGGTTTTTTAACTCTGACATGCTTCACCGCTAGTTGGGGGTTGATCTAATAATTGGGTTAATCGTTTTTTAAGTTGAACTTGTTGCTCAGTGGTGAGGGCGTTATCTTGTTCATTAGCAATAATAAACAAATCTTCTGCACGCTCACCAATGGTCGAAATTTTTGCCATATGTAAGGTTAGGTTTAACTCGACAAATAAATGGCCTACTTTGGCAAGTAAACCAGGGGCATCTAATGCTTCGAGCTCTACCATAGTGACATCACTGTTACTCTGATAGAAACGAACTTTAGTGGCTACGTCTAATTGTTTCATTCGACGTGACATTTTGCGCCTGTTGTTATGATCTCTACCCGGTTTAGCAAGTTGGTCTTCTATTGCTTCAACCAAGCTTTTTAAACGACTTGGGGAGGATATGCGAGAGCCATCTTGTTCTAATAAAATAAAACTATCGAAAACATAACCATCTTCGGTAATTGTTATCTGCGCATCGTGAATGGAACAGTTTCGACTATCTAAAACCGACGCTATTTGTGCAAATAATGCAGGGCGATTTTTACCGTAAACTAATAACTCTGTGCCAGCTTTAGCGGTTGTATCGTTTAACGCAATGGTGATGGTATTTTCATCTTTGCTTTCTGCTTTCGCCACTTCTTTTGTGTGCCATGCCAATTGCTTAGGACTGAATCTAGCAAAGTAATCATTATTTAACCGATGCCAAAATTGGTCTATTTGTGCAGCAGTAATGCCTTGCTCATTCAGCATCTCTCTGGCTTCTATTTGATGCTTATTCACTCTTTCTAGCAAGGTAATGCCGCACTGAAGGCCATTATCTAATGCCTTTTGGGTCAATAAATACAATTCTCTGATTAAGGACGCTTTCCAATCATTCCAGAGGTTATTATTGGTGGCTCGAATATCCGCTAAAGTTAAGGCATATAGATGTTTTAAATGATTTTGACTTTTCACTGCGCGAGCGAATTCACCAATAATTTCGGGATCATAGATGTCTCTGCGTTGAGCAACCACAGACATGAGAAGATGGTTCTCTACCAACCAACGAATTAATTCCGCATCATCACCATCGATGCCATGGGACTGGCAAAACGTAACGACATCTGCTGCACCCAATACTGAATGATCGCCGTTTCTACCTTTTCCAATATCATGGAAAATAGCGGCCAAATATAATAATTCCGGCTTATCCGTTTCTCTTACAATCTTTTTGCAGCGGGGGAAATCTCTATTTTCTTCACTGTGATAACTATATACATGTTTTACTAGTCTGTGAGTATGCTCATCCACCGTATAAGCATGAAATAGGTCAAATTGCATCATACCTACAATGTTGTCCCATTGCGGTAAATACGCTTGAAGAATTCCGTGCTTATGCATTAAATCCCATCCTAATCCAAAGAAATTAGGATGACGCATAAGCTGCATAAACAACTTACGACACTCGGGGATTTCACAATAATACTGGCCATTGAGTTTTCGGCGTGCATTGCGAAGTTGACGCAAACAGCTGGAATGCAATCCGGTGCAATCTGGTGTGTTGGCTATGAGTAGCAAAAATGAAAGTATATCTTTTGGCGTGGTAAAAACGTCGTCTTGAAGAGGGCTGATTAAGCCATCTAACAATTCAAATTTGTCATCAATTATCTGATGGTTTTTAACTTTTAACTCGAGAATATCCTGTTTGAAATATTGCAGCAACATGCCATTAAGCTCAGACACTCGGCGAACGGTTCGAAAAAATGACTTCATCATTCTTTCAACTGCTTGCTTTCCTTCACCATAGCCTAGTCGTTCAGCAACATCAGTTTGGTAATCAAACAATAATCGATTTTCACTACGTCCAGATATTAAATGCAGGGCAAATCGTATTTGCCAAAGGTGAGAGCGAGATTCAATCAATTCTGCCCATTCTCGTTCTGTAAAATAACCGTGTTCAACTAATTCGTGGCCATTCCAAACATTAAAGTGTTGCTTTGCAACCCAACCAATAGATTGAATATCCCGCAAACAGCCAGGGTTTTCCTTTACATTTGGTTCGAGATTATAGGAGGTATCGTTGAATTTTTTATGGCGTTCTTTTTGCTCTTCATACTTGGCGGTGAAAAAATCTTTACTGGACCAATAGCCTTTACCTTTTATTTTTTTCTGCAGGGTGTCAAAGCTAGATTCACTGCCTATCAATAACCTTGATTCAACTAAGTTAGTGGCGATAGTTGTGTCGCCTTTGGCTAAATTAAAGGTTTCTTTAATCGTGCGTACTGACTGACCCACATCTAACTTAATATCCCACAGGAACGTAATAAAAGTGCTAATTTTTTCCTGCAACTTAGCATTGATAGTTTTATCGCTGAGAATCAACAGATCCACGTCAGAGTGAGGCTGAAGTTGACCTCTACCGTAACCGCCCACAGCAACTAAAGCCAAGCCTTTTTGATTGTCTAAATCAACTAATTTCCAAGCGCGTAAAAGCAAAGCATCGATGAAAACAGCTCTTTCGTGAACTAATTGGTCAACCGGAACTTTAGTGAACTCCTGAGTTAACCATTCTACGCTATCACTTACGCACTTTTTAAAACTGCTAATGTCATTTATATCAGTTATTTTCTGAATATTTTCAATGAGCTGATCTAATGACAATGTTAGTACCTCTAAAAGCTAGAATAAGACGACCGTACGCCAAATATAAACAGACTAAAAATCTCACTCTGTAATGCAAAGTGTCCGTTAACCGAAGTTGTATAGCAAATAACTAATTTACGTTAGTCATAATCATTCATAATAAGTAAAAAAATACTCTGAATTAATGACTTATCACTCTATCAATGGTTTCATCGTCTCGCAGAGTGAGAATTTCGACGCCGTTTTTCGTCACTAATAAGGTATGTTCCCATTGTGCACTTAAACTGCGATCTTTGGTGACCACTGTCCATTGATCAGGAAGGATTTTTGAATAACGTTTACCGGCATTAACCATAGGTTCAATGGTTAAACACATTCCTTCTAGCAACTCAACGCCGGTATTAGGCCGACCATAATGAACTACTTGGGGTTCTTCATGAAAATTCGCACCGATGCCATGGCCACAATACTCGCGAACGATCGAGTAATTATGGCTTTCTGCATGTTGCTGAATCACATGTCCAATATCTCCAAGGCGGGCACCGGGTTTGACGAGTTCAATGCCTTTATACAAGCATTCTTGGGTGACTCTAATTAATCGCTCAGCCAAAATACTTGGTTTACCTACGACAAACATTTTTGAGGTGTCACCGTGATAACCATCTTTAATAACAGTGACATCAATATTAATGGTATCACCATCTTTTAGCTTTTTATCAGAAGGAATACCATGACAAATCACATGGTTAACTGAGGTACAAATAGATTTAGGGAAAGGAGGATGCCCGTAATTTAACGGTGCGGGGATACACTGTTGCTCATTGACAATATAATCATGACAGATTTGATTGAGTTCATCGGTGGTCACGCCCTTTTTAACGTGAGGGCCAATCATTTGTAATACGTCTGCGGCTAGTCTGCCTGCGACACGCATCTTTTCAATTTCATCTGGTGTTTTAATCGTGATTGTCAATTTTGCGTCCTAAAAAATAACTGATTGCAATAATGGGCTGAATTGTATCTTTTCAGCTCAAAAATGTATAGACGAGTGAAAGAAATGGGTATTTAGTTTATTTGAGGTGATTTGCATGGGCTAATTAACGCTTTTTACTTGCGTGGATGAGGGGAGCATGGTATAAAGCGCACCGCAAATTCAATAGCATTATTTTAGTGCTCTGGATGAATGCGAAATTAACTAATAACACACATACATCGACACATTTGTCGGGGTGTCCGCTTCGGGTTTGCCGCCTGAACGGATCGATAGATGGGATGTATGGAGGCCTAACCCCAATTTGAGGAAATTAATAATGGCAAACGTATCAATGCGTGACATGCTCCAAGCGGGCGTGCACTTCGGTCACCAGACTCGTTACTGGAACCCAAAAATGAAACCTTTCATCTTTGGCGCTCGTAACAAAGTTCATATCATTAACCTAGAAAAAACAGTACCTTTGTTCAATGAAGCATTGAACTACATAAGCGGTGTTTCTGCTAAAAAAGGTAAAGTTCTTTTCGTCGGTACTAAGCGCGCAGCTAGCGATGCAGTTAAAGAAGCAGCACAGAAATGTGACCAATTCTACGTTAACAAGCGTTGGTTAGGTGGAATGTTGACTAACTGGAAAACAGTTCGTCAATCAATCAAGCGTTTGAAAGAGCTAGAGCAACAGTCTCAAGACGGCACTTTCGAAAAGTTGACCAAAAAAGAAGTACTTATGCTTCAACGTGAAATGACTAAGCTAGAAAGTAGCTTAGGTGGTATCAAAGACATGGGCGGTCTTCCAGACTGTTTATTCGTTGTTGATGCAGATCACGAGCACATTGCAATTACTGAAGCACGTAACTTGGGTATCCCAGTTATTTCAGTAGTTGATACCAACTCTAACCCAGATGGTGTTGATTACATCATTCCTGGTAACGACGATGCAATTCGTGCTGTTCAATTGTACTTGAATGCAGCAGCTGATGCTGTAAGCCAAGGCCGTGAACAAAACCTTGAAGTACAAGCTGAGCAAGACGATTTCGTTGAAGCAGCTGAGTAATTAAAAAGGCACGGCTTAGTTGTCGTGACCCTGTCATCTTTCTGTGACGTAAGTACATTAAAATGACGAACATCTCATCAGGGGCGGTAATTATTTACGGCCCCTGTTTCTTAAGTTAAGAACCATTTATATATGCTGAGGAAACCAAAATGGCAGTGACAGCAGCCCTAGTAAAAGAACTTCGCGAGCGCACCGGCGCAGGCATGTTGGATTGTAAAAAAGCATTGGTAGAAACCGACGGTGATGTCGAGCTAGCAATTGAAAATATGCGTAAATCTGGTCAAGCAAAAGCCGCTAAAAAAGCTGGCCGTATTGCAGCAGAAGGCGTGATTATGACTAAAGTTGCTAATGGTGTAGCAACTATGATGGAAATTAACAGTGAAACTGACTTCGTTGCTCGCGATGATGGTTTCTTAGCCTTTGCTAACAAATTGGTTGATGTTGCTTCTGCAAATAAAATCAACGACATGGATACGCTTAACAATAGCAAAATCGATGGCGTGACTGTTTCTGATGCCCGTGACACACTAGTTGCAAAAATCGGTGAAAACATCTCTCCTCGTCGCGTTATCTCTGTTGAAGGTGACAACCTTGGTGCATACGTGCACGGCGGTCGTATTGGTGTAATCGCTATTTTGAATGGCGGTGACGAAAATTTGGCAAAAGACATTGCGATGCATATTGCCGCGGCTAGTCCTCAGTTTGTTAAGCCTGAAGATGTACCTGCAGAAGTTGTAGCGAAAGAGAAAGAAATTCAACTTGAAATCGCTATGCAATCAGGCAAGCCTGCTGAAATCGCTGAAAAAATGGTTATCGGTCGCATGAAGAAATTCACTGGCGAAGTTAGCTTGACTGGTCAGCCTTTCGTTAAAGATCCTTCAAACACTGTTGGTCAACTTTTGAAAGCTAAAGGAGCTGACGTTATCAATTTCGTTCGTTTCGAAGTTGGTGAAGGTATCGAGAAGAAAGAAGAAGATTTTGCAGCTGAAGTAGCAGCGCAAATGGAAGCCGCAAAGAAATAATTGAGCCTTTCGCTTTTGCGAAAAGCCAATGTCATATAAACTATCGGCACCTCAATACGAGGTGCCTTTTTATATGTACTATTTACGCGGATAAATTTAGCGGGTTTGAGCCCCTTATCCAATTAACTAAGGAATAGCCAATAAATGAGTATTGCACCAAAATCTGCATATCGAAGAATTCTGCTAAAGTTAAGTGGTGAAGCCCTGATGGGTGACGAAGGATTCGGTATCGACGCCAAAGTTCTAGATAGAATGGCCCAAGAAATCAAAGAATTAGTTGAAATGGGCGTGCAAGTAGGATTAGTCATTGGTGGCGGAAATTTATTTCGCGGTGAAGGGTTAGCGAAAGCTGGAATGAATCGAGTTGTGGGAGACCACATGGGCATGTTGGCCACTGTAATGAACGGTTTAGCCATGCGAGATGCGCTACATCGCGCATTTGTGAATGCACGTTTGATGTCAGCGATTCCCCTCAACGGTGTGTGTGATGCATACAATTGGACTGAGGCAATTAGCCTTTTGAAATCTGGACGGGTAGTGATTTTTTCTGCGGGCACAGGTAACCCATTTTTTACCACAGACTCAGCAGCCTGCTTACGCGGTATTGAAATAGAAGCTGATGCAGTACTTAAAGGTACTAAAGTGGATGGCGTATACAATGATGACCCGGTCACCAATCCAGAAGCGGTATTACTTAAAAACGTAAGTTACCAAGAAGTTCTCGAAAAAGAACTTAAAGTTATGGACTTAGCAGCCTTTACTTTGGCGCGGGATCATAGCTTGCCAATTCGTGTTTACAATATGAACAAACCTGGCGTATTACGCCGTGTTGTTTTAGGCGAAGATGAAGGGACAACAATTTCCCATCAAGGCACAGACAATCAATAACAACGATTTTAAAAACGATTAGTATAATAAGAATTAGGGAGATTGCAGTGATAAATGACATTCATGATGATGCAAAACAACGCATGGAAAAAAGCATCAGTGCACTGAAGAGCCAATTAAGTAAAATTAGAACTGGTCGCGCTCATCCAGCGCTTTTAGATAGTATTATGGTGCCATATTATGGCGCTGATACACCCCTTAAGCAGTTAGCCAATATCTTTGCTGAAGATGCAAGAACACTAGCGTTAACGGTATTTGATAAAAGTGCCGCGGCGGCAGTTGAAAAAGCGATTATGCAATCTGACCTTGGTTTAAATCCAATGAGTTCAGGTGCTGCTATTCGCATTCCATTACCGCCACTAACAGAAGAACGTCGTAAAGACCTAATTAAAGTGGTTAGAAACGAAGCTGAACAAGCACGTATTGCCGTGCGTAATATTCGCCGCGATGCCAACGCTGATCTAAAAGAGTTGGTAAAAGAAAAAGAGCTGAGCGAAGATGAAGGCCGTAAAGGCGAAGAGTTAATTCAAAAATTAACCGACGAATTTGTAAAAACTATCGATAGCGCTTTGCAAGATAAAGAAAAAGAGTTGATGGAAATTTAACCTTTACGGTTGATTCCTATTACCTTATGAGTAATCTAAATATCCCCAAACATGTTGCCATTATTATGGATGGCAACGGCCGTTGGGCAAAAAAGAAGGGTAAGATCCGCACCTTCGGGCACAAAGCTGGTGTTGAGTCTGTGCGGTCTGCTGTTCGCTTTGCTCGTCAAAATGGCATTGAGTCACTTACCTTATTTGCATTTAGCAGTGAAAATTGGAACCGTCCCGCAGAAGAAGTGGGGGTTTTAATGGATTTGTTCAATTTTGTACTAAATAGCGAAGCCAAGAAGTTGAATAAAAATGATGTTCGCTTAAAGGTCATTGGTGACAGATCTCGCTTCGATAGTAAACTTGTTGAAAAAATTAAAAAAGCCGAAAAACTGACGGAAAACAATCGCGCATTAACCCTTAATGTTGCTGCCAATTACGGTGGGCGTTGGGACATTCTGAATGCCGCTAAATCATTTGCTAAACAAGCCGTAGAAAAAGGTTTGAGTATCGACAGCGCTAATGAAGCCGATTTTAATCAGTTTATGGCTTTAGCCGACCAAGCGGAACTTGATTTGCTCATTCGCACTGGTGGAGAACATAGGATCAGTAATTTTTTGATGTGGCAATGTGCATACGCTGAACTTTATTTTACTGATACCCTTTGGCCAGATTTTGATGAGCAAGCATTTCAGCTTGCAGTTAATGATTATTCTGAGCGTCAAAGACGATTTGGTATGACAGGAGAGCAGGTGGAAACTAAATGACAATGTATTCACCTAAGCTCAAAGGCTAATTATGTTAAAACAGCGAATAATCACAGCAGTTATTTTAGCTCCTCTGGCGATAATTTGTATTTTATTTCTACCCCTACTTGGTTTTGAGTTATTTATTGCTCTGGTAGTAGGGTTAGGTGGTTATGAATGGGCTAATATGTCGAGTATTAAGCCTAGGCTTCAAAAAGCAATTTATGCGTTTTTTATCCTCTTTTGCTGCCTTTTCTTAGTTTACTGGGTACCCACTGATTTTATTTGGTACCAAGGGGCGTTAAACAGTCTGTACGTCTATATTTTAGGTGTGGCTGCAATATGGTGGTTTGTTTCACTTCTTATGATTATTGCTTATCCACGCTTTTCAGCGATATGGCGAACGAGTAAAGCGATACGTTGTTTATTTGGTGTGTTTACACTTATCCCTACTTTTGTGTCTGTTGTCTCCCTCCGTTCTCATATGTACGATATCGACCCCTTTTACGGTGTGTCGCTAATCTTTTATGTGCTAGGTATTGTTTGGGCGGCAGATATCGGTGCTTTTTTTGTTGGTGTAAAATTCGGACGTCACAAATTGCGACCTAATGTGTCTCCAGGAAAAACCCTCGAAGGTTTGGCTGGAGGTATCGCTGCTTCTACTGCAATTATTGCCTTTGCTGCTCTGCACTATCAGGTAGATCCAGGTAGAATCTGGATGCATGTTTTGATTGGCGGTTTAACTGTCGGGGTTTCTGCATTGGGCGATTTAAACGAAAGTATGTTTAAACGCTGTGCGGGTATTAAGGACAGCGGCAAGATACTGCCTGGTCATGGTGGTATTCTAGATAGAATTGATAGTCTCACTGCTGCATTTCCAGTATTTGCTTATTGTTACGTGATGTGGATGGCTTAATGCAAAATATTGCGATTTTAGGTGCCACAGGATCCATAGGACAAAGCACGTTAGATGTTATTCAACTGCATCCAGAACAGTTCAACGTGGTTGCGTTAACTGCTCACTCCAATGTTAACAAGCTTATTTCTCAAGCCACTAGATTTGAGCCTGACTATTTAGTCATTTCAGATTTAGCCTCTTACGCTTCGGCTCAACAGGCCGTTAAACATGCAAATCTAAACTGTGAATTGTTGCTAGGCGAAGAAGGTTTGTGTCAAGTCGCATCGGATCCTAAGGTTGACAGTGTTATGGCTGCAATCGTAGGTGCTGCCGGGTTATTACCTACTTTATCGGCAGTGAAGTCGGGTAAAAAGGTGATGTTGGCGAATAAAGAAGCACTGGTTATGTGTGGTGATATCTTCATCCAGGAAGTAAATAAAACCGGCGCGCAACTTTTACCCATCGACAGTGAGCACAATGCTATTTTTCAATGTCTACCACAAGACTTTCAATATGGTGATTTGGCTGCTTCAGGGATTGCCAAAATATTGTTAACCGGTTCTGGTGGACCATTTCTAAATCGTCCTTTAGACAGCTTTAAGGATATTACTCCAGACCAGGCATGTGCTCATCCTAATTGGGATATGGGACGCAAAATTTCCGTTGATTCAGCCACCATGATGAACAAAGGTTTAGAATTCATCGAAGCGAAATGGTTGTTTGGCTTAAACGGGGCAGATATTCAAATTGTATTGCATCCCCAGAGTATTATTCATTCTATGGTGCAATATGCCGATGGCTCGGTACTGGCGCAGATGGGGAATCCGGACATGAAAACCCCCATTGCCCATTGTTTAGCCTTTCCGGAGCGTATTAATGCAGGCGTGAAACCGTTAGATTTTTCTGCTTTAGCGGATTTTAGTTTTCAGGTGCCAGACTTTCAGCGTTATCCAAATTTGAAGCTAGCCATTGATGCGTGCGACGCGGGACAACATGCTACAACAGCACTCAATGCTGCCAATGAGGTGGCTGTGGACGCCTTTTTATCAGAGCAAATTGGCTTTTCTCAAATTGCCCAGGTTAACGAAGAAATGTTGCAGCGCATCGAAAGCCAGCCGCTACACGATATCGAAGGAATTTTAGCTGTAGATAAAGAAGTTAGGATCCTTGCAAAACAGTTTATAGGAAGTTTAGTGTGATTTTCGAGTTTGTTCGTAACCTGTCCGCATTTGTGGTTGCCCTAGGAATACTCGTTGCTGTCCATGAATGGGGACATTTTTGGGTTGCACGTCGTTGTGGGGTGAAAGTTGAACGCTTCTCCATAGGTTTTGGTAAAGCGTTGTGGAAACGCACTGATAAACTCGGTACTGAGTACGTTATTGCGGCTATTCCTTTGGGTGGCTATGTAAAAATGCTTGATGAGCGGGTTGAGCAGGTCAGCGATGCTGATTTGCCTTACGCATTTAATCGCCAACATGTTCTCAAGCGCATTGCCATTGTAGCTGCCGGTCCTATGGTGAATTTCTTATTCGCAATTTTTGCCCTTTATTTGATGCTGTTGATAGGCGAACAAGCGGTTAAACCTATTGTTGGAAATGTAGAGGCCAACTCAATTGCTGCCCAAGCTGGTTTTGAGGAACGGGATCAGATTACCCACATATCTGGCCATGAAACTAAAGATTGGCAAGCCGTTAACTATGAAGTTATGCGTCTAATTGGTGATTCTCATACGCAAGTCCAAGTAACAACTAAAGACGGTTACAACAAAGCACTGGATCTTGATTTAACGGGGTGGCAATTTGACCCTGAAACCACGTCACCCATGGCAAGCTTAGGCTTTGCTCCATTTCGAACTAACCCAACCAAACAGCTTGCGCTAGTGAGTGAATCTTCACCGGCAGCACAGGCTGGTTTGCAGGTGAATGACATTATTCTCAAGTTTAATGGAACTACTGTGGCAAATTGGGAACAAATAGTTGAGCTGATTGAGCAGCACCCGAAACAAAATGTTACTATCACTATCGATAGAAATGGCATTGAACAACAGGTAGCCGCGACTATTGGCGTGAAGCCAGACGATCCTGATACGGGTCTATTAGGTGTAGTCACCTATTTAGAACCTTATCCTGAAGAGTATTTATTTCACAAACAATACGGTCCAGTTGAAGGTTTATCTGAAGGAATAAGTGAAACCTGGCGACTTATAACCTTAAGTTTCGACATGATTGGTAAGCTTTTTACTGGCGATGTATCGGTAAAAAGTTTAAGTGGCCCAATATCGATTGCGCAGGGCGCAGGGATGACAGCGAGTGCTGGAATTGTCGCATTTTTAAGCTTTTTAGCGCTTATTAGTGTGAATTTGGGAATTATTAACCTTTTCCCTCTTCCAGTGCTTGATGGTGGGCACTTACTCTATTATTTTATAGAGCTTTTAACTGGGCGACCGGTTCCAGAATCTGTGCAAGAAGTCGGATTTAAAATTGGCGGGATCATCTTGTTACTGTTAATGACAGTAGCGTTTTATAATGACATTGCGCGTTTATAGTGTGGATGACACAAACTACATTGCCGAAGTAGGCTATGAGTGCTTAGGAAGAATATTAATAAATGAAGTTTAAACAGTTAGTTGTAGCCGGATTAATATGGTCCAGTGCTAGCTTTGCATTTGCTGCTACAGACCAAGAGTTTGTCGTATCCGACATCAAAGTAGAAGGTTTACAAAGGGTTGCTTTGGGGGCTGCACTGACCTATTTGCCGGTGCAAGTCGGCGATACCATGAACAGTTTCCGCTCGGCGCAGTTAATTCGTAGCCTGTATTCATCTACTCACTTTGAAAGCATCGAAATTCTTCGTGACGGCACCACTTTGGTTGTTAAAGTGAAAGAGCGCCCCACGATTAGTAATATTATCTTTGACGGCAACGACGATATTAAAGATGAGCAGCTACAAGAAAGCTTGGATGGTAACAACATTCGAGTTGGTGAGCCTTTAGATAAAACCGTTTTGACCGGTATCGAAAATGGTTTGAAAGACTTTTTCTACAGTATTGGTAAATATAATGCTGACGTAAGTGCCATTGTCACGCCATTGCCCCGTAACCGCGTTGATTTGAAGCTGTTGTTTGAAGAAGGTGACTCGGCAAAAATTCAACAAATTAATATTGTGGGTAATGAAGTCTTCTCTGATGCAGAGTTACTTAGACAGATGGAATTGAAGTTTGATACGCCATGGTGGGATTTCTTATCTGAAACTCGTTATCAAAAACAAACGCTATCTGGCGATATGGAAACCTTGAGAAGCTACTATTTAGACCGCGGATATTTGCGTTATCAAGTGGATTCAACTCAAGTTTCTATGACCCCAGAAAAAGATGGTATTTATGTAACAATGAATATCTCTGAAGGTGAGCAATATACCATCTCAGAAGTAGACCTAATCGGTGACTTGCTAGGCAACGAAGAATACATGCGCGCCGTTTTGCCGCTAACAGCTGGTGAGTTATACAACCAAGCAGAGGTTACTTATACTGAAGAATTCTTCAGTAAGTACCTAGGTCGTTTTGGATATGCTTATCCTACAGTCACCACCATTCCAGAAATTAATGATGTAGACAAAACTGTTAAATTAACCTTATCGGTGGATCCTGGTAAGCGGATTTACGTGAACCGCATTACCTTTGAAGGAAACACTGTGACAGCCGATGAAGTGCTGCGTCAATCTGTGAGTCAGATGGAAGGGACTTGGTTGTCTAATAGTTCATTGGAGTCATCTAAGAACAACTTATCACGCTTGACCTATATGGAAGAAGTGGACTTCGAAACCGTCCGTTTACCAGGTGAAGATGATAAAGTCGACGTCGTCTATAAAGTTAAAGAGCAACCGTCAGGTTCGTTTAACGCGGGTGTAGGGTACGGTGATAGAACAAAACTGAGCTTACAAGCGGGTATTCAACAGGATAACTTCCTAGGTACGGGTAAACGAATAGCATTTAATGTGAGTACGGTATCCTATCAAAAGAGTATTCAGCTATCCTATACTGACCCTTATTTCACCATTGATGGAATCAGTTTAGGTGGCAGTATTTCATACAGTGAGTTTGATGCGGGTAGTGCAAACCTCGTTCAATACAACAGTAAACAATACAGTATTGGTGTAAATGCAGGTTACCCAATCAACGAATTTAACCGAATTAACTTTGGTCTAAGCTTTAGTGATGTCGAGCTGTCTCGACGCAGTAACTATGAACAGACTGATCGTTTCTACAATCAATTCGTAAATGAAGATGATCCAGATGCTCCTATTGATTACTCAAGCTTTTTAGCATCAGTATCTTGGACACGTAGTACCTTAAACCGAGGGATATTCCCAACGGCAGGTTCGTCACAAAGTGCATCTTTTAGTATTACTACCCCTAATTCTGACGTCAATTATTTCAAATCGATATTTGATACTAAGTTCTATTTCCCTCTTAGTCGTGACCAACGTTGGTCTGTACTGACTCGACTGCGTGCGGGCTACGGTAACGGCTATGGTGAAACAAATGGGATTGAACAAATACTACCATTTACTCAGAACTTCACCGCCGGTGGTAGCGATACATTACGTGGCTTCGAAAATAACACCGTAGGACCACGTGGCGTGCAATTATCTCCAACCAGTATTGTCGGTCCCGACGGAGAAACTATCTTGTTAGGTCCTGAATCCGACCAAGTTGCTGTTTCTTCTCGCTCCTTAGGTGGTAATGCTATGTTACTCGGTGGCGTAGAGTTAATTGTACCTACTCCCTTTGTGGGCGAAGAGTTCGATAATTCAGTACGCTCAAGTCTATTCATTGATGCCGGTAATGTGTGGGATACTGAGTTCGACTATAGCTTGTATCGCGATTTAGACCAGATTAGTGAAGACCCTGTAGCCGATTACAGTGATTGGACTCGCTATAGAGCTTCTTATGGAGTTTCTGTACAATGGCTTTCACCGATGGGACCAATGGTGTTTAGCTTCTCAAGAGCTCTACAAGAACGTGTTGGAGATGACGTTAAATTCTTCTCTTTCAATATTGGACAAACATTTTAAACACGACTTTAATCAAAGATTATTAATCATATACTTAGCTTGAGCTAAGAACATAATTTAAACCAGGAAGGAGTTTCCCTTGAAACAAATATTTAAAACCTTAGTTGTTACTGCACTTTTCAGTAGTGCTTTATTAAGTTCAGTTGCTTACGCAGAACAGAAAATTGCAGTTGTGAGTCGTGAAGCGGTTATTCAGCAAATGCCGCAAGCAATTGCTAGTCAGCAAGCATTACAAATTGAATTTAAAGACGAAGGTTCAAAGGTCGATGCTATGCGTCAGAAAATAGCGACTGACCTAGAAACACTTAAGAAAAACGCACCTACAATGAGCGAAGCGCAAATTAAAGCGGAGCAGGAGCGTTTACAAGCTGCTAATACTGAATTTGAAGCATTAGCAAAACCATTGCAGGAAAAATTACAAAAACGTAGACAAGAAGAAAACACTAAAATCGTGACTATTCTTCAGCAAGCTATTCAAGCGGTTGTCACTGAAGAGAAAATTGATATGGTTTTAGACAGACAAGCGGTTGTTTTTGCTACTCCTCAATACGATATCTCAGAAAAAGTATTGAAAAAAGTTAGTCAAATGAAATAACCACCGGAGCCTGTATGCAGTCACTCAGTTTAAAACAATTGGCAGATTTTATTGGCGCTACCATCCATTTATCTGGCAATGATACTGAAGATACCCAGATTAATAGTTTGAGTACCTTGGCGAATGCAGGCATTGGTCAGATTTCCTTTTTATCGAATAGCAAGTATCGTAGTCATCTAGCTGACACTAGAGCACAGGCGGTTATTTTACATCCAGATGAGTTATCCCATTGTCCTTGTACAGCGCTGGTTCATGCAAATCCATATGTAGGATTCGCGTTAGTTGCACAGGCCCTTGATACGACTCCTGATGCCGCATCAGGTATTCATCCATCAGCTGTAATAGCAGATGATGTGATTATGGGTGAAAATGTAAGCGTGGGAGCACAAGCCGTCATTGAGTCTGGGGTTGTGCTGGGTGACGATGTTCAAGTAGGAGCGGGTACCTTTATTGGCAAAAACTGCCAATTAGGAAACAAAACCAAGCTTTGGGCAAATGTTACTATCTACCACAACACTGTCATGGGGGAGCACTGCTTAATCCAATCTGCTACCGTTATTGGCAGTGATGGGTTTGGCTATGCTAATGATAAAGGTAAATGGATTAAAATTCCGCAATTGGGACGTGTTGTCATAGGTAACCGTGTTGAGATTGGTGCTAGTACCACCATCGATCGTGGTGCCCTAGAGGATACGATTATTTCCGATGGCGTGATCATTGATAATCAAATACAAATTGCCCATAACGTTGAGATTGGCGAAAATACAGCTATGGCAGGATGCTCAGTGATAGCTGGCAGTACTAAATTGGGTAAAAATTGCAGCGTTGCAGGGCTGTGTGGCTTTAACGGACATATTGATGTCTGCGATAACTCGCATTTTACTGGAATGAGCATGGTAACCAAGAGTGTAACCGCACCTGGTTTATATTCTTCTGGTATGCCGGCGGTACCAAATTTAGAGTGGCGTAAAAATGCGGTTCAACTCAAGAAAATTTCGTCTATTGCTAAACGTGTCAAAGTTTTAGAAAAACAACAAACTACAAAGTAATTGGGGCGACACCATTACTTCATAAAGGAGATCAGCCTTTGGCCGACAATTTGAACACTATCGAAATCGAAGAAATTATGGCGCTTTTACCCCATAGGTATCCTTTTCTACTGATTGATAGAGTGACTGAATACGTACTAGGTGAAACCATCAAAGCCTATAAAAATGTAACCTTTAATGAGCCGTGTTTCACTGGCCATTTCCCTGGCAAGCCTATATTTCCTGGTGTTTTAATTCTTGAAGCCATGGCCCAAGCGGCTGGTATCCTAGGGTTTAAAACGGCAGGCAATAGCGATGAATTATACCTGTATGCAGGAATAGACAACGCGCGTTTTAAACGTCCAGTGGTTCCTGGTGACAGATTAGATTTTGATGTGTGTGTGGTTAAAGAAAAACGCGGTATTTGGAAATTTAAGGGCGTCGCCAGTGTCGACGGCCAAGAAGCCTGTGTTGCTGAATTTATGTGTGCAATGAGGAAGATGTAACCTGTGATCCATGATACTGCTATTGTGCATCCGTCTGCTAAATTAGCAAAAGACGTTCAAATAGGACCATATTCCGTTATTGGTGAAGATGTTGAGATTGACAGTGGAACTGTTATCGAGTCACATGTGGTTATAAAAGGGCCATGTACGATTGGTAAAAACAATCGTTTTTTCCAATTTGGCTCCATAGGTGAAGAATGCCAGGATAAAAAATATGCTGGCGAGAAAACTCGCCTTGAAATCGGTGATAATAACGTTTTTCGGGAATCAGTAACTATCCACCGTGGTACTGTTCAAGACAAATCCCTTACTAAAATAGGCTCTAATAATCTGTTTATGGCTTATGCCCATGTGGCCCATGATTGTGTGATTGGCGATGATAATATCTTTGCAAACAATGCAACCTTGGCTGGTCATGTGCATGTTGGCAGTTCTGTTATATTAGGTGGTAATACCGCTGTGCATCAGTTCTGTAAAATTGGTTCTAATAGCTTTACCGGTGGCGGTGGGATTATATTACGCGATATTCCTCCCTATGTAATGATCAACGGAATCGATAATACGCCTGCCGGAATTAACTCTGAAGGTTTACGTCGCAGAGGCTTTGATAAAGAGGTGATAATGAGTATTAAACGTGCTTATAAAGTACTTTATCGAAATGGTAATCGAGCCGAAGAAGCTGTGCAAGAGTTACGCAAGATGGCAGAAACCACAAAAGAAGTGGGGTTAATGGCCGAATTTGTTGCGAACTCTAATCGAGGAATTATCCGCTAAACTTAGTGTTTAGTTTTTATCGCAAACTGCGAGCCAACCTGATATGTCTGAGCGTCCATTAAAAATTGCTATCGTTGCCGGAGAAGCCTCTGGTGACGTTTTAGCTGCGGGTATGATAAAACAAATCCTTGCCATTCATCCTGATGCGCAGTTTACAGGGATTGCTGGGCCAAATATGCTTGAACAAGGTTGCAAGACCCTGTTTGATATGGAAGAGCTTTCGGTAATGGGAATAGTCGAAGTACTGTCTCGCATTCGACGACTGTTATTCATTCGAAAATCCGTTTTGCAACATTTTACGGAAGATCCCCCAGATGTGTTCATAGGCGTGGATGCTCCAGATTTTAACCTTCCCTTAGAAAAGAAACTCAAAAAACTAGGCATTAAAACCGTTCATTACGTCAGCCCAACCGTTTGGGCTTGGCGTGAAAATCGTATATTTGGTATCGCTGAGGCTACCAATTTGGTACTCAGTATTTTCCCATTCGAAAAAGCGGTTTACGACAAACATGGCTTCCCGTGTCAATTTGTTGGTCACACTATGGCGGATGACATCGCCCTTTACCCCGATCAGGCACTGGCTCGTCAACAATTAGATGGCGTGGAACTAAGTGAAAACGCAAAAGTATTGGCGTTATTACCTGGCAGTCGCGGGGGGGAAGTGAGTATGCTGCTTGAGATATTCTTGCTAAGTGCAAGTAAAGTCTGTGCCACAGTTGATGATTTGCATGTGATTATTCCAGCGGTAAACGAGTCGCGAAAAAATCAAATTGAAGCAATAGTAGCGACATTTAAAGATTCACCAAAATATCCTAAAAACATGCATATATCTGTAGTCATGAGGCAGTCTCGTAACGTTATGATAGCGGCGGATGGAATTTTACTTGCTTCGGGTACGGCTTCTTTAGAAGCCATGTTATGCAAACGTCCAATGGTGGTTGCCTATCGGTTGAAATGGCTGACACACCAAATCATGAAAGTAATGTATAAGCCTAATTATTTCTCATTACCAAATGTGTTGGCAGATAAGCCCATAGTCCCTGAATTGTTGCAAGAAGAGGTTAATCCAGAGACTATCTCCAAGTACCTGATCCCCATGTTTAGCGGAGACAACTTAAAGGTCCCGGAGGAATTCGTGGGGTTGCATAAAATGTTGAAACAAGATGCAGATAAACAAGCCGCTGCAGCAGTCTTAAAATTAATTGGTGCCCAATATGAATGATGCTTTGCGGATTGCCGGAGTGGATGAAGTAGGTCGTGGTCCTTTAGTGGGCGATGTGGTCACTGCTGCGGTTATACTTGATCCCAATAAGCCTATTTTAGGATTGAATGATTCTAAAAAGCTAAGTGAAAAAAAGCGCAATCTCCTTTTCGATGAAATTATTGAAAACGCATTATCCTGGTCGGTGGGGCGAGCAAGCCCCAAAGAAACTGATCACCTTAATATTTTACATGCCACCATGTTAGCCATGAAACGAGCGGTAGAAAGCTTATCAATACAACCTGATTTAGTTAAAGTCGATGGAAACCGATGTCCTGATTGGCAATACACTAGTGAAGCTATTGTAAAAGGAGATGGCAGCGTTGCTGAGATTTCTGCTGCATCTATTATTGCTAAAGTTACCCGTGATAGGGAAATGGCGGAATTACATTTACAATATCCAGAATATGGTTTTAATCAACATAAAGGCTACCCCACCAAAGCCCACTTGCAACGTTTGGCTGAACTGGGTCCAACACAAGAATACCGTATGAGTTTTAAACCAGTGCAACAGGTTTTGATACAACAAAATGGAGTTATCCGTGCAGTCTGAAGTCAGTCAAGACCCAGTAAATTTTATACATTTGCGCGTCCATTCCGATTATTCGATGATGGATGGTCTGAATAAGATCAAGCCTATTCTTGGAAAAGTAAAAGAAATGGGCATGCCCGCAGTGGCAATTACCGATCAGATGAATATGTGTGGCTTAGTGAAATATTACGATGCCGCCCATGCTAACGGGATTAAACCCATCATCGGCGCTGATTTTTGGGTCCAAAGCGAAGAATTAGGAGAGGAGTTATTTAGACTCACTTTGCTGGCAAGCAACAACCAAGGCTATAAAAATATTACCTTGCTCATTTCTAAAGCTTATCAGCGAGGTCATGTGCAAAACCGAGCCGTCATTGATAAACAATGGCTGGTTGAACATAAAGAAGGGGTGATTATACTTTCGGGTGGCTTGTCGGGTGATCTGGGGCAAGTACTAACCAAAGGTAATATGCCTTTAGCTGCACAAATTTCCCAATTCTATGAGAGTCACTTTCAGGATTGTTACTATTTAGAGCTTAATCGCACTGGTCGCCCGGGAGAGCAAGAATATATTCAACGCGCTACCGATTGGGCGTTGGAACATGATCTGCCTGTGGTTGCCACCAATGAAGTTTGTTTTATCGCCAAAGAGGGGTTTGCCGCCCATGAAATTAGAGTGTGTATCCATGATGGTTATACACTCGATGATAAACGACGACCTAAACTCTATAGTGAGCAGCAATACCTGCGCAGCCCGGAAGAAATGTGTGAGCTGTTTTCCGATATTCCAGAAGCGTTGCAGAATACCGTTGAAATAGCCAAACGCTGCAACGTAACCGTGACCTTGGGCGAATACTTTTTGCCTAAATTCCCCACTGGCGGCATGTCTGATGCTGATTATCTCGTTAAAGTTTCCTGGGAAGGATTAGAAAGACGCTTAAAGTTCTTGTTTCCCGACGAACAAGAACGAGCAGAAAAAAGACCCGAATACGATGAGCGTTTAGAAATTGAATTAACCGTTATTAACCAAATGGGGTTCCCCGGTTACTTCTTGATCGTAATGGAATTTATCCAATGGAGTAAAGATCATGGTATTCCTGTAGGGCCAGGACGAGGGTCAGGTGCAGGTTCTCTTGTGGCCTACGCCCTTGATATTACCGATTTGGATCCCCTAGAATTTGATTTATTATTCGAAAGATTCCTCAACCCTGAACGGGTATCCATGCCTGATTTCGACGTTGATTTTTGTATGGACCGACGTGATGAGGTGATTGATCACGTGGCCGATATGTACGGTCGTCAAGCCGTATCGCAAATAATCACATTCGGTACCATGGCCGCTAAAGCGGTAGTTCGAGATGTAGGCCGAGTATTAGGCCATCCCTATGGTTTTGTCGATAGGATTTCGAAGTTAATCCCCTCTGATCCAGGTATGACCTTAGAAAAAGCGTTTGCCGTTGAGCCAAGGTTGCCAGAGCTTTATCAAGAAGATGAAGAAGTAAAAGATCTAATTGATATGGCTAGGATCTTAGAAGGCGTCACTCGTAATGCCGGTAAACATGCCGGAGGGGTGGTCATCTCCCCAACTGAAATTACCGATTTTGCGCCACTATATTGCGATGATGAAGGTAAAAATCCGGTTACTCAATTCGATAAAAATGACGTTGAAACAGCCGGGCTGGTGAAGTTCGATTTCTTAGGATTACGTACACTTACCATTATTCAGTGGGCCATCGACATGATTGCCGAAGGTCGCGGCAAGCAAATCGATATTACTGCGATTCCACTAGAGGACCCTAAAAGCTTTAAAACCCTGTTGAATTCCGAAACAACCGCAGTATTCCAATTAGAATCACGGGGGATGAAGGATTTAATTAAACGTCTTAAGCCTGATTGCTTCGAAGATATTATCGCATTAGTAGCACTATTTAGACCTGGTCCTTTGCAATCAGGGATGGTAGATAACTTCATAGATAGAAAGCACGGTAGAGAAGAAATTTCCTATCCAGATGCAGAATATCAACATGATTGTTTAAAAGAAATATTGGAACCGACCTACGGCATCATTCTGTACCAAGAACAAGTTATGCAAATTGCCCAAGCCATGGCGGGCTACAGTCTTGGTGGTGCCGATATGTTGCGCCGAGCAATGGGTAAGAAGAAACCTGAAGAGATGGCGAAACAACGTAGTGTGTTTGCCGAAGGCTCTAAAGGCAATAATATCGATCCCGATCTTGCTATGAAAATATTCGATCTGGTGGAAAAATTCGCTGGATATGGTTTTAACAAATCCCACTCCGCGGCTTATGCCCTAGTGTCGTACCAAACTTTGTGGCTGAAAGCCCATTATCCTGCCGAGTTTATGGCCGCGGTAATGTCAGCTGATATGGATAATACGGACAAGATTGTTACTTTGGTGGATGAATGTAACCGGATGGGATTGACCATTCTGCCACCTGATTTGAATGCCGGACAATATAAATTTACGGTAGATGAACAAGGCCGTATCGTTTATGGCATTGGTGCAATTAAAGGGGTAGGGGAAGGTCCTATCGAAGCGATTATTGCTGCTCGTAAAGAGCATACTCAGTTTTCTGACTTATTTGACTTTTGTGCTAAGGTTGATTTGAAGAAAATAAACAAACGAGTCCTTGAAAAGTTAGTGATGGCTGGCGCTATGGATAATTTAGGGCCTCATCGTGCCTGTATCATGGCGACCTTGCCAGAAGCGATTGCAGCGGCAGATCAACATGCCAAAGCTGAATCTCATGGTCAATCTGATATGTTCGGTTTATTGACCACAGAGCCGGATCAGGTAGAACAGGCGTTTGCAAATGTACCTGAATGGCCAGAAAAAATTTGGTTAGACGGAGAAAAAGAAACTCTTGGCCTATACTTAACAGGTCATCCAATAAATCAGTATGAAAAAGAGCTCAAACATTATAGTTCAGCTCGTTTGGTGGACTTAAAACCCACCAACAAGGATACTACCTCTGTCGCCGTTGGCTTAGTTATTGGCGTTCGAGTGATGACTAACAAAAAAGGGCGACGTTGGGCAATTGTTACTTTGGATGATAAAAGTGCTCGAATGGATGCGCGCTTTTTTCCAGACATGTTTGAGAAATACGAAGAACTGCTTCAACCTGACCGAATTCTGCTGATTTCCGGACAGGTCAGCTTTGATGATTTCTCAGGTGGCAATACAATATCCGGTCGTGACGCTATGGATATCGTGCAGGCTCGAGAGAAAAATGTAAAATGCCTAGGGTTAGAAGTAGAATCTGACTGGTGTAACGATGAAAGAGTGGCTAAACTGCAAGCAGTTCTGCAAAATTATCAAGGTGGAAGTTGTCCGGTTAAAATGCGGGTTGTTCATCCCGATGCAGAAATGGTTTTAGCATTTGGTGCGCAGTGGTACGTGACACCAGAAGACCAATTAATTTATGAATTGCAGCAAATGCTACCTAAACAAGCGGTAGAGCTGCAATTTAGTTAACACCAATAGTGTGTTTGTAAACAAATATAAGGTTTGGAATGAGTTTGAATTATCTTGATTTCGAAAAACCTATCGCTGATTTAGAAGCAAAAATTGAAGAACTACGGTTAGTCAATCAAGGCGGTGAGTTTGATGTCGGCATTGAAGAGTCCATCACTAAGTTGCGGGAAAAGAGTGCAGAACTGACTGCTAAAATTTTTTCCGATTTGGGAGCTTGGCAGGTTTCACAAATTGCAAGGCACCCAATGCGACCTTATACACTGGATTATATTCCGCGCCTTTTTGAAGAGTTTGATGAGTTAGCTGGTGATCGTGCTTTTGCAGATGATAAAGCTATCGTTGGTGGGTTAGCAGACTTTGATGGTCAACCCGTTATGGTGATTGGTCATCAAAAGGGCCGTGATACCCATGAAAAAATCCGCCGCAACTTCGGTATGCCTAAACCTGAAGGGTATCGCAAAGCCCTGCGTTTAATGCATATGGCGGAGCGATTTAATTTGCCTATTATTACCTTCATCGACACCCCTGGAGCCTATCCCGGAGTTGGTGCTGAGGAACGTGGACAAAGTGAAGCCATTGCCCGTAACCTTAAAGAAATGGCCGACTTGAATGTGCCTATTATCTGTACGGTGATTGGTGAAGGTGGCTCAGGTGGAGCACTTGCCATTGGTGTTGGTGACAGAGTAAACATGCTGCAATACAGTACTTACTCGGTTATATCTCCTGAAGGATGCGCGTCCATACTATGGAAAAGTGCCGAAAAAGCGCCGTTGGCAGCTGAAGCTATGGGGGTCAGTGCAGGTCAGATAAAAGACCTCGGATTGATTAACAATATCGTAGAGGAGCCCTTAGGCGGAGCCCATCGTAATCATGACGCCATGGCTGCAAACCTCAAAGCAACCCTCAAGCAACAATTATCACAATTGATGAGCTTATCTAAAGATGAACTGCTCGAACAACGTTATGAGCGAATCATGTCTTTTGGTTATTGTTAAGCTAACCATTAATCGCGTTTCTAAACCGTCTTGTTTTTACAAGGCGGTTTTTGCCTTATGAAACTACAAAATCGTATCACAGAACGTGTTTCTCAATTTCTTGAAGGATCTGGCAGGCAAGTTGTTGTTGCTTACAGTGGTGGGGTGGATTCTCATTTGTTGCTGGTAACGGTGGCAGAACTGATGGGCCAATATCCCGTACACAATTATTTGGCAATACACGTTAATCATGGCTTAAGCCCCAATGCGGATCAGTGGCAACGGCATTGTCAGCAAGTGTGCGCAGATCTAGATGTTTCGTTTAAAGTTCAGCAGGTGAAGGTGGACGCTAGGGCAAATGGCGGTCTGGAAGCTGCTGCTCGAAAAGTTCGTTATCAAGCCTTAGAGGCCATGACGGAACATGATGGTTTGATCTTGTTAGGTCAACATGTTCAAGATCAACTGGAAACAATTTTGTTGCAATTAAAACGTGGTGCAGGCCCTAAAGGGCTCTCAGCCATGGCCCAATCAGCAGTAAGTGAAAATAGCATTACACTGGCTCGACCGTTTCTTGAATTGGAAAAACGTGAAATATTGCAATTGGCGCAACAAAAAGGCTTGCAATGGATCGAAGATGAGTCAAATCAAAATACTCGATTCGACCGCAACTTTTTGCGCTCGGAAGTCATTCCAACGATGTTAGAACGCTGGCCAAATCTAGCCTCTGCTGCCAGCCGCTCAGCCCAATTATGTGCACAACAGCAGCAACTTCTTGATGAAGTTAATGCTAAACATTTGCAATCAATGATAAATTCACGGTTTGCCATTGATATTAATAAGTTACTCGATCTTTCAACCCCTTGGCAGAATCAAATAGTACGATATTGGCTTTCTGAACAGAAAGTCGAGATGCCCTCTCACACCGCCTTAGGCGAATTACCAAAACTCTTATGTGCCAAACAAGATGGCAACCCGATGATTGATATCGGCCTTTATCAGCTGCGACGCTTTAGAGAACACTTATATTGTGTAAAGAAGCAAGTGTTAGCATCTGAAGTGGATCTTGTTTTAACTACAGCGAGCACAGATTTACCCAATGATTTAGGGCATTTACGCATTGCAGAGAAGTACGTCGGGCAATTGATGATTAAATCTCGTGCTAATAGCCTGAAATTCAAACCACTTGGTTCGAGCCATTCAAAATTGTTGAAACAATGGTTTAAACAGTGGGATGTGCCAGTATGGGAAAGAGAGCGTAGTTTGCTTCTATACTGGCAAGATAGAGTGATTGCAGTGATATGTGAACAACAAATTATTTTTGCCAATGACGTGCCTGTTGAGCTCACTTCAAGTATTCATTTTCGGGTCAATCCACCACAACTTTGATGTATCTCTGTGCATTTTTAGTTCAAAATGTGAGCGGATATGGATTGCTAAGCATTAAAATATATTTTTATCCTTACAATGCTAGTGTTTGCCCCTGCTTCTAGCGTAAAATCGAATATATAATCCTTGATGGGATTACTTTTAATTCTATCGGTAAATTGATCTTATTAATATTTTGGAGATTTGAGACTGTTATGGCTGCATTTGGAACTGTTTTTATGCCTGAAATGGCACTTACTACCTTTGAAAATGATCACTGGAGTAAGGCTGAGTTTGTCAGCGCTGAAAGTATTCAGATGCATCCTGGGGCCCATGTTTTACATTATTCCAGTACATGTTTCGAGGGACTAAAAGCATTTAGACATAAAGATGGCAGCGTGAATATTTTTCGTATGGAAGAAAATATTAAACGAATGGTACAAAGTTCCAAATTATTGTTTTTACCGGAAGTTGATGAAAATCAATTGTCGCAAATGATTGTTGAAATGGTAACGAAATACGCTGACGAAGTGCCGCAGCCTCCTGGTTCTATGTATATTCGTCCAACCCATATCGGTACAGAACCTTCTATTGGTAAAGCAGCAGCACCGTCAGCGACTTCAATGTTGTATGTTCTGTTATCACCAGTGGGTGATTACTTTGCGGGAGGAGCTCGTCCATTAAGACTGCTATTGGCAGAGGATGGTATGCGTTGTGCGCCTCATATGGGTATGATCAAAAGTGGTGGCAATTATGCTAGTGCTCTAGGACCCATACTCGAAGGCAAAGAAAAATTTGATGCTGACCAAATTCTATTTTGCCCGGATGGTGATGTACAAGAAACCGGCGCTGCAAACTTTATTTTGATCGATGGTAATGAAATCATCACCAAAGCTTTGGATAGCTCATTTTTACATGGAATTACACGTAGTACGCTACTGACTCTTGCCGCCGACTTAGGTATGAAAGTGAGTGAACGTAACCTTTCTGTAGACGAACTCTTAGAACGTGTGGCAAAGCCAGGCACTGAAGCTGCACTTTCTGGTACGGCTGCGGTTTTGACTCCGGTGGGCACCTTAATCCATAAAGGCCAAGATGTTAAAGTCGGTACTGGAGAAGCGGGTCCTAAAGCCATTCAATTGCGTCAAGCGCTAAATCAAATCCAATGGGGTGAAGCTCCGGATACCCATGGTTGGTTAACAAAAATTTAATTGTCGGGGAATTCAGGTTAACTTACCTGAGCTTGATAAGCGTTCATTCTATGTAGCTGTAACCAGGCTGCATTTTCATTTAAGGCTTCTATGCTTATGGTTTTAATGACGCGTTGATAAGCAGCTAAGCTATCAATTTCAAGCGCGCAAGCTTCATCTAATAATGCCATATTATTCATTGCTTGTTGAAAATAGCCCGTTCGCAGGAAGCGTTGACTAAGTTCTGCAAACCCCTCTATTCCACATATTTTCCTTCTTTTGACTCCGTGCCAACGAAAAAAGCCAATATATGAAAATCGTCACAGCAACTAAAACCCATGGATTAAAAATCGCCCAATTGATAAGGCTAACAGCGTTTTTTAATGCCCCGCTAATCAAAAATGTTTAATGTGGTCCAGCGGACGAGGTTTTCCTTATGAGCTCAATAACATCGTTAGGCTTTAGGGGGCTGTCTCCACAGACTCGACGATTTCTTGGTTGTTACGACACAGCCAGTGGATCTGATGCTACGCTACAAGCTAAGTAAGCAAGAATAGGCGGCAAATTCATCCGTCTGAATCACCACACAGTCAAAATGGCAGCAGTCATTTATATTACTGGGTTTGCGAAACCCGCATGCATAAATCTGAGCTCTTAACTTTGCTAATTGTGGTGCTATACAGGCAGGCTTAACGGGATTTTTGTGACTTAATATCTCGCCAATCAGTTATTTTAATATTAGCAGTAATCTGTGGCACAGTGATTGCTAATTAACCAGTAATAAGACTTTTCTAATTAACTAAATGGGTATTAAGCCCTTTATTCGCCAAAAAATTGGCAGGAGCACTGGTTTTGGAACACATGACACCGGTTTTTGACGCTGGGTTGAAAGATAATAATCTGTTCAGCTCAGGTATGCATAATAGTGGCTTAAGTCATACTGAGTCGCACCAAATCATGTTGCAACTATCAACCAGTATTGATTTAGAAGAAATCGCACAACTGTTTTATCGTCAATTGAAGGCAAAAATAAATCTACAGGGCTTATCGATTAAATTTCCTGATGGTTTATTGACCTTTGGTAATACTGAAAAATCTAAAAATAACAAAACATTAGATCAAGTTAGTCAGCATAAAATCTTTGCTACCCTAATCTACTCATTTTCGAATGTATTGAGTTTACGAGAAACGGCAATACTCACTGATTTACATCGATTATTTAAATTTCCTTTAAAAAATGCACTGGAATTTCATAGTGTTAAACAACTAGCGCTCAAAGATCACCTGACATCACTGGGCAATAGAGTACACTATCAAGAGTCTTTATTAAGACTGCTTAGTCATGCTAAACGTGCCAGTGAAAGCTTTGGTTTACTGGTGATTGATTTGGATAAATTCAAATTAGTAAATGATACTTTTGGCCACCAAGAAGGTGATCAGGTATTGATTGCAGTTGCGAATGTATTAAATCAATCCTTACGCAATAGCGATTATGCTTTTCGCTTTGGTGGTGATGAATTCTGTTGTTTGTTGCCAGGTAGCGATGAACTGACAAATAGTAAAATAGCTAAACGTATTCAAGGGTTTATGAACCGAAATACAGTTTTAGCTAAATACAATATTTCCTGTAGCATCGGCAGTACCATGTATCAATTTGGTGATACTGACGAAACCTTGTTTAATCGGGCAGACAAAGCCTTGTATGCAGCGAAACAGAATGGGAAAAACTGTTATAAAGCGGCGTAACTTAGTCATTTAGCGGCAAAAAACTGCAGGCTTATTCCTTATATTGGCAACTTTCTTACATATTCGGCATAGTTTACATACCTTTTTAATGTTAAACACATTAGACTAATGTTTACTCCAAAATTATTTTTTCTCTTTTGAAGTAAGTGACCCATGGATTGGCGGTTCGAATTCAAGTAAATCCGTAGGCTTATTTTTGTTGTACGAGACTGTTTATGCTTAGCGATTTTGATCATAATACCGAATACCGCCGCAAGGTTTTACTAGTATTGTTGCTGATAACCTTTGTGGGCGGCTTTGTTTTTGGTTTGATTAATATTTATCGCGGGGTTTACGCCTTAGCTTTTCTTGAAATTGTGTACGGAGTTTTTTCGTTTTTCGTGTGGCGACGTGTTGTCCGCACTGAACATTTTCAAATATGGGTAATGGCTTATCTTTTACCATTCTTTTCGATAATGATGTACGCCTTATCAGTGCCTAATTCTTCCCAATCTATTTACGTATGGATTTTGACGATCCCTGTGATCTCCTATTTGCTAATGGGACGAAAAATTGGTTTCTACTTTTCGATTTTTTTTATGACCTTAGGGATTACGATATTCCATTTAAAATTTCTAACAGATGATATTCCATTGAATATTACGGTGTCTTTAAATGTGATATTGAGTGGCGTGCTTATGATTGCCTTAGCTCATGTTTATGAGCGTAATAGGGAGACTAACGAAGAGCGACTAATGCAATTGGCCGGCACTGATAAATTGACTGGGCTAGCAAATAGAATGAAATTGTTTGATTCTTTTGCATCCACCAGTGACTATGCAAAAAGGCATAAAGTTGATATGTCTGTGGTGCTTTTTGATTTGGATTATTTTAAAAATGTAAATGACTTATACGGCCATCATGGTGGGGATGCAGCTTTACGTTTTGTGGCTGAATTTCTGAAAAAATATACCCGAAAAAGCGATTTACTAGCGCGCTTTGGTGGTGAAGAATTTGCATTAGTAATGCAAGCGTCTAAATCAAAAGATAGTTTTCAACAAATTGATTCATTACGCAAAAAGTTAATGGAAACGCCTTTTATTTATAATAAACAAAAAATCAATATTACCTTCAGTGCTGGAATATCCCATTACGGTACTGATGGCACCGATTTGGATGAATTGCTAGTTAAAGCCGACGAACGTTTATACTTTGCTAAAGAAAAAGGACGAAACTGCGTTGTCGACCAAAGCATACCGCAAAATTAGACTGTAAACCTGTTGGTTTCGACAAAGTAAGAACATTACTTTACCTCTAGAAAACTATGGTCATTCCTTCTGCAGCAGCAAATACTTGTAGATCATCCTCTGCAATGGCTATGACTTCCTGACAATGGGATTCAATGGCAGCAATATCATCGTCCGTTCTAATATGATCATGACTGTAAAGTGCTAATCGTTTAGCCCTGCAAGCTAGCGCCAACTTGACTGCTTCTTCTGCTACCGAGTGCCCCCAACCGGATTTTCCAGGCATATCCGATAACATATACTGAGCGTCATGGATAATAATATCCGCACTCATTGCAAACTCAACCCATTGTAAAAAATCAGTTTCTTTGACGTAGGGGGGATAAAGTTCATTATCCGTTATGTAGGCCACTTTAGCGCCATCGGCTTCTATTAAGTATGAGCTTCCACTACCAGGGTGATTCATAGGGTGACGAGAAATTTTAGCGCTGCCAATTTTCCAACTATTGATGCCCTCTGGTATTGATTTTAATTCGATATTGGATTGCAATGTGTTGTGATGAACCGGAAAATAACTACCAGACATCTGTTCTAAAATGGCATTACTTTCATCTAATGTTGTCATACCTGGGGTGATGAATATGTTTCTATCCGGCTGATATATAGGTGCAAAGAACGGAAACCCTTGAATATGATCCCAATGATTGTGGGTTAGCAATAAATGTACATCCGATTGCTTGGATATTAATTTTTGACCAAGGTTTTTGATGCCCGTTCCGGCATCTAGAATAATGTCCGTGCCATCATCCAACGCAATGTGCACACAGGCTGTATTGCCACCATATTTTACATATTCTGGACCCGGCGCTGGAATTGAACCTCTAACACCGTAAAACGTTAATTGCATATGCCATCTCTTTTTTGCCGTTTGTGCACACGAACCTGTTATGCGTAAATATTAGCATAGACTATCACTGAGAAATTCAAAAAATAAGATGTAAACTTATTCAAAGTTATTGAAAAGTATATGGAAATAGAACTTAGTCAAAAGAGTACCAAGCATGATCTTGGTACTCTTATTTATTGACTACTGTTTTTGCAATAGGGATAAAACATCTTTGATACTAACTATCTGCTTTTCACCAGTACGTCTATGTTTATACTCAACGTTGTCTTCGTCTAGGTTGCGTTCACCTATAACAATAGTGTGAGGAATACCGATTAATTCCATATCATTGAACATCACGCCTGGGCGTTCTTTACGATCATCAAAAAGTACATCTATTCCTGCGGCGACGAGTTCTTCATAAAGTGATTCCGCTACTTGCTGAATACGGTGGGATTTGTGCATGTTCATTGGGATCAATGCAACTTTGAAAGGCGCTATAGCTTCAGGCCAAATTATGCCGTATTTATCATGATTCTGTTCTATGGCGGCGGCAACAATTCTCGATACACCTATGCCATAACATCCCATAGCTAATACTTGGTGTTTGCCTTGCTCGTTTAACACCCCACAGCCCATGGCTTCGGAATACTTATCACCTAATTGGAAGATGTGACCAACTTCAATACCACGTTTGATTTCTAGTGAGCCCTGTCCGTCGGGAGAAGGATCACCAGCTTCAACATTGCGCAAATCGGCAACTTGATAGTCAACAATGTCTCTATCCCAGTTCGCGCCTGTGAAATGGAACCCTGTTTTGTTCGCCCCACATACAAAATCCGTTAAGTGGGCTGCACTTTTATCTACAATGACAGGGATTGATAGTTCAAGGGGCCCAATAGAACCGGTTTCACAATTTAAGTCTTGGAATATTTGTTGGTCGTTTGCCATTGTTAAAGGCGCATAGACAGAATCAAGTTTTTCGGCTTTGATGTCATTTAACGTGTGATCACCGCGAAGCACCAGTGCTACTAATCCTTGCTGACCTTTATCATCTTGCTCACCAAGTACGATTAGCGTTTTAACCGTTTTGTCTGGGCTGATGTCAAATTGCTCGCAGACTTGCTCAATGGTTTTCACATTAGGCGTAGCAACTTGTGTTTTAACCGCCATAGCGGGAGCTTTTTCTGTTACGGGTGAAATTGCTTCGGCCATTTCAATATTGGCCGCATAGTCAGACCCATTACTGAATGCGATGGCGTCTTCGCCTGATTCTGCTAAAACATGAAATTCATGGGAAACTGCACCACCAATGGAGCCAGAATCAGCAATTACAGGGCGATATTCCAGACCGAGTCGTTCGAAAATATTACAGTAGGCCTGAAACATTTTATCGTAAGTCTGTTGCAATGATTCTTCAGATGTATGAAATGAGTAGGCATCTTTCATGGTGAATTCGCGACCACGCATTATGCCAAATCGAGGACGTACTTCATCACGAAATTTAGTTTGTATTTGATAAAGGTTAATGGGCAATTGTTTGTAACTGCTAATTTCGTTTTTGACTAACGAGGTGATAACTTCTTCATGAGTTGGACCCAAAACAAAATCGCGGTTATGGCGATCTTTGATGCGCAGGAGTTCAGGACCGTATTCATCCCATCGGCCACTTTCTTGCCATAGATCAGCAGGTTGAACAACAGGCATTAACATTTCAATTGCCCCAGCTTTGTTCATTTCTTGGCGAACAATATCAGCCACTTTATTAAGCACACGTAATCCACTTGGCAGCCATGTATATAAGCCAGAAGCAAGCTTACGAACCATACCCGCTCGTAACATCAATTTGTGACTAATGACTTCCGCATCGGCAGGAGTTTCTTTTTGGGTAGATAACAGATATTGGCTGGTACGCATCAGCTTAGTAGATCCTTATTTTGCTGTTAAATCGAAAACGGACGACATTCTACCAGCACCCTCTAAAAGGCAAAAGAGATATTATCCCCGTTGTGAAAAAAGGCGTTGATTAAGCGATGAGTATTTAGGGGATTGAGTAATTAAAAATGAGAACGGCTCAAGGTGCTAGCCCTTCGTTTTGTATTTTGTTGATATGCTCTACTACGCACGTTTTGCCGTCAACACGCCATTGGATGTTTAAATTATACAGTGTGACTCCGTATAGACGTTCACTGGGTTTATTTTTGTGATACGCAGGACGAGGATCCTGTCCTAAAATTTGTTCAATCAAGACAGTTAGTTGTGGATATTGCGGTTGGTGGATAATCAACTGCTCATTGGCAGCTTGGGAAAATTTAACGACTAATGAGTCTTGAGGTCTAGTTTGTCCATAACCCGCTTCAGCTAAAGGGATACTGTCTGAGTAGGGAATATAGGGTTTAATATCGATAATTGGGGTGTTATCCAACAGATCCATTCCTGAAATCAGTAAACTCTGTTGCCCATCTTCGCTGATTATCTTTTCTAGTTTTACTGCGCTCATTCCTAGATTGTTGGGACGGTGTGTACTGCGGGAGGCGAAAACGCCAACTTTTGCATTTCCACCAAGTCTCGGTGGCCGCACCAATGGCGAGGTGGATTTATTGGCAGTTTGATGAAATTGAAATATTAACCATAAGTGGCTGAATTGTTCGATACCTCGAATAAAGTCAGCAGAATTAAATGCTTGGTAAAAATGTATCTGCCCCCTGGCCGCAGTTACCAGGCCTGGCTGCCTGGGAATAGCAAACTTCTCTTTGTATGGGGTGTTAATATAGCCAATGGGGCTTATTTCAATAGACATGTAGACCTTTGTATTTCATGGGGTTTATTTTTGGTGGGGGAAGGGGGAAACACATTTTGCAACACAATGACATTAAATTGAAACCTCAATAACAAAGGATTTCTGTTATGCTTTAGTTGTTCACTTCCCGAACCAACCTTAGACTTAAACTTGGATTAAATTAACATTTTACCGAGTTTAGGTCTTTTTTTTTGGTACTCTAAAATATATTGGCATCAGATTGCATTTTTAATACACTTTTTGGCAATGAAGTGTGAGATTCTGACGTCTTACTTATAATAAAAAATTTTCTTAATTGTTCGCGTAAATTCTTGATTTCTTTTTTCTGAGTACCATATTCAATAGCAATGTGGATAACTCACTGATCATAATGGGAATAGCATGATCTATGTAAAAAATTTAACGAAGATTTTTGGCGATTTTGTCGCTGTTAATCACCTTAGTTTTGATATCCAGCCAGGCGATGTAGTTGGATTTTTGGGTCCCAACGGTGCGGGCAAATCTACCACTATGAAAATGCTTACGGGATTTATCACACCTGATGATGGCGACATCTTAATTGATGATTTATCAATTTACGAAGACGCCAAAAAAATAAAACAAAAAATCGGTTATTTGCCAGAAGGTGCGCCAGCATATGGGGATATGACACCCTTGCAGTTTTTAAATTTTATTGCCGCAATTCGCGGTTTAAAAGGTGACTTAAAACGGCAACGCATTAGCCATGTAATTAATAAAATAGATTTACAATCGGTGTTAGATAAACCCATTGAAAATTTGTCTAAAGGATTTAAGCGACGAGTGGGGTTAGCCCAAGCGCTGTTGCATGATCCACAGATATTGATTTTAGATGAACCTACAGACGGACTGGATCCCAACCAGAAACATCAGGTACGTGAGCTCATACAAAATCTTGCCAAAGATAAAATCGTGATTATTTCCACTCATATACTTGAAGAGGTTTCGGCCTTGTGTAACCGAGTGATGATCATTGCGGCCGGGCAGATGAAATTTAATGGTACACCAAAAGAACTCATCCAAAAATCCAAATATCATAATGCCATTACCTTACATTTGAGCTATCCATCTGATACTTCTGGTTTTCTAGATGTACCAGGCATAGTTGATATTTTATCAGATCGCGCGTCTGGAAAAGTGACCTTATTGACTGAACCGGGCAAAGATATTTTGCACGATGTAAATAAGCATATTCATGAACGGCGTTTGCCAGTAGATACCTTGTATGTTGAGCCGGGCCGTCTTGATCAAGTGTTTCGAGAGTTGACACAGGGAGGGAATGATTAATGGGCATGATCTCGACGCTATTTAAACGGGAAATTGCAAGCTTTTTTGCTACGCCTGTTGCTTACGTTTTTATTACAATATTTCTGATTTTATCAGCAGTTTTTGCATTTTTTATAGGGAGTTTGTACGAACGCGAACAAGCAGACTTACTCCCATTTTTTAACTTCCATCCTTGGTTATATTTATTTCTAGTACCAGCAATTGCCATGCGTACTTGGTCTGAAGAGCGCAAAAGTGGAAGTATTGAACTGTTGATGACTTTACCTGTGAGTAGTTTGCAAGCAGTTATAGCAAAGTTCTTAGCCTCATGGGCTGTCCTGGGCTTATCACTGCTGCTTACCTTCCCATTGTGGCTAACTATTAATTATCTCGGCGAACCTGATAATGGGGTGGTAGTTGCGGCTTATATTGGCAGTTGGTTAATGTCAGGTGCGTTCCTAGCCATTGGAATGTGTATGTCAGCGATGACTAAAAATCAGGTAGTGGCCTTTATATTGGCAGTGGTTGTGTGTTTTTTGTTTGTCGTTAGCGGTAGCAATATTGTGTTGGATGCATTTAAAAATTGGGCGCCATCTATGTTGATTGATACGGTGGCCTCGTTTAGTTTTTTAACGCACTATGAGTCACTTGCCAAAGGGGTAATTGCCCTCAATGATGTAGGCTATTTCTGCATTTCAATTGTAATTTGGTTGTACGCCAGTTTATTGATAATCGAACGTAAAAAGGCGGATTAATAGTATGAGTAAATTTTCCACCTCTATAATTCTAATTTTATTGGCCGTTTTATTTTTTGCTTTAACGGTACTTAATAATCAGTTGTTGAGTCCATTTCGCCTCGATTTGACTGAAAACCAGGTTTATTCTTTATCTGATGGCAGTAAGGAAATTGTTTCTCACATTGATGAACCCATTAATTTGTATTTCTTCTTCTCAGATAAGTCATCTAAGAGCATGACGGCTTTACGCAATTATGCGAATCGCGTGGAAACCATGTTGCGAGAATATGAAAAAGCGGCGGATGGTAAAATCAAGTTACACATTGTTGATCCAGAACCTTTTTCAGAAGCAGAAGATCAAGCCAATGAATTTGGGCTTACTGCTGCAACTTTGGGTAATTTGGGAGATGCTGTTTATTTAGGGTTAGCCGCAACCAATGCTTTAGATGATCAAGAAACTATTGGTTTCTTTGATCCACAAAAAGAAAAATTTCTCGAGTATGAAATCAGTAAATTAATTCACAAGTTGTCTCAACCTGAGACGGTTAAAATAACCTTAGTGACGGATTTACCTCTTGCTGGTGGACAAAATCCCATGACAGGACAATTCGACCCGGCTTGGACGTTTTACAGCCAGTTACAACAATTGTATCAAGTGGAACAAATCTCAAATAGTGATGAAACCTTTCCCGAAGATACCGATGTGCTGATGTTAGTTCATCCTCAATCGTTAAATGAGAAACTATTGTATGCCATTGATCAATTCGTCATGCACGGCGGAAAATTGCTTGCTTTTGTTGATCCAAAAAATGAATCTGATCCCATGGCAATGATGGCCGGTATGGGAGCATCGGCTGAAAATAGCTCGAATTTGGCGACCTTGTTTGATGCCTGGGGACTGCAGTTCGATGATAGTCAGGTTTTACTTGATGCCGAGCTAGGGTTAGATATTCGTACAGCTGATGGTGGGGTTGCCAGGCACTTTGGTTTTGTTGGGGTTCAATCTCAACAACTTGACCGCGACGATGTTACCACTGCAAATCTGGAGATTATTAATGGAGCTTCATTTGGCACGTTCAGTAAATCTAATGGTAGCTCTCTTTCGTGGACCCCCTTAATGCGTTCTTCAGCAAATTCTGGTTTTATGGACGTGTTTACGTATTCGTCGTTGCAAGATCCCAATGCGTTGGCAAGGGAGTTTAAAAACCAAAATCGAAACCACGTATTGGCTGCAAGATTACAAGGCAGAGCGTCTTCGGCATACAAGCAAGCGCCAGATGACGTCACACTTGATAGCACACACATGTCTTCTACTCATCAAATAAATGTCATTGTGGTGGGAGATACAGACTTGTTGGCTGACCGATTCTGGGTACAGCAGGCCAATTTCTTTGGGGAAACGGTTTATACACCTTTTGCCAATAATGGCGATTTTGTTACCAATGCGGTAGAGAATTTGAGTGGCAGTGATGCGCTTATCAGTATTCGCAGCCGAGGCACTTTCGCGCGTCCGTTTAACACTGTAGATGCATTAAAAGTAGAAGCAGAGCGCAAGTTCCGAGAGCAAGAGCAGCTTTTGCAGCAACAATTGGATGAGACGGAACAACAACTCGCGCAATTGCAAAATCAACAAGTTGAAGGCGCTGGTCTGGTGATGACGCCAGAACAGCAACAAGCATTAGATGAATTTGTTGAAAAGCGTACCGAAATCCGAAAAGCGTTGCGCGAAGTCCGCCACCAATTGGACAAAGACATAGAGGAGCTTGGCAATTGGTTGAAGTTCATTAACATTGCGGTAGCTCCCATAGTGTTAATGCTTGTTCTGATGTTGCTTGCAAGGCTAATGAGGACGCGTTCTAAAGGTGATGAGGGTTTACCCTATGAATAAACAATTGATGTCGTTAGTGGTTATTATTGCTGCTTTAGTGGCGGCTATCTACTTTTTAGCAATGGGGGAAAATCAAGCTTCTGGAGAAAAAGTGAAGTTGTTTCCTGAGCTGGCTAAACAAGCACAAAAGATTCAAAAAATTCATCTTGCCAATGCAAATGGAATCTTAGTTGATGCTCGTCAGGATGCCGATGGGTGGGTAACGATACTGCCAGTCCGTGAACGTGAGTACCCACTACAACAAGAGGCTTTATCTGAACTGGTGGATGGTTTATCAAAAGCGGTACTATTTGAAGCCAAAACCGCCAAGAGTCAAAACTTTGCACGCTTGGGGTTGCAAGATATAAACGCAGTAGACAGTCAAGCCACACTGGTAAAAATAGCTGTAGGCTCGCAAACTTATCAGGTCCTAATTGGCTCGCGGGCGAGTTTAGGGCAGGGCTCCTACGTCCGATTAGTGGGGGAAAAGCAAACATGGTTATTGGATCGCGTCATAAGCTTACCAACAGATCAAAATTCTTGGCTCAAGCAGCCTATTTTGGATATCTCCTCTACGCAAATAAGTTATGTCCGCCGTGAAGGGAACTTAGGTTTTGAAATTGTCAAAGATTTCCAGCAAGAAGATGAGTTCCAATTAAGCGAGATAGGTGAAAAAGAGCAACTTAAATATGACAGTATTTTAAGTGCTTATGTAGACAACCTGGTTAATCTGAAATTTGAGAAAATAGCAGAAGAGGTTGTATTTGATCCTCAGTCGGTGACAGCTACGTTTGAAGTTGGTTTAGAAGATGGCAGGATAATTAATATCTGGCTGTGGGAAGTCGAGGGGGCCACTTTCGTTCGCTTTGAGGGGGATGCGGGCAAGTACTGGTATGACGTGAATTATCAATTGTCTAGCTTTTCTGCAGGGCAAATACAAAAAGAGTACAACGATTTCATCGAAGACAAAAATACTCAAATTCAACAGCCACAAGAATTTCCAATTGATGAAGGTGAGTCGCCTCAATAGCGCATTTTGCAAGGGGGACGAACAAAACTCAGAATGAAATCGTAACCCTAAAAGTCGAGGCTTCGTAATTTTGGTGTATTTTAATGGGTCATCTAAAGACTTAGGGTTTCATACAGGATAACAGCAATGCCTTCAGTGCGGTTTCACCCATATTGTGCGCTTTATTGATGTTGTTTTGTGGTATTTGTTCAGGGTTTTTATAAGAGCGAATTGCTTTGTCTAAGCCTTCTTCTCGAAGCAGGTGCAACATGGGGTAGGGTGAACGATTAGTGTAATTTGCCGGGGAGTTTTCAGGCTCCCCTTCAAAAACATAATCAGGATGAAAGCTGGCAATTTGATAGACACCTGAATAGCCGTTTTCATCTAACCAGGTCTGGGTTAAATCTACTATGTCTAGATAACTAAAAAATTGCTTAAAGCCGCCAGTAAGTATCATTAACGTGGTTTCAATTTGCGCATTTTTGTCTAAACAAAGCACTTCTTGAGCAAAAGAGCTGAGCACCTCTTTAGATTTTTTAGTATCGCAATCGGTGAAGCGAATCGAATTACGTAGCACTTCGCGCTTGGCAAACGGGCAAAAATTAAGGCCGATAACCACTTGATTTAACCAGGCTTTGGTTTCTTCAATCCCTTGGTTAGCAAACTCTTCACCTAGGTCCGTCACTAGCTACGGTACTTCACATATGCTTCTAAGGTATTTTCAATTAAACTCGCCACAGTCATTGGGCCCACACCGCCAGGAACCGGGGTAATCCATCCGGCATGCTCTTTAGCGACGTCGAATTCCACATCGCCCACTAAGGTGCCGTCCGCTTGTCGATTGATACCCACATCGATGACAATCGCACCAGGTTTAATCCAATCACCAGGAATAAATTCTGCTTTACCTACTGCGACTACTAGAATATCAGCACGCTTTACATGGCTTTTTAAATCTTGGGTGAATTTATGACAAGTGGTAACTGTACAACCCGCCAACAGTAGCTCAAGAGACATAGGACGCCCGACGATATTTGATGCCCCTACTATGACCGCATCTAATCCTTTTGCTGGACGTTTAGTTGATTCAATTAGGGTCATTATACCTTTTGGTGTGCAGGGCCTCAGGGCTGGCATACGTTGCACTAAACGACCGATATTGTAAGGGTGGAATCCATCTACATCTTTATCAGGACGAATACGTTCTAATACCTCTTCGGCATTTAAACCCGCTGGCAGAGGCAACTGCACCAGAATTCCATCGACTTGAGGATCCAGGTTGAGTGAGTCAACTAGCTCTAACAGTTGTTGCTGGGTAATATTAGCTGGTAAATCATGGGCCTTATCAACAAAACCCACTTCATCACAGGCTTTACGTTTATTGGCAACGTATACACCAGAAGCTGGATCATGACCGACTTTAATGACTGCAAGGCCGGGAGGTCTCTTTCCTGCCGCTGTTATAGCTTCTACTTGGGAAGCAACATTTTCTCTTACCTGTTTGGCAATTGATTTTCCATTTATCAGTTGTGCTGGCATGTGTTTGGCTTTTATAACTTCGATTGTGCATATTGTCCCATAACCTTGCTAAGCCAAGCAATCGTGAGTTGATATTAATTATGCTTAGTTGTTAGGTGGGCGGCAATTATTGTTTAGATAAGCAGGAATTGCCGTTGAACTCACGTATAATCAAACTATGTTTAATTGAAATGGTTTTAAAACCGACTACAAGAATAGGATATTACCCTTGCAACTCACTGGCGTAGAAATTTTTGGCTACTGTGCATCTGCTTTAATTGCGTTTTCACTTACTCGAGATTCCATTGTAAGGCTGCGTTGGTACAATTTATTTGGCGCATCTTCCTTTTGCATCTATGGAATAATCATAGGGGCATCTCCTGTGGCATTCTTAAATGGTTTTATTGCGATCACCAATATTGTCTATTTGCGTAAAATGCTAATGCAAGCCGAGCAACATTTCTCTGTATTAGAAGTGAGCATGCCCTCCAATTATGTGGATTTTTTCCTTGAATACCATCGTCAAGATATTGAATTCCACTTTCCGCGTTTTTTCAAAAAAATGCAGCAAACCCAACGTCGTTATTATTTTATGATGGAAAATACGGAAGTGGCGGGTTTACTTTCAGGCTATGCTGATGAAAATAATAATTTTATTGTTGATTTTGATTTTGTTATACCCGCCTATCGAGATTGTCGAATTGGTCATTTTGTTTTGGGACAGGGACAACGTTTAAAGACTCAGTTTGGCTATGGGGCGGTTTTTGCAAAGGCAGACAGCCTAAAACATGAAAACTATTTGCAGCAATTGGGTTTTTCCCCGAAGAAGAATGGGATATGGTTTTACCCTGATTGAATCAAGAGCTCAGAATAAGCCATCTTAACAATCTGAATATCTGAGCTTTGGCGTTAAGGAATTATTTTTGAAAAAAATAAAAAATGAACAGCAGTTGCTTAAAATGGCCATTAGCGTAGGAGAAACCTATGCTAAGAACCGGGGCTTTGACGGTTTTAGCGAAACCATGGGCCAAAAAGAGAAAGTTGAAATTATTTACCGGCTACTCGTGAATGATAAATTAATTGCTTCCTTGGGAGAGGATTCAGAAGATTTACTCAGTATGAAGCATAGGTTGGCCATCTGGATAAAAAACAAATTACCCGCAGATCACGCGTTATTAAAATAGTTTTTTCGATTCTACAATGAATTGCTTTTTATTTTTAAACTGGACAGTTAAAAAGCATATTTTATAAACTAATTGTTTCATAATTAGCCAGTTAGAAAAAATCTCTAAAAAAGTATTTGACGAGGTTGGGGCAAGTGGGTAATATGCGCCCCCTCGAAGCGATGAGGTTTTATCGCAACGATTGTTCGGTGAGTAGCGCAGCTTGGTAGCGCACTTGGTTTGGGTCCAAGGGGTCGCAGGTTCGAATCCTGTCTCACCGACCATTTTTTACTTGTTCAGATTCGTAGAGCGTCCGTAGCTCAGCTGGATAGAGCACCCGCCTTCTAAGCGGGTGGTCGCAGGTTCGAATCCTGCCGGACGCGCCAGCGGAACGGTTGGATATGGATTTGATATCTGGGAATACTTTTTAATAATGTGTATTTGAGAAAAGTAGAAAAGAGTAAGCAGATAGTTATTTATCTGGCAAGTAAAAATAATTTAGTGTAAAAAGAGTAACACAGTGGTGGACGTAGCTCAGTTGGTAGAGCCCCGGATTGTGATTCCGGTGGTCGTGGGTTCAAACCCCATCGTCCACCCCACTTGCGGAAGTGGTGGAATTGGTAGACACGCTGGATTTAGGTTCCAGTGCTTCACGGCGTGAGAGTTCAAGTCTCTCCTTCCGCACCATTGTTAGTTATCTATCTCCCAGTATTATTCAAATAGTAGGCTCTATCCCATTAACGGGGGATCAGCTTTCATCTCGTTCTATTGAGGCTCTATCTTCAAAGTTAAATTCCTAAGTAACCAAATTCAAAACATCCATGGTCTGTAGGCGGTGGCTTTAGCCCTGCATTTATTGATATCAAATTCACGGCCTAAAGACCGTGCTACAGGTGTGGGCTCTATCCCATTAACGGGGGGGATCAGCCTTAACTTCTAATTTCTTTGTATATTTAAGTTTTCTGAGGGAATATCTAAATACAAACTAATCACCTGACCACCCCGCAATACACTAAACATGAGTGTTTGAGCTGTGGGTAATAAGGTTTGAACGGCCTCCAGCCCCTCATCAGTGGTAATATCGTTACCGTTAATCTTTTGTAGTACGTCGCCTTCTTTAAATTTTGCGTTTCGATATAGTTTAGGATTCAAACCTGGGAGCACATTAAAACCAGCAGATGGGTCATTGCGATCAAAAGGTGAAATAGTGATGATATGCTCCAGTAGTTTAGGTCGGTTACCAATGGATTTGGCAACGTCCTGAGGGTGAGTATTTTGATCATATCCTTCAGTCAGATTCTTGCTTGTGTTTGCTGCTAGATTATTTTCTTCAGATACCGTGCCCCTGAGTAATAATACTTCTCGCTGCCCTTCATTTAACAATATAACCCTATCGTTTCTAATTTCTTGTATTACTGCGTTAGTGTATGCGATTTGATCATTAACAAAATAAGTACGAACTTGTAAACGAGATTGGATGGTTGCTGAGGCCTCCATTTCCTCATCACTTGCCACAACTCCTATTAAAGAAATATTCAGAGGACTGGCTGGTAAGCCTTGCAAATCGACTTCGGGTGTTGCTGTCTCAGCATTGGGTAACTGCTCCATATCGGAGTTGTCAGATGTATTTAACAACTCACCTTTGACTTCCTCTGAAAGTTCAACTGGTTCGTGATCAGATGGACCAAACATGACATAGCACAACACGGCTATTGCAATGCAAAGGAAAGAGAGGATTAATTTACTATTACTCATGGGGTCAGCTCGTGAGTTTGATATTGTGTCATATCAGCAGGATACCCATCACTAGCCCTGTTCTCAATGCTTAATTTAATCCTCGTTTTAATCCACTAACGTTCATTTCTGCTCTTTTCTTAAAACCACTCAACCTAGCAGGTTTTGCTGATATTTAGCTAAGTCATGGATAGTTTCAGTCTGGTTTGACCGCACTACCTAGGTTTACGCAAAACAACATAGATTACTTTGGGTTTCTAAAATGAAAAGGTAATTTAATTAGACTAATATATGTGACTTAAATTATGACCATTGGTTTTTATTTTAATTCATATTTTAAGTTTGTTATTCATATTTTAAGTTTGTTATTCATATTTTAAGTCGTCTTTGGTCGATGATTGTAAAAATCATTTAAATACAACAAGTTAATTTGAAATTGAGAGTTGGCATACATTGTGCATTTAGGTGTGGAGAGATTAAAATTTATCCGAAGTGGAGTGATAAAATGAGTTTTTTTACAGATAAGAAAACAATGTTAGTTGGAGCCCTTTCCTTCATCAGCAGTGTTTCAGCAGTGATGCTGACAACTCAAGCCAATAGTAGCAGTGTGCCTTTCTTTACTGAATCAGGCAGTACACCACAAATGGTAGTAAGCCAAAACGTAGCAAAAGAACAAGCCTACATATTACAAGGGTTGGGCCGTGATGCTTTGGTATCCGCAGTTGAGCGCGTCGGCGGTGCAGTTTCGCGAGAATTTCCAATTATCAATGCTATTAGTGCCTACTTATCTGTTAAGCAGGCCGATGAACTAGCCAGTATTTCTGGTATACAGGTTACTGCAGATAGAAACGTGATGACTATGGGGAATGGCAATTCAGCCAATGCTGCAGGTCAATTAAAAAAATTCGCTATCGACAATAATATTGCCACTCAAACACAGGCAGATTTATTACATGAAAAGGGAATTACTGGAAAGGGCGTAACAGTTGCTGTTTTAGACAGTGGCACGTTAATGGGCGGCAGCCAAGGTAAATACCTATTACAGAATCAATATGAACGTTCACGCGCGTTTTATAAGTATGATGCAATTAAAAGTAAAAAGACACGGGCTTTAAACGATGATCAAAATGGTCACGGAAGCCATGTTACGGGTATTATTGCCAGTAGTCTCAAAACGGATGAAGGTAAATTTAACGGTATTGCTCCGGATGTGTATTTGTTGTCAGTTAAAGCCTTTGATGCTTCAGGTAATGGTAGCTATACCGATGTGTTAGATGGATTAAACTATATTTATCAGAACCGTAATCGCTATCGTATCCGTGTATTGAATTTATCTATGGGGGCAAGTGTACAATCAAACTATTGGAGTGACCCGATTAACCAAGCAGTAATGCGCTTATGGGACGCAGGTATTGTTGTTGTAACTTCAGTAGGTAATACAGGCTCGGATTATGCGACTGTGACCGTACCTGGAAATAATCCTTACATTATTACTGTTGGCGCACTGACAGATAGTTATACACCTGACGATTATAGCGATGATCGTATGACTACCTTCTCATCAAAAGGCCCCTCAGTAGAAGGCTTTGTTAAACCTGAAATTGTTGCTTTTGGTGGGCATATCGCTTCTAAAATGAACAAAAGCTTGTTGAAAAACAAAAATTTTGTAGAGTCTGAAACAGGTGAGGATTACCACCTGGTGTCTGGTACTTCACAAGCCGCAGCTGTGGTAACGGGTACGATTGCACTTATGCTGCAGTACAACTCTCGTTTGTCCCCTGATGATGTGAAATGTCGCTTAATTGATTCCGCTACAGCGGTAAAAGACCCTGCTACGGGTGAAAATTACGGACCTTTCACTCAAGGTGCTGGCTTAATTAATGCCTATGCAGCGGTGACCAGTGACGCTTTTGGTTGCGCCAACGTTGGTTTAGATCTTGAAGCTGATCTCAATGGAGTGGCACACTTCAAAGGCCCAGCTCGTGTGACTGAGCAAGGTCAGTTGTTATTAGCCCTTAACAATGGTGAATTTGTAGCAGAAGGGTCTATTTGGGACGGTAGCAGTACAATAGAAGGTTCAATTTGGGACTCTACTAGTAGAATTGAAGGTTCAATTTGGGACGGATTAAGTTCAATTGAAGGATCACTCTGGGATGGAAAAACAGCTCTTCAGGGTTCGATTTGGGATGGTTCTACTTCAATTCAAGGTTCAATTTGGGACGGAACTACAGCTATTGAAGGTTCAATCTGGGATGGTTCGACAATTCTCGAAGGGTCCATCTGGGACGGATTCTCAGTGTTAGAAGGTTCGATTTGGGATGGAACAACCTCACTTGAGGGATCGATTTGGGATGGCTTATCCAGTCTTGAAGGGTCCATATGGGATGGTACTACAGCGATTGAAGGTTCACTTTGGGATGGTTTATCATCGATTGAAGGTTCCATTTGGGATGCATTAACTTCCATTGAAGGTTCAATTTGGGATGGCAACATGTCTATTGAGTCTGTAGATCAAGCGTTGTTAGATGAATCAGTGGTAAACGATGATGAAGAGACCAACAAGCTTCTAGAAGTTGAGCTGGATTAATCTAATCTGTCCCTAAATCTATAATTAACAACCAAAGCTAAGCTGCATTCTTTGAATGCAGCTTAGCTGTTTTAGACAAAGAGTGTTAAATTTAGTTGCTCAAGTAAATTTGGACATCTAAAATGCTTCAGCCTTAATCAATTAGGATAATATGAGTTCATGAAGTCATTGATGCTAGTTAAACTTTTAACATTGCAAACAATGCTCGCTTTAATTGCTCTAGTCAGCACGTTTAATGCGGTAGCAGACAATGAAAACATTAAATTTCAGCGCATTACTCTAGATCAGGGGCTATCCCAAGAAAATATCCTAACCGCGTTTCAAGATTCCGAAGGTTATATGTGGTTTGGTACTCAAGAAGGACTAAATCGATATGACGGTTACCAATTTAAAGTATTCACTTATAGTCCAAGAAGTAAAGAGTCGTTAAGTTCTGATTGGATCTACTCGATAATTGAACCCCAGGAAAATATGCTGTGGATAGGGACGCGCAATGGCGTTAACGTTTTTAATAAGGGTACGCAATCCTTCAGCCACTATCGATATCGAGCAGGTGATAACAGCAGTATAAACTCTGATACAGTAAGAGTACTGTTTCACTCATCAAAAAATCAAATATGGCTGGGCAGTGACAAAGGGTTAAATATATACAATCCCGCAACCGATGATTTTACAAATGTGCCAATTACCCCTGAACAATCAAAGCAGGTTGTAATCCAAAGTATTGCCGAAGATCAGCAAGGTTATTTGTGGATTGCAGCCTCGGGTTTAGGCGTCGTAAAACTTGATCCCAATAGCTACCAAGTTTTAATTGATGCCACGGAAATGAACAATATTACTGGTATTCAATCTTCGCAGATAAAAACTCTCACCGTGGATCATCAACAAAGAATTTGGCTTGGCGGTGATAACGGCGTGACGGCGATCACGTTTTCGCAATTAGAGGGTGAAGCACCTGAGGTGTGGCGACCTGAAGCCTTATCGGATCAAAAAGTCAGCCATATATACCAAGATCGCAATGATCGAATTTGGTATGCAACCTCAGATGGGCTATTTAGGCTGGAAAATGACAAACGAACGTTTTTACATATCAAACCAGAAAAGCAAAATCCTTACAGTCTTTCTGATGGCAAGTTGACGTATTTATTTCAAGACCGCGGCAAGGTGTTTTGGGTTGGTAGTATTAAAGGCTTAAATAAGTGGAATACGGCGACGTCTAATTTTGATCATATTCGTGAAGGAGCGGATAAGTCGAAAAGCCTAAGTGGAAGTTATATCAATTCGTTCGTTGATGGTAAAGACAATGAGATATGGATAGGGTCAATTGGGGGCCTAGATAGGTTAAATGTGGAGACTGGGGATATTCAACATTTTGTTGCCAATGAAGAAGATGACAACACTTTGCGTAGCAATACCGTTATGTCACTTTACTCGGAAAATGGTAATGAGCTTTACATTGGCTATCAAGACCAAGGTATGAGCAAACTTGATACTTCCACAATGACGTTTACCCATTACCCAGCAGATAAAGCAAACCCCAATGCCCTTTCAGCGCAGGGTGTTACAGCGATTAAATCGGCAGGCAATAATAAACTTTGGATCACTACTTTCACTGGTGGCTTAAATTTATTCGACATTAAAGACCAAACTTTTACTCGCTATTTGTCAGATGATACAGACCTACAAACGTTAAGCAGTAATAGTTTGATGAGCGTTCACAAAGCGAATAATGGTTTGTTATGGATTGGTACCTGGGGAGCAGGTTTAAATATATTTAACCCTACAACTGGCACCGCTATGCGGATACCAAACGATGTTGATGATCCCGCATCCTTAGGCAGCCAAGAAGTGTGGACGATTTTTGAAGATTCTCAGGAAAACATGTGGATTGGAACAAGGGGCGCTGGTGTCGCAAAACTTTCTGCAGAGAATCGTAAATTAGGAAAATTTGAGTTTGAACGGATCTCTCGATACGAAGGTCTTCCAAGTAGCAGTGTCTTTGGCATTCTTGAAGACGAATCTGGATTCCTATGGTTAAGTACCAATCGAGGTATTAGTAAGCTAAATCCAGAAACATTTGAATTATTAAATTATGATAGTTCCCACGGACTTCAAGGTAATGAATTCAATAATGGTGCCTATTATCGTTCGAAAAGTGGCAAGCTTTATTTCGGCGGAACTAACGGGGCAACTTCATTTTATCCGTCACAAATCGCGCCTAATCAACATGTTCCTCCCGTTGTATTAACCAAGTTCCAGAAGTTAAATGAGGTCTTTTCACTAGACTCTTCTGGACAAAAAAGTAACCACATACAAATTTCTCACAAAGACTATTTGATTGCTTTTGAGTTTGCTGGGCTGGATTTCGCCTCTCCAACGAATAATCGTTATTTGTATAAATTGGAAGGCTTCGATAATAACTGGATAGAAGCGGGGGATATTCGCAAAGCGACATATACCAACCTACCGGCTGGCAGTTATATATTTCGAGTCAAAGCATCCAATAATGACGGTATTTGGAATGAGCAAGGTGCTAATGTGGCACTAACTGTGTTACCCGCGCCATGGTATTCATGGTGGGCTTATACCATTTATGGTTTGTTGGTTTTGGGAAGTTTATACCTTGTCTATCGTTGGTACATCAATAAGTTAGCCAAAGAAGCAAACTACCGTCACGAACTTGAATTAGAGGTAAAAAGTAGAACTGCTGAGTTACGCGAAGTTAATGAACAGTTGCTCAGTGCGAGCGTCACCGACCAATTAACTGGGCTGCATAACAGACGTTATTTAAATAGTATTGTTGAACAACAATGCGCTAGTGTTTTTCGTGATTTTGAGCAAGCTCTCAGCGCTGGGAAATTCGACGCAGACAGTGGACCAAGGCTGTTTTTCCTTATGTTTGATTTAGACGGATTCAAACCTATCAATGACACCTATGGGCATGATGCTGGAGATAAAGTCATTTGTCAGGTGAGTGAATTATTAAAAGCTGTTTGTCGCAAATCTGATACTGTAATACGGTGGGGTGGAGACGAGTTTTTAGTAATGGGCAGAGTTGAAGAGATAAAGGAAATTGAGCTTTTAGCTGAGCGTTTAAGAACAAAAATTGCTGATTATGGTTTTGACATTGACCTTAAGCAGAAAATGCATTTATCTTGTTCTATAGGGTATAGCACTTATCCATTTTCACATCATTACCCCGACTCTTTAGGTTGGGAGCAGGTGCATTTACTGGCAGATAATGCTTTATATAAGTCTAAAGAATCTGGGCGCAATCAATGGACAGGAATTATACAATCTAAAGAAATGCCACCAGTTGGAATTATGAATACTCTGACCCAAAATATCGAGAATGTAATTGATGAAGGTTATGTGCGAATTGTACAAGCCAACCTTACGAAAGATTCCAAAATTTTAGATATTAAATCTCGGCGCAGATAAAACTTCCTTGCCAACTTAGTATTTGTAAGCTCTGAACTATACCAAGATTGGCTTCAAGTTAACCTTGTGAGCAGGTTAAGCCCGTTGCGACATTCAAAATGTCAGTTGAAGATTAGACATTTTTAATGACTACTGTCTAATTCCCGTTTCAGTTTATAAAAAGTGGGTTCGCTTACCCCTAGCATTTCCGCGGCTTGTGCCATGTTATAAACAGGGGTGTGCAAAATGGCTTCTAAAACAAGCAGCTTTATCTTAGCTACGCAATTGGCAATGTGAATTTCTCCTGTGGCAATGGGCATCAGCACTTCACTTAACTGCTCCCACTTTGGCGGACGTTCTAATGAGCCATTATTCATGTCCTTTAGAATTCTATCTACTTTTCTACGCGCCGTACTTTGCGATATGGATAACCTGGCTGCGGTCAGTCGCATCTTACGATCCGTTGCCAGATAGGTTTTCAATATCAATTCATCTTCAATCCAAATTCCGTAGGGCGCATTGAAAAATTGAGGATGCTGCCCTGAGGTCGTAAGCAGGTGTTTGACTATTTCTAATAATTCCGAAAGATACAGTTCGGGGGTAAGGTTTTTCGAATCGAAACTATCGCTCTGCTGCAAAGCCGAGGTTGTTTGTGTTGAAACGTAAGCCGATTGCTCAACAGCAGCTGAGGTTATGCTTGATTTGTTCGGGAAATGGGACGCAAACGAGGTTTGCTGTTCTTGGGGGGGAAGTTTAGTTTCAGGCATAACAGCATGAGTGGCAGAAACGGCATGTCCATTTTCATGGATATTCAATAGTTCCCAATCAATTGTACTGTTTTCACTAAGTAATGTTGCTTGCATCAAGCGATTTTCTAGCTCGCGAATATTGCCTGGCCAAGGGTAACGTATCATTTTTTCGAGTGTTGCAGGAGCCAGGGTGCGTTTTTCCACCTTAAATTGTTCAGCAAATTTCTTTAAAAAGTGTGATGCTAACAAGGCGATATCTTCAACTCTTTCTCGCAGTGGAGGATTATGCAAGGTCAGCACATTTAATCGATAGTACAAATCTTTTCGGAAGTGACCTAGCTCCACTTCCTGTGCCAAATCTCGATTAGTAACCGCAATAATTTTCACATCAACATTGATGACTTTATTTCCACCAACTGGAGTGAAGTGCTTTTCTTGCACAAAACGTAACAGCTTAGTTTGCATATTGAGAGGGAGTTCACCAATTTCATCTAACACCAATACCCCCCCATTGGCATCTAGAACCTTTCCTGATGTGGTATTTTGAGCACCGGTAAAGGCCCCTTTTACGTGACCAAATAACTCAGACTCAATCAAGGTTTCAGGAATTGAGCCACAATCTACTATCACTAACGCTTTATCTTTACGGTTTCCCATTTGGTGTAGCGCATTAATGAGCCGCTCTTTACCCGTACCACTTTCGCCAGTGACTAACACAGTTGTGTCCGTTGTCGCTGCGCGTTTTGCATGGCGCATCAGGTTTTCCATGGCTTGAGAGCGATAAATAATACTACTAACCTGCAGACCTTCTTTAAGTTGGGCTAATTCATTTTGAAGTTGTTCATTTTGAGTTTCGAGTTTTCGATTGAGTTCCTCTTCCAAACGGCTTCTGCGCAACGCTTTTCCAAGTTGCCGAGTTAACCCCGACAAGAGCACTTTAGTATCGTGTTTAACTTCAAATCGTTGTGCATTTCCGCATATGAAAAAACAATCTTGCGTTTCGATTTCTAGGGGTAAAACTAATAAAAGTGCGTTGCCCATATACCGCTCAGACGGTTTTCGACTTTCTATAGCGACTTTTTGCATCTGTTTGATTTCAGCTAAAAATGCACGATCCTTGTTGCTTAAGGAAATTGCGTTATCGTCAGAATTTATTGAATACTTATATTCATCTTGGTCTTGTTCTGGTGTGCTAACAATGCCGGCACACATAAAATCGAAAGTTTGCGCTAAGCGCTGAACAACGCTTTGACACAATTGGGAAAAATTGTATTTATCTGCAATTAATGAAGATATATCCCACAATAACAACATGTTACGGTAGTCGGTTACTGTGTCTGCGGTAAAAATACCGCCGAGGTAATTAAACTGCTGCTGATACAAATTGAAATCATCTTTGTGCCAGGTAATGATGGATGGTTGATTTTCTTGCTGTGCAACTTTCAGTGCTTGATCTGCTCGATTTATCAAAGTGTTGGCGTTCTCATTTTCATCGTTTTGTTGTTGTTTGTGCTCGACAATTGCAGCACCTAAATCGAAAAGTAAGTTGATTGCTCCTTCTAAATATTGTTTTTGTTGTAAAGAGTTCTGTAACTTTTTTGCCAGACTGGCAACATCTGTGTGCTCATTAACGGGAAATGCAACGCCAAATAGCGCACCACCAAAACGGCATAAGATGTCTCCTTCGCGTGTAACATCTTTAAGGTTACTGGCAATTTCCTGAATGACATTATCGCCAAATTGGTGTCCAAATTTTTTGTTGATTTGATGGAAATCGATACAGTGAACCATCACTAAACCAACTGAATAGGATTGACTCAGCTGGGCAATTTTGTTTTGTAAAACCGGCCTCGAGCATAAGCTCGTTAGGGGGTCTGATAACAAATATAAGTAATCACTCATTAATTTACTTTGCATACCCGCTGCTACAATCAGTTGCTGCAAAGCCGTAAATCTATAATTCGATTTATCAAAATGGTTATCTGTTCGGCTCAACCAGCTAGGTAATCTTTGCCGAAATTCTATTTTTATAAAATAATATTGTTCACTATTTAATGCTCGTAAAGGTGCACGACGCGAGTGTGTTGGTTTCGTTGAGTTTGTGTCAGCATCGTTGTTACTACCGAAACTACTTATATCTGAAATAACAAGGTCGGAAACTTGAATTAATAAGCTAGTTTGATCTAACTGTTTGAACTGCAGTTCGTTGTTTTTAGATGATGGCAGTGTGTCAATATCGTTAAATAAACCAACTTCAGCGTTTGAAAGAGGAGAGGTAGGTTCAATTGAATCTGCTGATATGCGATCTGATTTCCAATTAAATTGGGGGTGAAACATACTAATATGTTGTGCTTCGGTAATCGTTAATATGCATCGTAAATGATGCAATAGCATATCTTTGGGATTCAAATTCGGCTCGAAGTATAGTCACTTTCTTGAAAATAATATTCCACATATTAAGACGTTATGCAATCAAGGAGGTGTTCCCCTTGAAATAAAGCCTTTGCTGAGGAAAAAGGCCCCTTTTCTAAATAAATTCAACACATATGCCAATGAGCGCATTTAAATTAATTTTTACCCTCGACTATACAACGCACAGCCTGTATACTGTCGCGTCTTTTTTAACCGAGGTGGACCAACTAGGTCCGCAAAATGCGGCAGTATTGGTATCTAAAGTAACCTGTTATTTTTACATTAAATAAGCACATTAAATTAATAGGTTATTTATCAGTTGCTGCGAGTTCGAATTACGCGTTGTGTGACGCATAGTTGAGGAATAATAATGCAAGTGTCAGTCGAGACGACTCAAGGCCTAGAACGCCGTTTAACCATATCTGTTCCTGCTGATTCTATTGATTCAGCAGTAAAGTCACGTTTACAGCAGTTGGCTAAAACCCAACGTATTAATGGTTTCCGCCCAGGTAAAGTGCCCGTCACCGTAATTAAAAAGCGCTTCGGCCAAGCGGTTCGTCAAGAAGTAGCTGGCGAAGCCATGCAACGTAACTTCTATGAAGCAGTGGTACAAGAAAAATTGAACCCAGCGGGTATGCCTAGCTTTGAATTGAAAAAAGATGTAGACGGTGAAGATTTAGAATTTGTCGCGTCTTTTGAAGTTTATCCTGAACTAGAAGTTCAAGGTATTGATAAAATTGAAATTGAAAAGCCAGTTGTTGAAATTAACGACAAAGATCTTGAAAACATGATGGAAACGTTGCGTAAGCAACATGCTGACTGGAAAGAAGTTAAGCGTAAAGCGAAAAAAGACGATCGCGTAACAATTAACTTTGTAGGTACTATCGACGGCGAAGAATTCGATGGTGGCAAAGCTGAAGACTTTCCGTTAGAGCTTGGTAAAGATCGAATGATCCCTGGTTTTGAAAAGCCATTGGTTGGCGCGAAGAAGGGCGAAGAAGTTGTTTCTAACGTTACTTTCCCTGAAGATTACCATGCAGAAAACCTTAAAGGTAAAGACGCTGAATTTACTATCACTGTGACTAAGGTTGAAGGCTTAGAACTACCTAAAGTAGACGAAGAGTTTGCTAAGTTATTTGGTATTGAAGATGGCAGTATTGAAGCCCTTCAAGTTGAAGTTCGCAAAAATATGCAACGTGAACTTGATCAGACCCTTAAAGCTAAGTTAAAAGAAGATGTGATTTCTGGTTTGCTTGAGCAAAATAGTATTGATGTGCCTAAAGCGCTTCTTGACCAAGAAGTTGACGCTTTGCGTGAACAGGCGAAGCAGCGTTTCCAACAACAATCTGGCGGCAACAGTGCAAACATGCCTGAACTACCGGCTGATTTGTTTGAAGAAAATGCTAAACGTCGCGTTTCAATTGGTCTAATTTTAGGCGAAGTTATCAAAACCAACGAAATTAAGGTGGATGACGCTAAAGTTGAGCAGTTAATTGAAACGACTGCTTCTGCATACGAAGATCCATCAGAAGTTATTGAGTACTACAAAACAAATAACGAATTACTTCAGCAAATTCAAAACGTTGCCCTTGAAGAGCAAGCCGTTGAATTGGTTCTGAGTCAGGCTAAAGTTAAAGAAGTTGACACCGCTTTTGACGATATCATGAACAAACAGCAGTAATTTAGGCCTTTGGTAATTGACTTCAATAGTCAGCACCTGATTAAATGCTCGGTAATTACCGAGCATTTTTATTTTTGAAGAATTAATTTTATGTTGAATAATCCAATCGATCCACTCAATGCACTTGTCCCAATGGTAGTAGAACAAACTGCAAAGGGTGAGCGTTCTTACGATATATATTCTAGACTGTTAAAAGAGAATGTTATTTTCTTGGTCGGTCAAGTTGAAGATCATATGGCTAACCTAATCGTAGCGCAGATGTTGTTTTTAGAAGCTGAAAACCCAGAGAAAGATATATTTTTATATATTAACTCTCCAGGTGGTTCTGTTACGGCAGGAATGGCCATATATGATACTATGAACTTTATAAAACCTGATGTAAGCACTGTATGTGTAGGACAGGCTGCTAGTATGGGTGCATTCTTATTATCAGGTGGAGCTAAAGGTAAGCGTTATTGTTTGCCAAATTCAAGGGTGATGATTCATCAACCTTTGGGTGGTTTCCAAGGACAAGCATCTGATTTTGAAATACATGCTAAAGAAATCCTGTCTATTAAAGAGAAGTTGAATCGTTTAATGTCTGAACATACTGGTCAGGATTATGAAAAAGTATCGCAAGATACAGATCGTGACAACTTTTTGAGTGCTTCTGAAGCTAAAGAGTACGGTTTGATCGACCAAGTGTTGACAAATCGAACAGATGCGCTAAATACCAAATAGTAAATTAAGTAGTATATCGTTTAGCCTATATCGTCAATATAGGCTCGTTAGTGAAACATGAAACGATAAGACGAAATGGAAGGGGCAATTGTTAAATGAGTGATAAGCAAAACACAGACGGCGACAACAAGCTATTGTATTGCTCGTTCTGCGGTAAGAGTCAGCACGAAGTGCGTAAACTTATCGCCGGACCTTCGGTGTTCATTTGTGACGAGTGTGTCGAGCTTTGTAACGATATTATTCGTGAAGAAATTAAAGAAATTTCACCTAAGAAAAAGCAAGACGCATTACCTAAACCAAAAGAGATACATACTCATCTGGATGAATATGTAATTGGTCAGGAACATGCTAAAAAGGTGTTATCGGTTGCTGTTTATAATCACTATAAACGACTGCGAAGTGGTGATGTTCACAATGGCATCGAGTTAAGTAAGAGTAATATCTTGCTTATCGGGCCAACAGGTAGCGGAAAAACGCTGCTTGCTGAAACACTAGCAAGACTATTAGACGTGCCGTTTACTATGGCTGATGCGACTACCCTAACTGAAGCTGGTTATGTGGGCGAAGATGTTGAAAACATTATCCAAAAGTTATTGCAGAAGTGTGATTACGACGTGGAAAAAGCCCAACGTGGCATCGTTTACATTGATGAAATAGATAAAATATCTCGTAAGTCTGATAATCCTTCGATTACCCGTGATGTGTCAGGGGAAGGTGTTCAACAGGCATTGTTAAAACTAATTGAAGGTACAATTGCTTCCGTTCCGCCTCAAGGTGGACGTAAGCATCCACAACAAGAGTTTTTGCAAGTGGATACTTCAAAAATCTTATTTATCTGTGGTGGTGCTTTTGCAGGTCTAGACAAAGTGATTGAACAGCGAGCAGCAGTGGGTTCAGGCATTGGTTTTGGCGCGACAGTCAAAAATAAAGACGACAAAAAAGCAGCCAGCGAACTATTCAAAAAAGTAGAACCTGAAGATTTAGTTAAATACGGACTGATCCCGGAATTTATTGGTCGTTTACCTGTACTAACCAGTTTAGAAGAGTTAAACGAAGAAGCCTTAATTCAAATTCTTCAAGAGCCTAAAAACGCGCTAACTAAGCAATATGGTGCGTTGTTCGCAATGGAAGATACTGAACTAGAGTTTCGTGAAGATGCCTTGCATGCCATCGCTCACAAAGCAATGCAACGGAAAACAGGTGCACGTGGTTTACGCTCTATCGTTGAGGGAGTGTTGTTAGAAACCATGTATGATTTACCGTCGATGACAGGTGTTAGTAAAGTCGTTATCGATGAAACGGTGATCAAAGGCGAATCTAAACCGATTCTTATCTACGACAGTGGCGGCGATAAAAAAGCTGCATCAGAATAACGTTATTTTAATACTAAAGGCTCTTCGGAGCCTTTGTTATTATTTGTGCTATCTAAAATATTTTGGTCCAGCTGATCTTTTACTCATTCTTCAAAGTAAGTCTATTGGTAAATAAATAATTAATTTATTTCATATTATGAGTTTATTTAACATTTTGATTTTTAAAGATAAAAATTTAAATTGAATAAGATTTAATAGTATCGTAATGTTATTTAATTGAACTTTACTGTGTTAACCCCATATACATAATCATTACCTTTCTAGCAGTTAACTAAAACGAGATGTAGCATGACAGATGAGCGAGTTGATCGCATTGAAATGCCAGTATTGGCATTGCGTGATGTGGTGGTGTATCCCCACATGGTTATTCCATTATTCGTTGGCAGGGAAAAATCTATTCGTTGTTTAGAAGCAGCAATGGACAAAGATAAGCAGATTTTCTTGGTTGCCCAAAAAGACGCTGGTGTAGATGAACCAGAAACCGATGATGTGTATCAAGTAGGTACCATTGCCACTATTTTACAACTTCTAAAACTACCTGATGGCACTGTGAAAGTGTTGGTTGAAGGTAACGTTAGAGGTCAAATTCAAACCTTTTTACAAACTGATGAATTCTTTGTAGCAGAAGTTGTGCGTAAAGAAGATGAAGATGTTGCAGAAAACGAGCAGGAAGTATTGATACGCTCTGCAATTTCGCAGTTCGAAGGTTACGTTAAACTGAATAAAAAGATCCCGCCAGAGGTGCTGACCTCCTTGAGCGGCATTGAAGAAGCGGCACGCTTGGCTGATACAATGGCAGCGCACATGCCGCTGAAATTGTCTGAAAAGCAGAAAGTACTCGAAATGGAAGGCGTTAATGAACGTTTAGAGTATTTAATGGCTCTCATGGAAAATGAAATTGATTTGCTTCAGGTAGAGAAAAAAATCCGTACTCGGGTTAAGAAGCAAATGGAAAAGAGTCAACGAGAGTACTACCTAAACGAGCAAATGAAGGCAATTCAAAAAGAGTTGGGTGAGCTTGATGAGACACCTGATGAATTTGAGGCTTTAGCCAAGAAAATCGAAGATGCCAAAATGCCTCAAGAGGCAAAGGATAAGGCTACCGCAGAACTACGCAAGCTTAAAATGATGTCACCTATGTCAGCTGAAGCTACCGTGGTGAGAAGTTATATTGACTGGCTCGCGAATGTGCCTTGGCATAAACGTAGTGCAGTGAAAAAAGATTTAGCTAAAGCCGATGATATTCTTGATTCCGATCATTATGGTTTGGAAAAAGTGAAGGAAAGAATTCTTGAGTATTTAGCGGTTCAACAGCGCGTGAAAAAACTCAAAGGACCCATTTTGTGTTTGGTGGGACCGCCTGGTGTGGGGAAAACCTCGCTTGGGCAGTCAATTGCTAAAGCTACTGGCCGTAAGTACGTAAGAATGGCTCTTGGCGGTGTGCGCGATGAAGCTGAAATTCGAGGTCATAGACGCACCTATATTGGCTCAATGCCAGGCAAGCTAATTCAAAAAATGGCGAAAGTAGGGGTTAAAAACCCGCTATTTTTACTTGATGAAATTGACAAAATGTCTTCGGACATGCGAGGTGATCCGTCTTCAGCCTTACTTGAAGTACTCGATCCCGAGCAAAACGGAGCCTTCAGTGACCACTACTTGGAAGTGGATTACGATTTGTCCGATGTCATGTTCGTTGCCACTTCGAATAGTATGAACATTCCAGGTCCATTATTAGACCGTATGGAAGTGATTCGTTTATCTGGCTACACCGAAGATGAAAAGCTAAACATTGCTACCCGTCACCTTGTTGAAAAGCAAATGTCTCGAAACGGACTTAAAAAAGGTGAGTTGGTAATCGAAGACTCTGCCATCATAGGTATTATTCGTTATTACACGCGGGAAGCGGGTGTACGTAGTTTAGAGCGAGAAATTTCTAAAATTTGCCGCAAAGCGGTGAAAAATATCTTACTCGACAAATCCTTGAAACAAGTCGTTGCGAATCAAGAAAACCTAAAAGATTTCTTGGGTGTTCAACGTTTTGATTATGGTAAAGCTGAAGGAAGTAATCAGATAGGTCAAGTTACCGGTTTGGCGTGGACTTCGGTCGGCGGCGACTTGCTTACAATAGAAACGACCTCTGTTCCTGGTAAAGGCAAAACAACCTTTACTGGATCTTTAGGTGACGTAATGCTCGAATCAATTAAAACGGCAATGACTGTGGTTCGTAGTCGAGCTGAAAAATTACGCATTAACGAAGACTTTCATGAAAAACGTGATATCCATGTGCACGTTCCAGAAGGCGCTACACCAAAAGATGGCCCTAGTGCGGGTATTGCCATGTGTACGGCGTTAGTTTCTTCGCTAACGGGTAATCCGGTGAAAGCAGAAGTGGCAATGACAGGTGAAATTACACTTCGTGGAGAAGTACTCGCCATTGGTGGTTTGAAAGAAAAATTACTTGCTGCCCACCGTGGTGGAATTAAAACCGTGGTCATTCCAAAAGATAATGAACGTGACCTTGAAGAAATCCCTGATAATGTAAAACAAGACTTAGATATCCATGCAGTTCAATGGATTGATGAAGTTTTGAACTTAGCATTACAGGAAAACCCAGAGGGTTTTAGCACTGAAAAAGTGCAATCGAAGAAAAAATAGCCAATAACGGCTATTTTTTTTATATTTTTTGAATTTTAGGGCTTCACTAAGTTAAAAGATATGGTAGCCTTTAGCACAGATTCGTCAGAAGCCTTATCACAAAAGGGATTGAGACGATTCATTAAGTGTAAATAAATTGTAAATCAATGCTTGAAATTAAAAATTAAGCTTGCTATAACGTGACCGTACTAAAAAAATTTACGGAACAATAAATAAAAACAAATGAAGGGGATCTATTGTGAACAAGTCTCAACTAATCGATAGTATTGCTGCTGGTGCAGATATTTCTAAAGCAGCTGCTGGTCGTGCTCTTGATTCATTTACCGATGCAGTTACTGCAGCTCTTAAAGACGGCGATCAAGTAGCGCTAGTTGGCTTTGGTACATTCTCAGTTCGTGAGCGCGCAGCTCGAAGTGGTCGTAACCCGCAAACTGGTCAAACTATCCAGATTGCTGCAGCGAAAGTACCTTCTTTCAAAGCAGGTAAAGCTCTTAAAGATTCTTGTAACTAAGAATTTTAGTCTTTTGAAAAAGGGCGATGAGTGATCATCGCCCTTTTTGTATGTGTAATATCGCAATTCTGAAACGTGCAAAGTCGAGTATTTTAATAGAGATAGATAAGATAAATAGGCTGAAGATCCAGATTATTTACAAGGGATCATTATAAACAGCTATTGAATCTCCTTTACTTGGGTATATCACTGGTGATCAAACCAATTTTCACGTTATAATCCTGCCGCTTTATTACCGTTTTAAAAACCTTAATACGGTTGAGTTCATTAGTCCGTCGGAGATAAAAGACGCATATGTTGGAAAAAATCAGAGAAGGATCCCAAGGCACTTGGGCTGTTGTGATCCTAGGTTTAGTTATTTTAAGTTTCGTCTTTGCGGGCGTGGGTGGTTATGTATCTTCATCAAGTAATGCGGCTGCATCAGTGAATGGAAGTGAAATTTCCCAAACCACATTCGATAGAGCGTATCAAAATGAACGCGCACGAATGGAAGCGCAGTATGGAGAAAGCTTTAGCATACTTGCTGCTGATAGTGGTTATTTGAGCCAGTTTCGAAAAAACGTTCTCGATAGACTGATTGCCGATAAATTGATGGAACAAGCAGCCGAAGAGATTGGTTTGCGCGTAAGTGAAGAGCAAGTTCGTAAAAGTATCGTGAATATGCCTGAGTTTCAGGTAGGTCAATCATTCGATAATGAGCGTTTTAAAGCAACCTTGCGTCAAGTTGGTTTTCAGCCTAGTACATTTAAAGACTACTTACGTAGCGAAATGACGCGCCAACAATTCGTTAGTGCGATGCTAGGCAGTGAATTTAGTTTGCCGTCTGAAGCATCAAGAATTCTTGCCTTGCAATTGCAGACCCGTGATATTCAATATTTTACCGTGCCATCAAAGGGTTTTTCAGATTCAGTAGAAATTAACGATGAAGAAATAGAAATTTTTTATCAGCAAAATATTGCGGCATTCGATACCCAAGAAAAAGTGAGTCTAGAATATATTGAACTCAATGCAGATGACTTGATGGCGGGAATTGAAGTTACAGATGAAGAAGTAGAAGAGCTATACAATCGTTCTTCTAATGATTTTCAATCAGAAGAACAGAGAAGACTTTCTCTCATCCTTATCGAGTTTGGCGAAGATGAAGATGCAGCAAGAGCTAAAGCAGAAACTACGTTAACACGTCTACGTGGTGGTGAAGATTTTGCTAAAGTGGCAGCTGAAGTGTCTGATGATGCGTTTTCTGCGGAAAATGGCGGCGACCTTGATTATATCGCTCGCGGTGATATGGATGAAGAGTTTGAAGAGGCTGCGTTTAATTTAGCAAATGTGGGTGATATCACCGACATAGTAGAATCAGACTTCGGTTTACAAATCATTAAGCTTACTGATATCAAAGATCAGCAAGTCACTCCTTTTACTGAGGTGAAAGAGACATTGACTGAGCAAGTAAAACGCGAAAAAGCGATTGAGGAATTTTTTATACTGCAAAATACAGCAGCCGAATTAGCGTTTGAGATGCCAAATGATTTAATAGAAGTTGCAGACGCCCTAGACACTGAAGTGAAAACTACTCCACTGTTTACGCAAAGTGCGCCTCCAGCAGAAGTATCAAGTCCACTGGTTGTTAGTCAAGCGTTCTCCGATGAGCTAATAAGTGATCGAGTCAATAGTGAAGTGATTTCAATTGGTGAAAATAACGTCATGATTATTCGTGTTAAAGAGCACGAACCTGAGCGCACTAAGTCATTGGAAGAAGTTAAATCAGAAATTGTTGTTCAGCTGACTGCTCAAAAAGCACAGGAAGCGGCTAAAGCATGGGCAGAGTCAGTGTTAGCAGAGTTAGAGAATGGCTCTGACATCACGGATAAACTAACTGAAAAGAATACTGGCTGGGAATTGCAAGGTGATATTACTCGGTTTGGCAGCGAAGTACCTGGCGATATTGTAAACAAAGTATTTCAATTGTCTCCTAACCCTGAGCAAAATAGAGCGGTGGTTGTACAAGCCAATGGTGACATTAGCGTTGTTCAACTAAACCATGTTAACAGCTCACACGTATTGCCAGCTGAACAAGTATCTGCAATGCAAAGACAATTGGGACAAATGCAGTCACAAATAGAGATTACCAACCTCATTGAAGCGTTGAAAGTGGATGCCGACATTGAAGTGTATATTCAATAAATTACAGTCTCTAAAGTAAGTTTCAAGAAGGCTAGTCTCGTACTGGCCTTTTTATTAATTTAAATTCATGGTCTTCTGGCTTTTAAAGATCGAGTTGGAGCCTATTATAGATAATTGCTACTTGCTGTCTTAAGCTAGCCTCATCGCCATTATCGTAAAAAGTTGCAAGTTATCTTTACGCCAGTTTTTAATTAACTTGTAAATTCAACAATCAGCCAATACTCAGAGTTTGATGTTTTCTCTACAGGCTCAATTAAGGTTAGTTTTTTGCCTTTGCTGATCTTGTCGCTCGGATACTTGAAATAAAAAGTCGCCTCTGCCTCTAACTTTGTACTATCAATAGTGATTTTACCCAACCAGCCATTCGGTATATTCGAGCAACTGAAAAAGCTCGTATTAGGTTTCGTCAGTTCTTCAATGGTGCAGCTAAACTTGCCTTTTTCTGGGTAAATTTTTAACGTATCAAGCTTTTTGAATTGAGTATCTGAGCAGGGTTGCTCTATGTCGTCTACGGAAGAGACACAATATATATCCCCAGCTAGGCCATGAAATTTGGTTCCTAACACCTTCAACTGCAATGGCGGGCTAAAGATAATTTGCTCTTGATTAAAAACGGAAATCGCAGGTGAGTCGATTATTCCCTCATTCCCTGGGTTTAGACTATGAGATAAATGAGCATCTCCGGCTGTCAGTGCAACTAATCGGCCTCTACTATAGGAAGCGTATTGTTGCTCTATGGGAGAAAACGTAGTTTGTTTAGCTTGATTACTTATGTATGCAATGCTTGTATCACTGCTTTTCCAACTACCATGGAGGGTCAATTCAATATCTAAAAACGGTGTTAGTTTTAACCAATCTGGGGAGTCTTTTAGGATCATTTCTTGAAGCGTTTCCATGTCCTCTTCCTTTAGCCTTTCCATATAAATACTTTGTAATTGGAGTTGGCTTGCTGACGGCGCAACTATCACATCGGTATCTAGTGTAGATAAAGGTAGCTCCTTGCCTAAAATATGTGCTTTCAGTAAGTTGCTAACCTGCTTTTGATATTGCACATTGAACGTTTTTGTCATTTGCGTCTTAGGGAATGAGAGTGTTTGCAGGGCCTGTAAATCTGGCAGTAATTCAAACTCACCATTTACCCGCTGAAATCGGCATACCTCGTCATATTGATCATCCAACTTGTTTGCCTTGATGTATTTGCCGTCGTCCTTGCGTTGGAAATGGGTATGAGGAGAATCAGACTCTTTTCGATAGTAATTCTGAGCTTTCATCATTTCCTCAGTATCGTGGTGGTCTCGGCAACAGGTAGAGCACAAGGGCGACTGTTCTGGTTCAGCGGTACCAGTAAGCTTATTGATCCATTTACCTGTCAATATTGCTAGCTGATTTCCATTTAGGGTTATCTGAGCCGGTGTTTTGGCGTTGCTTTCTACTGATAATCTACAGCGACATTGTGTAAAGGCGAATTCCCTTTGTTGTTGTACAATTGCGAGTTTAGGATCTTCGTTGTAAGTTAGCTGAAAAGAACTCAGTTGGGTGACTTGGGTTTTACTATCGTATTTCATAGGAGAACTGGTTTGCAGGGTGTTCTTATTCAGTTCATGCAAAATCGGCTGGTGATGAGGGGCTAACATGAGTTGGGTGTTAGGGGTCAGCTGTATATCTGAAATCTTATTAAAAGCGTGAAAACTTCTATGGGCGGGAATGGGAGCAATAAAACTACTTAACTCGTATTTCTTTGCTTCACCTTCTGCGTTTATCCAACTAACCTGCACTTTTGCTTCTTTCCTCGGGGGCAAATCTGGCAAAGGTAAGGGTAACCCTTCAAACTCCTTAGTAACCCATTTATCAGCTTTTCCATCGTCATCTGAGTCAACGAAATATTGTTCGCTGACCTCCCAATGCAGGTTAAATGTATGGGTATTTTCAGTGTGAGTATTTTTGACTATTTCAATCTCACCGGGATCAGAAGCACCGCCTTGGTCATCGGCGATAGATTGAAAGTTTAGTTTATCTTCGGACGTTCTGTTTTGTTCGAAATGTCGTAGTTCTATCATTTTTTGTTTTGCTACTTGGACAGCGATAGCGTGGAGATCAGTAGCTTGTTTATGGCTCATTACGTGGTTTTGCATTGTGGCAAAACCGGTTACTCCCACAACCAGTATTAAAGAGGCGATCATCACTTCTATAAGTGAGAACCCATGGCTAATGGTAAGGTCTTTCTGGTGTCGGTAAGGCATCAGAAATTCCGCCAGCTATTGGGCACTCGAGCAACTCGCCAATTCCCAGGGTTTTGAAGAAAATTGTTTATGATTTCTGTATCATATTTGATTGTCAGTGGCAGTTTGTGAAATGCAACCGACTCACTAGCAATTAGGGCTCCTTCAATGGCAGCAGGCCCATTGACATTGATTTTGGCGGCTATAATAGAGTCAAATGGCATCAACATAATCACTAAACCGGTGATCTTTGAGTTCTCAGAAAAGGTCAAACTCCCTTCATCAATGACTAACATCACAGGGTTTGCTGTTGTGCCGACGGAGGTGTCTTTTGTGAGCTCGCAATTGCCTTTTACCCACACTAAGCCATGACTTATATGGTTGAGGCTTTCACAGTGGGAAATGACACTATCGGCGTCGTCTAATAGCTGCGCTCTGTTTTTCTCTGGTAGGTTGGTTAGGTAAGCAAATATGTCATTAGGGAAAGCATCGGGGTTATCAATAATGTCGGCACTTTTATTCGCTTTTCCACTCAAGGGGGATAATTCACAATAGTCATTTACGTACTCATACAATTGACAGGTCAATAGCCCTAAGGTAGTGGTGTCAACCGTGTTACCTGTCCATAGAGACAATGGTAAGCTTTCGCCTGCGCCGTTAGGGTTAGCCACCAAGGTTAATGTGTTGTCGATAGCCAAAGACTTTCTAACAATAAGGGGGGCTTTAGGTAGCGCGCGAAGTAAGGGATAGGAAATGACAAGTTGGGTTAGATTTACACTTGCTAATTTATCTTCCGATGTGCCCGTGGAATTAATTTCAATAACGCGCATGTGCCCATTAAATCGCTTGGTTTGCGTGCTTTGCGTGTCAATTGTATATTCTCCCTGGCCTTCTATGTTTATGGTTTGAGTCGTTATTTTTTCTTGAGGTTGTCTGCTAATTTGCGATAGCAATTGGAAGTTGCCTATTGCAGCCATATTTTGTGCGGTGACTTTATTTTGTGTATTCAAGCTAATTCTGTTCTTTACCATGCTGACTCTCGCTGTATAAACTAAGACCATTGAGCTGAGCAGAAGCAATAATGTTACTGTGGTTAACACTATCGCTCCTAATTGATGGTTAGGGGAGGAGTTACACATCGTATTGACTCTGGAGAAATACATCTCGAACAATCTGTTGGCTTATGCTGCTATGCTTTTTCACTGAAGCGGAGAGATGTATTCGAATAGCCATGCTTGATTGAGAGCTAAAAATAATAGTAAATTCTAAATCTTCCACCTTAGTTACACTTGTGTCGGTAAGGTCTTGCCAGCCACCTGCTGTACAATTGGCACCATCTTGTCGCATTTCTACGGCATTATTATGCAGCCTGAATCCGTAATCCTCGCTACTTCCTTCAACATTGATAACACCATTCTTGTCTTTATCGTATGCATATAAAATGCAGCTATGACTGTTTTCTTTCGGATGTTTGTCTATCACAACAGGGTAATAAAATTGACTTAGGTAAATATCTGGGTCTTCTATTGCCTTGCTAATATCGGCATTAAAGCCTGCTCGTTGTAAATCTGCTGCGATCAGATCAGCAACGGTATTAAGCTCTTCATTCAAGCGCATTAACATTAGATATTTACTGTTTATTGCGGCGCTATTACCGACAAATCCAGCTAGGCTTGCCACTGCAGATAAGCCAATAGTCATAGCAATGAGTAATTCAACTAGTGAGAAACCAAAGGATTTTGGACCTGAACTTAACATGGCTGGAATGCGCCAAGTTGCCCAGATTGCATGCAAATTCTCACCCGCCCCAAGTTGCTAATGATTAGCTTGGCAGCTTCACTACCGTTGCTAAACAAACCAGAGCCAGCATTACCAATAGCGGTGCCTCGCACGCCATCAAATGTAATGGCTTGATCTTTTCCCATGGTGACATTTGAGAATGAGATATTGGGAAAGTCTTCAGCTGATACACGATATTCAATTTCATCCACACTACACATTGATTTCGATTGGCAATCACAAGGGCCGGCATCACTGAGTGCTATGCACCAGTTATCCCCTTTTTTAAACTGAACTGTTATTTTTTTGTTTTTCGTTATCGCCGTTGATTTGGCTTGCTGCAACAAAAAGTAACTGGTTTGCAATGAACCCTTTAATTGCTGATGCCGCAGGGTTTGCATGATTGACGGGGCGCCAATTGCGCTAAGTAAGGCAATAATGGAAAGCACAACCATGACTTCCAAAATCGTGAACCCTTGAGAATAACTTGTTTGATGTCTTTGTTTGTATTTTTGCACTTTCAATACCCTTTGAAATTTTCCATGTGCTTTACTGATATTGAGTATATGAAAATTTAAAAAAGAGGGAGTACAGTTTTATGAGCAAGGGAGTTAGCTTAATTGAATTAATGGTCACCTTGGCAATGATTGCCATTCTGGTGGCGCTATCGGGTAATGTGTTTAGCGGCAATATTTTAAAGTCCCGCAGGCAACAGGCGCAGAATGAGCTAGTTGAAAACACCCTTATGCAGGGACAGTTTCGGCTAACCCACGGTCGTTATGCCAATGCTGAGGAATTGGGTTTAAAAAACTCTGAACACTACATTTTCAGTACAAAAAACAAAGGTGGGATAACCTTTACCTTAACCGCAAAGGCACAAAATAATCAGAAAAAAGACTCAGCTTGTAGCACCTTGACCATTAATCAATCCATGCAGCGTGAGCCTAAGGCATGCTGGTAAACTGCACAGGTAAGGGCAGAGTAAATACCAGCATATTATAAAAACAAGCGTTGTTAGGTAAGCCCTACTGTCATAAGAGCCACATTAACACTAGGTATGTAAGGGCAATTCCTAATGAAATGACGAGAATTTTAATAAATCCCTTTTTACCATCATCCAAGCTGTAACCATGGGTTTTTAGATAAACTATCCAGATTAGAAATAGTGCAATAGGTATTAAAAATAAGAAGCGAAGCAACGTTTTTCTCCTAGCATCAGCGTAGATTTACTCAGGATATAAGTAATATGCTTAGCAGCAACGATATAGCGATTCAGTTGCAATAGTCAATGGTGAATCGCTAATATCCGTAGCTAAGGTGCTAGATGGTTTATTAGAAGTTGCTGCTATCGGGTTTTCTGATCCTTGATTGTTAGTGCTTGCTTAGCTTGCTTTTTTGATATCTTGCTGTAAATAACGCTTTTGTTTTTTAGATTTCATTTTCGAAATGTCTCCTAATGCTAATCCATCAATGCAATCGTTGAAATCAGGGTCGATATTAAAATCTAAAAATTGTAGCCCGTTATCGTCGTAGGTCTCAGAATATTGTTTATACAGGGTTGGCACCAGCATGCCCATATTCGCCAAAAGGTGTTTTAGGGTAGTGAAATCTTGTTTGTAGTTATCACCGGTAAATGGTGAGCTGAATTGTTCGCTCATTTCAAAGGGGAGCTTCGAACTCGCTAAGTTGGCTTGTGCGGGAAAGTACAACTGATAAAACTGCACAATTACACTTTTAGCAGCACTTGGATATGAATTGCTTAAACTCACAGGGCCGAATAGATACCGGTATTGCGGATTTTTCTGAATAAAAGCGCCAATTCCATACCATAGATAATCTAAGCTACGTCTACCCCAATAGCGAGGTTGCACAAAGCTGCGACCTAATTCCAAACCTTGTTCGAAATAAGGTTGCATGCTGTCGTTATAATTAAATAGCGTACTTGAATACAGACCGTCTACACCGTATTTCTCGATAATTCTTTTTGCGTCACCTATGCGATAAGCACCAGCAATTTCTAAATCATCGCTATCCCACAAGATAAGTTGTAAGTAGTGGTTGTCAAATCTGTCAATATCTCTGCGGCGATTACTACCTTCTCCTACCGCACGAAAAGCAACTTCTCTTAGGCGTCCTATTTCACGCATTATGGGCGACGATTTTTTGTACTGATATAAATATATCAGCTTGCCATCACCCGTTTCACCCAACAATTCGCATTCTGATTTGATGGCTTTGGATAATGTTTTACGATCCTCCGGCATGGCAATGGCCGTTTGTGTTTTATACACGCCACGTTTACCCGATGCGATTTTATATAAGTGTTTTTTAAACAATTTGACATGTTGAGTGCGCGACAAAGTGTTGTGATTGTACGACTCAACGGGCACGATTTCACCGATTCTAATGGGCAGGTGTTTACGCTTTTGTTTAAACATTTCTTTTACTAGTAACGCAGTGGCCAGTGGTTTATACAACATTGATACCCCGTAGAATAGAGGCGAATTTTTAGCATCAATAAAAGTTGGAAGGATAGGTGAATTGGTAGATCGGGCAATTTTTAGAAAACCAGAATTCCAACGAGTATCCCTTACCCCTTGCGGACGCAGGCGTGATACTTCTCCCGCTGGAAAAATTAACACTGCACCTTCTTCTTTTAGGTGTTGATGTATATTTTGCAGGTGTTCTTTGGGGGTGCCGCCTTGCATATTATTAACCGGTAACAACATGTCTTGTAGGGGATCTAAAGTCATTAGCATCTGATTGGCGACGACTTTTACATCTTGCCTAATTTCACATAATAGCTTTAACAATGCTAATGCATCTAACGAACCTATGGGATGGTTGGCAATCACCACAACCCTTCCGGAACTTGGGATACGTTCTTTTTCAATATCTCTAACTGAGTAACTGATATTAAAATATTCTAAAACTTGTTCTATAAAATCTATGCCCTGGATATTTGGATAGGTTTGTCCAAATTCCAACATTTCTTTTTCATGAAGTAAGTGTCTTAAAGCGAATTGCAGGGGTTTCGAAAGCCAAGGGTTGTTTTCTGCTTGTGGGTAATGTTTTTTAATGACTTCTTCAACAGTGAACATATTCAAACCTTAATATATCTGCATTTTTGCGGATGTTACGTTGGAAATATGACAATTTAACGCCACATTTCTTGCAAATTTGTGACGTTAAATTTTCTGTGGAAGGAATTAGGCAGCTTGTGAATCTTTGGATTTATCACTAGATTTAATCGGTATTACGTTGGCGCTTTCAGCTAATTTCGTCCAATACACTAATTCTAAGTGACCCTCTTCATTTTCAGTGAGGGCAGAACAGTTTTCAATCCAATCACCATCGTTGAAATAAGTAACCTGCCGTTTTGAACATATTTCTGGGTGATGAATATGGCCGCAGATGACGCCATCTAGTCCCCGACTTTTGGCTCGGTTACAACAGGCTTGTTTATATCGATCTATGGCTAAATTTGCCCCTTTAATATGCTTCTTAATATGCCCTGCGAGAGACCAATAAGGTTTTCCACGCAGAGTTTGGATGCGATTGAACCATCGATTTATAAATAACAACAAGTCATATGCTTTGTCGCCAATCCAGGCGTGAAATGGACCAAAACATACTTCTTCATCGAACTGGTCACCATGCAATACCAGCAGTTTCTTGTCATCTTGGGTGACATGTATGGTCTCACGTAGGACTTTGATATGACCAAACTCCATACCGTTGTACTTTTGTAATGGTTGGTCATGGTTTCCAGGTAGGTATATGACATTGGTTTCTGTCCGCGACAACTGCCAAATTTTGTGTAACACCTGGTTGTGGCTGTCTGGCCATCGAAATTGCTTGCTCATCGCCCACATATCAATAATGTCTCCCACCAAATAAATAGTTTCGAATTGGTGGTTACTTAGGAAGTCGAGTAAATATTCTGCTTTGCAGTCTTTGCAACCTAAATGGATATCTGACAACCAAACTGTTTTGTATTGTTTTTTCATGGGCGCACCATAAACGTGAAGTAAAAACCAGCCAAAATAAGTTTCTTGCAGTTATTTCAACTAACAAGAAATTTAAGTTTGTTTATGGGGTTTGAAAGTTAACCCAAGGGATTGACAGAATAGTGACGTTTATTTGAATAAATGATGACAGATTGAGCAATATTGAGGTAAGTGATAGTTACAATTTGATAAGTATAGCTATATGAGTGCAGCACAATGAGTAGAAAAACAGGCATAAAAAAAGCGCCATAAGCGCTTTTTCTAATGTATTACTTAAAACGCGTAATTATAGAGCTTTGATCTGTGAAGCAAGGCGGCTCTTATGACGAGCAGCTTTGTTTTTGTGGATCAAACCTTTGGTTGCCATACGGTCAAGCAAAGGAGTAGCTGTAGTGTAAGCAGCTGTAGCAGCTTCTTTATCACCAGCAGCAATGGCAGCGATTACTTTCTTAAGGTAAGTACGAACCATTGAACGACGGCTAGCATTATGCTGGCGACGTTTCTCAGCTTGGATTGCGCGTTTCTTAGCAGACTTAATGTTAGCCAATTTGAAACTCCCGAAAAAAATCTAGTCAAAATTCAAGGGCGCAGATTGTGCCTATTTGCTAAGGCTTTGTCAAACAGTTTTGACGGAATAATCGATATTTACAACAAGTAAGCTAATTTCCCGAGGATTAAAGGCTGAGTGTAGACTCAGTTCACCTTTATCACGCATAATATCATCACCCATTTTAGATTACCCCCTGAGTTTTTACCGGATACGGTGTAAAGGAATCACTCTTGTCAAAAAAACTGCTTAAATCCGGTGTTATTGTCTCGTTCATGACCTTTTTATCTCGGATACTTGGTCTAATTCGCGATGTTGTGGTTGCCAACATGCTTGGTGCAGGCGCAGCAGCAGACGTGTTTCTTGTTGCCAATAAAATCCCTAACTTTTTACGTAGGCTGTTTGCCGAAGGGGCCTTTGCGCAAGCATTTATTCCTGTGTTGTCGGAAGTAAAGGGTGAGGGGGATGAGGCACACTTAAGACTATTTATTGCAAAAGTGTCAGGTACTTTGGGTGTAATAGTTACTATAGTGACGATTTTAGGGGTACTAGGTTCGCCCGTTGTTGCCGCGATTTTTGGCGCAGGTTGGTTTGTAGATTATATCAACGATGGTCCTCATGGGGATAAATTCGAACCCTTTGCGTTGATGTTAAAAATCACCTTTCCTTACTTATTCTTTGTTTCTTTAACGGGCTTATCCGGGGCTATTTTAAATACCCTTAATAAATTTGCCGTTGCTGCGTTTACACCGGTTTTACTCAATGTTGCCATTATCAGTTGTGCCTTATATCTATCTCCTTACTTTGACAACCCTGAGTTTGCTTTAGCATGGGGAGTGTTCATCGGTGGATTGATGCAACTTATGTTTCAAATTCCATTTTTGTATCGAGCTGGTGTATTAGTTAAACCTCAATGGGCTTGGTCGGATCCTAAAGTTCGCAAAGTAAGAATGTTGATGATTCCCGCTTTGTTTGGCGTCTCGGTTAGCCAAATTAATTTACTTATCGATACAATGATCGCCACCACTTTAATGACCGGTTCGGTGAGTTGGTTATATTACTCTGACCGATTGTTAGAGTTTCCTCTAGGACTTTTTGGTATTGCTATCGCAACCGTCATTTTGCCCACCTTGTCCAAGCAATATGTGAGTAAAGACCGACAATCGTTTAGCAATAGTATGGAGTGGGGAATCAAAGTCGTATGTCTACTGGGCGCACCGGCCGCAGCGGGCTTGTTCGTATTAGCTGAACCTATGTTGTTGACCATTTTTTACGGAGGAGCTTTTACATCCGAAGATGCAACTATGGCTTCTTACAGTCTAATGGCTTATTCAACGGGATTGTTGAGCTTTATGTTGGTAAAAGTATTGGCACCTGGTTTCTACTCTCGTCAAGATTTGAAAACGCCAGTACGCTTCGGCATCTATTGTATGGTAGCCAATATATTTTTTAATATTGCCTTGGCTATCCCCTATGGCTATGTTGGGCTAGCGATTGCAACGGCAATGTCGGCAACGATGAATGCAACCTTATTATACGTGCAGTTACACCGTTTAGGGGTGTTTCAAATTACCGCCAATACCTTAGTATTTTTGCTTAAAGTTCTAATCGGTTGCGTAGTCATGGTGTTAGTCATAAAGCATTTCAATTCTGATATCGCTGTTTGGCGAAGCATGGATACTTTATCCAAAGCACTCGAGTTAGCTAAGTTAATATTATCCGGATTCTTTTCATTTGTGGTGACGTTACTTTTGGTGGGTGTCAGAGTGAGTAGTTTTGTTGGTACTCACAAAGTTCGATAGAACCATTAAGCGACACAATTGTGAGATTTCATACCACTAAATTTGCGGATTTTTGTGAGTTTTATCGACTAATACTTACTTTTGCTAGTATATAACACCTATAGGCTTTCTTTACGTGCACAGTTCGTTATAATTCCCGCCTTTGAACGAAGTGAAAATTTAGTTTTTTGAATTGAGGAAAGCAGTGGAATTGATCCGAGGTTTACACAACATCCGCGAGAAGCACAAAGGATGCGTGTTAACAATAGGCAAATTTGATGGTGTCCATTTAGGCCACCAAGCAGTTTTGCGAAATTTGGTTCTTCAGGCCAAAACGCTTGGGCTACCATCCACTGTCATGGTATTCGAGCCTCAGCCAGAGGAAGTCTTTAGCCCTGAAGATGCGCCTGCTCGGCTTAGTAGATTGCGAGACAAGTTCGAACAACTTAGGTTGATCGGTGTGGATCGTTTGTTATGTATTAAGTTTGACCGCGAGTTTGCAAGTCAGAGCGCAAATTACTTTATTAAACATCTCCTCATTGAAAAACTAGGTATTAAGTTTCTCGTAGTGGGTGATGATTTTCGTTTTGGTCAAGGACGGCAGGGTGATTTCGAGTTGTTACAACAGAACGCCGACGAATACGGTTATAAAGTCGTCAGTACACGAAGTTTTTTACGCAAAGATTGTCGCATTAGCTCAACTGAAATACGCACTGCTTTAGTCAATGGAGATATTGCAGAAGCTGAAGCGATGTTAGGTCGACCTTTTGCTATTGCTGGAAAAGTGGTGCATGGCGCAAAACGTGGACGAACCATAGGTTTTCCCACTGCAAACGTTTTATTGAAGCGATGTCAAACACCTATCCAAGGTGTTTTTGCTGTGAAAGTAAGGTTTGCTGGTGGCTATTTTAATGGTGTCGCTAATGTCGGCACGCGTCCAACGGTCAACGGCGAGCGTTCTCAACTTGAAGTGCATATGTTTGACTTTAATAAGCAAATTTATGGACAACTGATTCAAGTGGAGTTTATTAAAAAATTAAGAGACGAAATTAAGTTCGAGTCATTCGAACTACTGAAAAAACAAATAGAGTTTGATGCACAGATAGCTCGCGAGCTTTTGTGCGCTGATTAAAATAGATTTAAGAATTGGATTTTAGCCTTAATGAGCGATTATAAACATACGTTGAATTTACCCGAAACCGAATTTCCCATGCGCGGAAACTTGGCGAACCGGGAACCGCAAATGCTGAAGCAGTGGACTCAGAAAAAACTTTATCACGCTATTCGCGATGCTAAAAAAGGTAAAACACCTTTTGTTTTGCACGATGGCCCTCCCTATGCGAATGGGGATATTCATATAGGTCATGCGGTTAATAAAATTCTTAAAGATATTATTGTTAAATCTAAAACTTTATCTGATTTTGATGCGCCATATGTACCAGGGTGGGATTGTCATGGACTGCCTATTGAACTTCAGGTAGAGAAAAAAGTTGGCAAACCTGGTAAAAAAGTTACTGCAGCGCAGTTTAGACAAAAATGCCGTGAATACGCTGAGCGTCAAATTGCTGGACAAAAAAGTGATTTTATCCGTTTAGGTGTCTTAGGTGAATGGGATAAACCTTATAAAACCATGGATTTCACCTCTGAAGCCGAGATTATTCGTGCTTTAGGCGGGATAGTTCGTTCGGGACATTTGGAAAAAGGCTTTAAACCGGTTCACTGGTGTACGGATTGTGGTTCAGCATTAGCTGAAGCTGAAGTTGAGTACCAAGATAAGCAATCACCATCTATAGATGTGCGCTTTAGTGCAAAAGATCAATCAGCTATTGCGGAAGCCTTCAAGCATCCTGAAAATCATGTGGGAGAAGGGCCAGTATCTGTGGTTATCTGGACCACAACGCCTTGGACCTTACCCGCGAACCGTGCGGTATGTGTGAGCCCACAACTTGAATATACGTTAGTGCAAGTTGAGGGGGATAACCCAGAAAGGTTAGTGATCGCCTCTGACTTGGTTAGCGCTTGCATGGATCGATTTGGTTTTGAACATTATCACGCACTTGGCTACTGCCATGGTGACGCATTAGAAAATCAACAAATTTGGCATCCTTTCTACGACTTCACCGTTCCTGTAATTTTAGGTGACCACGTCACTACCGAGTCAGGTACAGGTTGTGTCCATACTGCGCCGGGGCACGGTGTTGACGATTTTAATGTGGGTGCTAAGTACGGCCTAGAAGTCGCCAACCCGGTCGGTGCAAATGGTGTGTATTTACCGGGTACTGAGTTGTTCGAAGGTGAGCATGTTTTAAAATCCAGTTCGCACATTGTTGACGTGTTGGTTGAGCGCAAAGCCCTTGTTCATCACCATGCTTATACTCATAGTTATCCCCATTGCTGGCGTCATAAAACACCTATCATTTTCCGTGCTACTCCCCAGTGGTTTATTAGCATGGACAAAAATGGTTTACGCCAACAGTCGTTAGATGAAATTGCTAAGACCCAATGGATCCCTGAGTGGGGACAAAACAGAATAGAAAGTATGGTGGAAGGTCGTCCTGATTGGTGTATTTCTCGCCAACGTACTTGGGGCGTGCCTATTGCTTTATTTGTGCATAAAGATACCGGTGATTTACATCCAAATACCGACGAACTATTGGAAAAAGTCGCTAAATTAGTCGAACAAAGTGGTATTCAGGCGTGGTGGGATATAGACACACAAGCATTTTTGGGGGATGACGCAAGTGAATTTGTAAAAGTTCCAGATACCCTAGATGTGTGGTTTGACTCCGGGGTCACTCACCATTTTGTGGTGGATAGTCGTGATGATATTCCCGCTTCTGCCGACTTATATCTTGAAGGTTCAGATCAACACCGTGGATGGTTTATGTCATCATTGATGACCAGTGTGGCCGAAAAGGGGCATGCGCCGTATAAGCAAGTATTAACCCATGGCTTCACCGTAGACGGTGAAGGCAAAAAGATGTCAAAGTCTATTGGTAATACCGTTGCTCCTCAAGAAGTGATCAACAAATTAGGTGCCGATATTTTGCGTCTGTGGGTAGCATCTACTGATTATCGAAGTGAAATAGCCGTTTCGGACGAGATACTGAAACGCTCTGCTGATTCTTATCGCCGTATCCGTAATACCGCCAGATTCCTCTTAGCGAATCTAAACGGCTTTAATCCAGAAACCGACTTGGTGCCTTTCGAAGAGTTAGTTGAACTGGATAAATGGGCTGTAGGACGTGCTGCAGAAATTCAAAAGGACATTATTCAAGCTTACGAAAAATATGATTTATTGGTCGTTAGTCAGAAAATGATGCAGTTTTGCTCCATTGAGCTAGGTAGTTTTTATCTTGATATCATTAAAGATCGCCAGTACACAGCTAAGGCTGACGGTCACGCTAGACGTTCTTGTCAAACAGCCTTATATCGGATTGTTGAAGCCCTAGTGCGCTGGATGGCACCTATTACCAGTTTTACTGCACAAGAACTTTGGCAGCAAATGCCAGGCAAACGTGATGAGTTTGTGTTTACAGGTACTTGGTATGATGAATTACCGAAGCAATCTACCTCTGGTAAATTCGATAATGAATTTTGGTTGCAAGTACTTGCTGTTAAAGAACAAGTTAACCGAGCGTTGGAGCAACAACGTAAAGATGGAAAATTAGGTGCCTCTCTGGAAGCTCAGGTAACCCTGTATGCCAGCAAAGAGTTAGCCGATAAACTGTTACAGTTACAAGACGAATTGCGCTTTGTCTTGATAACCTCTACTGCGAAAGTTGTCGAAGTGAGCACTAAGCCGGACGACGCCATTAGTACGGACATTCCTGAACTTTGGTTAGACATTGTCAAGTCTGGGGATGCTAAATGTGTGCGCTGTTGGCATCATCGTGAAGATGTAGGCAGTGATGAGAATCATCCTGAATTGTGCCATCGCTGCATAGACAATGTCGAAGGTTCCGGTGAGTCGAGGCAATATGCTTAATTCAATCTCGCAAACCGGTTTACGCTTTTTATGGCTTGCTGTGTTGACTGTGGTGTTAGATCAGTGGAGCAAACATGCCGTGCTGGCAGGCATGGAGTTATATCAATCAATTCAAATTACATCTTTTTTTAATTTGACCCATACTCGCAACTACGGTGCCGCATTTAGTTTCTTAAATGACGCGAGTGGATGGCAACGATGGATGTTCACGGCTATTGCGCTAGCAGTTAGTGTGGTGATTTTACGATGGCTAAAAGGCGCTAAAAAACCACAAGTTATGTTGCCTGTGGCTTTTTGTCTAATTTTAGGCGGCGCAATTGGCAACGTTTATGATCGTATTGTGTATGGTTACGTCATCGACTTTTTACACCTTTATTATCAACAATATGAGTGGCCGGTATTTAATGTCGCGGATAGTGCCATCTGTTTAGGTGCGTTCTTATTGATTATTGATATGTTTAAAAATAAAGAAAAAGATGGAGAAACAGATAATGCTGGAAATTAATCAATCCAGTGAGGTGTTAATGCACTTTGATCTTAAATTATCTGACGGCTCAGCTGCAGATAGTACTAGAGTGAATAATAAACCCGCTAAATTGCAAATGGGGGATGGTAGTTTAACCGCGAATTTTGAATCTTGTCTATTGGGTTTGAAAGAAGGTGATAAGAAAGCATTTACCTTACAAGCAGACGAAGCCTTTGGTATGCCTAATCCTGATAATATTCATCATATGGATAAGTCCCGATTTTCTGCAGAGACTCCCATTGAAGTCGGCGCTATAATTGCTTTTAGTCAGCCTGATGGCAGTGAAATTCCAGGGATTATTCGAGATGTGGCTGGAGATTCTGTCACCGTCGATTTTAATCACCCCTTGGCCGGTCAAACAGTCATTTTTGATGTGGAGATCCTTAGCGTAAGCTAAGTGAGTAATTTATGCAGATTCATTTAGCCAATCCAAGAGGTTTCTGTGCCGGTGTTGACCGCGCTATTACGATTGTTGAAAGAGCGCTGGAAATGTTTGCTCCGCCAATTTATGTGCGTCATGAGGTGGTTCATAACAAATTTGTGGTTGACGGTTTAAAACAACGAGGTGCGAAATTCGTTGATGAGCTAAGTGAAGTTCCTGATGATAGTATCGTAATATTTTCTGCCCATGGTGTGTCACAAGCAGTGCGTAATGAAGCTGATAGCCGTGGCTTGAAGGTGTTTGACGCTACTTGTCCGTTAGTGACCAAGGTACACATGGAAGTAATGCGTGCGAGTAAAAAGGGAACGGAATGCATTTTAATCGGTCACCAAGGACATCCTGAAGTAGAAGGTACTATGGGGCAGTATAATAACGACGCTGGTGGCATTTATCTGGTGGAGTCAGTGGACGATGTTGCCAATGTGCCGGTAAAAAATCCGCAAAAATTATATTATTGCAGCCAAACTACACTGTCAGTTGATGATACCGCGGATGTTATCGATGCCCTACGCGAAAAGTTTCCAGCCATTGAAGGTCCCCGTAAGGATGATATTTGTTATGCCACGCAAAATCGTCAAGATGCGGTGAGAGAGCTTTCAGCTGACTGTGACGTTTTACTCGTTGTGGGAGCGCAAAATAGTTCCAACTCAAACCGTCTTCGCGAGTTAGCGGAAAAAATTGGCGCCCAAGCCCATTTAATCGACAGCGCAGAGTGTATTCAAAAAGAATGGCTCAATGGCGCAAAAAATATTGGCGTAACCGCAGGAGCATCAGCACCAGAGGTTTTGGTTAAAGAAGTTATTGATAAGCTATTGAGTTGGGGGGCAAGCAAAGCACACGAGCGTCCAGGTCGAGAAGAAAATATCGAGTTTGCTGTGCCTAAAGAGCTCAGAGTGCGTCAATTATAATAGCTGTACATATCACCCGCTGTCTCTGATTTGGCGGGTGATTTGTCTTTTTCTATTCATCATCGTTAGTCTTTAAGTATGGGAATGCATAATAAAACAAGTATCGACCTTGCTTTACTTGCTAGCACCTTTAACGCAACCCCCTGTTTTAGCAAATAATTTTATTTAAGTTACAAGTAACTTGAAAACTAACTATTACCTTTATTTTTGGGTAACCACCTTATTTTCATACCTAAGCCCTACATCAGATAACCAAAACCTGTCTTAACTAAGCTAAATTTACTACCATCAATAAAGTCTTTCCGTAGGAAGCAGGTTAACTAACGAGATTAGTTACTTAAAATAGCTCAAAACGACACGAAATATGAGAATTGAAGAATGAGTGTGATCTATAGCAAAACGTATCAACACGGATCTCTGCGTCAATATGGCGTCGGAATGATTGAAGTGTTAGTGACGCTATTTATACTGTCAATTGGCATATTAGGAGTTGCTTCCTTACAGTTTATTAGCTCGTTTTCAAACTCAGACGCATTAAATCGTTCGCAATCGGTGATGGTTGCACAACAACTAAGCGAGCGTCTTCGTGCGAGCGCACGGATGTCATTAATTGGCGATGGATTGGTCGTTGACGAAAAATACTTTGATAATGATATTTATAACTTTGATAACCTTGCATGTGCTTCTACTGCATCAGAGTACAATTGTTTTTGTTTATCGAAACCTGCTGACATTCCAGATTGTGCTGGTGGTCAATGTAGCGCTGCTGAATTTGCTGTTTATGATGGATATGAAGTTTCTTGTTCGGCAGTTTCATCCAATCCAACGGTTACCCTTAGTGTAAGTTGCGACGATAACAATGCAGTTGACGGCGAACTCTGCAGCACAGGTTCCAGGGTGAGTATTGTTTTATCCTGGCCAATAGAAAATTGGAAAAATATTGATCGTACCTTAAACGAAGAGTGTTTAAGCGACGAAGATGAGCCGCGCGATTGCGTCAAGTTGGATGTGTTGTTATGAAACCATTCAATCGTTTTCAAGGTGGCTTTAGTTTAGTTGAAATTATGATTACGTTGACCCTGGGGTTACTCATCACCGCAGGGATCATTCAAGTTTTAGTGAGCAACAGTTTAACGGAAAGGCTCAATCGCTCATTGTCATCTACCCAAGAAAGCGGTCGTTTCATTATCACGCGATTGCGCAACGAATTTTTGATGGCGGGTTTATATGATGTGTTAGATCCCGCGTTAAATACCGATCAAGATGTGGTCTTAGAAAGTGCATTCGTCACTAATCATCCGGTTATTTTACCTGGCGACTTTACTGCCTTTGCTGACGTAGGATCAGCGCAAGGAGTGGATGGTGCTAATGATACGGTAGCAATAGCACTCCAGGCGCAAACGGACTGTCGGGGTTATAAGTTAGGTTACGCTGATGGCGAGGAATTTTTCGTCGTCAATGAGTATTTTGTGGATGGAAGAACCCTTAAATGCAGAGGCTTTGATGGACGCGTGTTACGTGGTCAACGAGTTGCTGTAGGACACGATGGGCATTCGGCAACGGCTATCCTGGACGAAGTTGAAAATTTTCAAGTTCAATATGGCTACACCAATAATTTATTAACGGGAGATAACTCTGGTCGACCCGTTAGCTATGTGACAGCCGACCAATTGCCTGGAATATTAGCGAATAATGGGCAGGTCGTCGCAATTCGTATAGCGGTATTGCTTAAAGGGGACGCGGAAGTACCATTAAACTCAACCCCAAGCTTCAAATTATTGAATGAAACAGCAATTTCACCCACAGATAAACGCTTATTTAAATTATTTGAAACCACAATCACGTTACGAAATGCGAAGAATCTGATGCGAAGTAGAAAAGTATGAAACAACAAGGTTTAGTCATGGTGTTTGCACTATTGGTGCTAATGAGTTTAACCGTTCTTGGTGTGGCTTCAGTATCCAGTAGTTTAATGCAAAATAAAATGGCGGTATCAATGGAAAAGCAATCACTGGCTTTTGATGCTGCTGAATCTGCAATTGCAGGTGTTGTATTTGAATCCGAAGACGAAGTATTGCTTTCTGATCCCGACAAGCTCGATCCCTTATCCCAAGCCAGAATGGGGGATGCTGTGGACTTAGTGAATGATGATATGAGTTGTTTCAATGATGAAGACTGGACCAACCGTGCCGTTACTGCCGCTAATGGATTATCAACCAATACTGTCCACGTAGCTGAAGGGCTTTACGATGATAATCCAGCGATTAGCAGTTGGTCTAGAACCGCTTTTATTGCAGAACGCGCATGTTTAGGATCCAGTAATGTGATAGGTGGAAGTAACATTAATTGTCATGTTTTTATTATTAAAGGTTGCGGAAGAATGGAAGGATCCAAGTTTGCTGTAGCTAACACGTTAAGTGCATCGGTTTTTGCGCCGGCGTCACAATAGCGAGGTTGTATTTATGTCTATTCAAAAAACGCTGCATACCGGTTTAGCTTGTCTATTTTCCTGCATGATAGTGTTCTCAGCCTTTGCTGATGATCTAGAAATTTACCTTGGCAGCTCTGATGCCGCCGTTGAATATTATCCAAATGTTTTATTTATCATGGATACATCCGGCAGTATGGACTCTAAAGACGGTACGGGTGAAACGCGCATGTTGCGGGTACAAAATGCGTTAAAAGAAACCTTAGGTTCGGTTACTAATATCAATGCTGGTCTAATGCGCTTCTCGGATTATGGTGGCCCTGTGCTGTATCCGGTAAGTCAGATAGATTCTAGTGTATTACCTGTGTTGACTAAAACTATTGTTGGTGGGAATGATGATGCTCACGAAATTTCGGGCAGCGTAAACCTGACTAGCTCTGATGTACGACTTTCCTATGGCACCGAAGTAGTTACCAGCGGCTTTCGTTTTCAAGAGTTGAATATACCCCAAGGCGCGACTATTACTAGCGCTTATCTGCGCTTTACTTCTGCCCAGTTAAATACCTCAGCCACCTCATTCAATATACGGGCAGAATTGGTGTCCGATGCGACTGAATTCAGTGATACTAATTACGATATCTCTGACCGTACTCTTACTGCCAACGAGGTTGAGTGGAGCAGTGATAATAGTTGGCCATTAGCGGGGGAAACCATTCCCTCGCCAGATATAACCAATGTGTTACAAGAGGTGATTGATCAATCCAGTTGGTGTGGTCAAAATGACTTGAACATCATCATTGAAGGGACAAGTGTTGATAGTTCCAGTAACCGCAAAGTTGAATCTTTCGAAGATGGTTCGGGTTCAGGTGTGCAACTCGTTGTTGCCTACGATAGTTCTTCGGCAGCTGGATGTGTAAAAGGCAACAGTACGTACCAAGTTGCTTCGAATGATGATAATGCTGAAGAGCGCACCAACGGCTATGAATCTACAGGAACGGAGTTAACCTTTAATCCATCTTACAATGCCTATGTTGGCATGCGATTTAGAAGCCTAGCTTTGCCACAAAATGCTGTTATCACAAACGCTTATATTCGATTTACGGCTTATCAAAATCGCACTGGCAGCGGTGCATCTTTTGTCATCAGAGGGATTAACCAAGCTGATCCTGGAAATTTTAAATACTATTCACGATATAGACTCAGAGACGATCCGAAAACGTCCGCATCGGTGACATGGGGAAGCATTCCTAGCTGGTATAAAAACTATACTTACGAAACTCCTGATTTGTCTTCAATTGTTCAAGAGTTAGTCGACCGAGGAGATTGGGAGTCGGGTAATGATATGTCTTTTGTGGTGTCTGATATCACAGGTAATAGAGGTGCTTATGCATACAAAGGGAAGCCTTCGGCCGCTCCGATATTAGTGGTGGAGTATCAAGGATTATCAACTCCAGGAGCGACTTCAACGGTCAGGGAGCATTTAATCGGTAAAGTGGATGAATTAACAGCAAACGGTTACACACCTATTGTTGATACCCTATTAGAGGCGACGAATTATTATGGTGGGCGAGCCGTGGACTACGGTTTACAACGTGGCCCAAGTTCTGTGTCTTCCTCTGTGCGAAAAAGTACCAGAGTCAGTCATCGATTATCTTACATTGGTGATAACTCTGTGCTCCCGTATGGCTGTACTGAGGATAATTTAAGTTCTAGCTACTGTGTTAGTGAGTACATACCTTCTGGCGCGGTCTATGATACGCCTATACAAGATCAGCAATGCCAGACAAATAATCATATTGTTCTATTATCTGATGGTGAAGCTAACTATAACCACAGTGTATCGAAAATTCAGGCGTTGTTGGGTAAGAACTGTACCGGTAGTGGAGGGGAAAAATGCGGTGTTGATTTAGTGGAAAACATCGGCGATTTGGGCGACTCAGCCATTGATACGCGGATCATCACTCACACCATCGGCTTTGCAACTAGCAGCAGTGCCAGTGCTTTTTTAAATCAGCTCGCCATCAATGGAGGAGGGGGGTTTTATGAAGCTGATAATTCCGCAGATCTGGTCACCGCATTTTCATCCATTTTGAAAACCGTTAAAGATGTGAATACTACGTTCGTGTCTCCAGGGGTTGCCGTGAACCAGTTAAATCGATTAACCCACAATGATGAACTTTACTTTGCCTTATTTAAGCCCTCCGAAGGGGCAATTTGGCCAGGAAATTTAAAGCGCTATCGCATAGATGGCGATCAAGTCTTAGATCAAAATGGTTTAGAAGCGGTAGATGAAGGCACTGGATTCTTTTCTGAAAATGCCCATAGCTACTGGTCTGTATTGGCTGATGGCAATGATGTTAGAGAAGGTGGTGCCGCCAGCAGAATGAATCTGACCCGCAACATATACGCCTTCGAGGGCAGTGGCGCTATTGCCGTGGATGCAAATCAAATACATGAGAGTAATACCAGTATTACTGAAAGCGACCTGGCAATTTCAGCTTTACCCGACTCAGGGGTACTACGTAGTGATATTCTCAAATGGGTGAGAGGCGTCGATGTGAGGGATGAAGATGGTGATGGAGATTTTACGGATGTTCGCTTAGCCATGGGAGACCCGATTCATTCTCAGCCTATTATTGTTAATTACTCTGATACCGATAGTGCAATTTTAGTGGCGACTAATCACGGTTTATTGCATTCTTTTGACCCAACTTCTGGCAGTGAAAATTTTGCGATTATGCCCAAAGAATTGCTTTCTAACCAGTATGATTTATATAAGGACGGTTCCTCTTACAATCATATATACGGTTTAGACGGCGATATGGTCTTGCGTACTACCGATAATGATATCTATCTTTATGTTGGTATGCGAAGAGGCGGCAGAAATTATTATGCCTTTGATATTACGAACAAAACATCACCACTTTTAAAATTCGAAATCCGTGGTGGCAGTACAGGCTTCGAAAAATTAGGACAAAGCTGGTCAAGACCTACAGTGACAAAAATTAAAATAGGTTCAATAACAAAAGATGTACTAATTTTTGCTGGTGGTTACGATGACTCCCAAGACGATAAAGAACTACGTAGCGCTGATTCAGTCGGTAACGCTGTTTATATGGTCGATGCAGATACAGGAAGTTTATTGTGGAGTGCCAGTAATTCTGATGCAGATTTGGTGTTAACAGATATGCAGTACAGCATCCCTGCTAGAGTCTCAGTGATTGATAGAGAAGGGGATGGTATCGCTGATCACATGTATGTTGCCGATATGGGTGGCCAGCTATTTAGATTAGATATTCATAATGGTAGTGGGGTTAGTGAGCTGGTTACTGGCGCGGTAATGGCTAAATTTGGTGGTGACACAGCTGAAGATAATAGACGTTTCTTTTATGGCCCAGATGTCTCAGAGATTAACCTCGGCAATGATCACTATTATGCCGTAGCCCTTGGGTCAGGCTATCGTGCTAAACCGCTGAACAGTGTTATTCAAGATCACTTTTATATGATCAAGGATGAAGGTGTCTTTACCCTTGATGAAGATGGTAATTACACCCTACCTGCTTCGCCATATCTTATTTCTGATTTATACGATGCGACCGCACATTCGTTGACCTCAAGTGATGAAACGGCCAAGGAAATTGCCATATCGGAATTTGCGAGTAAACATGGCTGGTATTTGACCTTAGGAAGCGGTGGAGAAAAGGTGTTAGCCTCCCCTTTGATCATTGACTACAAGTTGTTTTTTACAACCTACCTACCAGCCACCGCCAGCGATAGTTCCTGTGCGCCTCCAACCGGTAATAGCCGCGCCTATCTGGTTAATTTGGTCAATGCTAATGCAGTGACTGACTTAAATTATGATGATGAGTTCTCTAATGAAGACAGGTATGCGCAATTGCAGCAAACTGGTATTGCCCCGGAAACAAAAATTCTTATTGAAGATATCACTACTCCTGTTGTGTGTTTAGGAACTGAATGTACCTCCGCGGTGATTGATGTTGACGAAGATGGCGATCCACTAGCATGTGGAACCGCATTTGAATGTTTAGCTGAAAATATTTATGGGCGTTTTGAACGCGTGCTGAAAAACAGTTGGAAAACTGAAATTGAGCGAGAGTAATAAGAGGAATGATGATGCATAGTAATTGGAACAAGGGTTTTACGCTTATTGAATTAATGATAACGGTGGCAATTGTCGGTATTATTACCAGTATTGCTTATCCAAGTTATCAAGGTTATTTGAAAACCAGCAATAGAGGAGCTGCGCAGTCTGATTTAATGGCGTTAGCTGCGGCCATGGAACGTCATAAGGCATCAAATTATAGTTACAAAGGCGCAGCAGAATCTGCAGCTGATACAGGTAAACCTGCCATTTTCCATAGTTATTCGCCATCCTCTGAACCCGCAACGAATAAAAAATATGATCTCACTATTGAAAGCGTGTCAGCATCTGGGAGCAGCTATATGATAACCGCTACCCCTGTTTCAGGCACATCGCAAGCTGGTGATGGCAACGTTTATTATTATAGTGATGGCAGAAAAGCGTGGGATAAAGACAATAGTAGCTCTTTGTCATCTAGTGAGTATTGCTGGGGCTGTTAAAATTTATTCTAATACCATAAAGGCTCAATATTCATAATATTGAGCCTTTTTTTACTGCTAGCTTGGTAATTAAAAGTTAGGGAACGGTAGGGGTAACTTCGGCTTCTCTGCGCCATTTTTCTAATTCCGCCACCCGCCGAGTTAATGCTCCATTTACCTGGTCTAGGGCAACCAATTTGGCCTGTATATCGCCGATTTCTCGTGCGCTATTGTTACTTGTTGATTTCACTTCGGCTAACAGTGTACTTAATTGGGATAACTCATTCGCCTGCTGAGATAACTGTTCTTCCAATATAGCCAAATTGGTTGTTAACGTGGAGTAGTCACCCTCCATTACCCCCAACGTCTTCTGAGTTTGACTATTTTGTTGTTTTAACTTTTCAGCAAGTTGGTTAATGTCAGTTTGATTTCTGCGCCAAGCGGACGCCCAGAGCTTATCCATTTGCTCCCACAACTCATCTGTCTTTTCCGTTAGTTCAGACACTGTGACCCTAAGGGCTCCAGCGGATTGATCCATTTCCTCGCCAGTTGCAGACAAGCGTCTTTCTAATTCCGATACACGGTCGATGGCATTAGCTAGTTCTGCATCGCTTTGAATTTTTTGCTTATAAAGCCAATAACTTGCTCCGCATGCCGCCAAGGCTATAAGCATCACTAAAAATAGCCAAGCGCCTGAAACACCACTTTTGGGCTCTTTGTCGGTGCTACTGTTCTTTTTGGTTTTGGTTTTGGTTTTCTCTTTCGCTCTTGTGCGCTGAAAAGCTTCTCTATCTTCTTTATCTAGAACGATGTTGGGAAGATCGTTTTCTAATCGTTCGTTTGCCATTACGTCTCATCCAGCCTTTTAAATCTTGGGTTTTTCCATGGGGTTAGTATTGAAATATTGCCTAAACAATATTCTTCACTGTTAATCTTGATGGTAGCGTTTTTTTATGGCTGATGCTATCAATGGCGAAATTATCCTGCATCAGATTTTCATTTTTTAGATAAACTCGGCGCAAATTAAAAAATTAAGCAAAAAAAAGCAGATATTTCTATCTGCTTTTAAAGTCATAGCCGTTGGACTACCTGTGACAACACATTTACTTATGCTGCGTCAGCTTGCTCCGATTCAGCACTGTTATGAATATCAACTAACTCTAAATCAAAGGTATATTCGTCAACTCTTACTGCGAGTTTACGCTTATCGTTGTAATCCATAACCAAGGTGACTTCATCTGAAGTTAATAAACCTCTATCAGCAAAAGTATTCACAATATGCTCGAAAGTTAAAGCAGGTACAACTGGAGTTTGACGCAATTGTTTTTGAATCTTTTTAAGAACTGGCATCGCTGCGTGTTTGGCATCAAATGCTTGTTCATTAATATAATTTCCATCACCTACATTAGACTTCACTAAATGGGTAAGCTCGCTCTTAATGCTAGATTGCTGCATAGTTGCTGCTGAAAGCTGACGAACTAAATCGTCAGAAATGCCTTTTACTGAAGTGCTATAAGTATTTGTGAGTACTCTCATCAAACCACGAGTTGCGGTATTTGGGAAGTTACTTACGAAATTAACTAATGCTTGCTCACCTTGCTGTAAACACCATTGAATTGCATATTCAAAGTACGGCAATGCTTCAGCACGATTAGACACTTTTTGTTCATAGAAACGTATCACCGCCATTGCTGCATAGGTGTAGCTCATAACGTCGCCTAGACGGGCTGATAATAGCTCGGCTTTTTTCAGGTCTCCACCTAAAACGAGTAATGACAAATCGGCTAGTGGTGCAAGCTTTGCTGACATTGCATTTAAGCGTTTTTCGTATTTTTTCACTTCCGGCATTGCACTTTTGGCTGAACGTGCAAAAGGTACATAGCTATTCAACATAGAACGGAAAGAATTAGCCACGCTGAATTTTACCGTTTTTCCTAACACTTTATTAAATTCGGCATCAGCGGTATTGTCTTCACTGTGGATCAAATCAACCATTTCTTTAAGGTAAGGATGACAACGCATTGCCCCTTGGCCAAAAATCATTAGGTTGCGAGTTAAAATGTTTGCACCCTCAACTGTAATTGCAATTGGAAGAGCAGAATAGCCATTTGCCAGGGTATTTTGAGGACCACGTTGAATCGCTTTTCCTGCCTGTACGTCCATGGCAGAGTTTAAGACATCACGACCTAATTCTGTCATATGATACTTGGCAATGGCAGTAACTACAGAAGGTTTCAGTCCTAAACCAAGTCCTTCAGTTGTTAAAACTCGCATAGCTTCTAGAACAAAAGTTTTACCAGCAATATCCGCTAACTTTTCCTGAATACCTTCGAATCGTCCAATAGGTACACCAAATTGCTCACGAACAAAGGAGTACTCTGCGGTTGATTTAAATGCAGTTTGCGCAGTAGCTACACCCATTGCAGGAAGTGAAATTCCGCGTCCGGCACCTAAACATGCCACCAACATTTGCCATCCGCGCCCAATATTTTTTTGGCCACCAATAATAAAGTCCATGGGAATAAACACGTTTTCACCGCGGGTGGTTCCATTATAAAAGCGCACACCCATAGGATCATGGCGATTGCCTAGTTCAACACCGGGATGACTTTTAGGAATTAATGCGCAGGTAATACCCAATTCAAGTGAATCACCTAACAGTTGGTCGGGATCAAACACTTTAAAAGCCAAACCTAGTACGGTAGCAATTGGGGCTAAGGTAATATAACGCTTGTCCCAACTAACGCTAAGGCCAATCACTTCTTCACCTTCCCAGGTACCTTTAGTGACGTAAGCAGCGTCAGGAATTGCACCCGCATCAGAACCGGCTTCAGGGCCTGTTAACGCAAAACAAGGGATATCTTGGCCGACACTCAGTTTGGGTAGCCAATGGTTTTGTTGTGCTTCTGTACCGTAGTGCATCAATAACTCACCAGGGCCTAATGAGTTAGGTACCATAACCGTTACTGCAATCGCACCACTGGTAGCGGCAATAGTCGCCACTATCGTTGAGTTTGCATAAGGACTGAATTCTAATCCTCCAAACTTCTTAGGAATAATCAAGGCGAAAAATTTATTTACTTTTAGAAAGGTAAGTATTTCATCTGGGATATGCTTGCTATTTTGCAATTCAAAATCGTCAATCATACCTAATAGTTCTGTAACCGGCCCATCTAAAAAGGCTTGCTCGTCTTTACTTAGCTTCGCTGCCGGAATATCTCTCAAGGCCTGCATATCTGGCTTACCTTGATAAATTGAAGATTCAATCCAAACATCTCCAGCATCTAATGCTTCTTGCTCGGTTACTGAAATTGGGGGTAACACTTTCTTTAAACTTGTTCTAATACTCATAATTAACACATCCGCTCATCTGACCAGTTGAAGTTAATACTACATGTTTTTAACAAAAGATCAAAAAAAACTGCAATAAAAATCATTGAAATAACTGTCTTTGAAAGGGAGGGGGGACGTAAAGTTTATAATAAACAATATCTTAAGTTGAGTTTTTGGCGTGACTGGAACTACCAATAAATGCCCTTTCGAGCAATTGATGCCGTTTGAGGTGGCCAAATTAGGTGTTTGATGAAGGAGTAAACTATTATCTTATACATCTACCGAATCAAGAATTTGTCGTTATATTGATGTATTGTTAGCAACCAATATTGTATGTTTGCAAAGCGACCAACTTACCCCCCTTTAGAGGATGATAAATGCGCAGTTTGTGGTTGAATATCGTTTTAAATAGACCTTGGTTAACAATTTTCTTAAGTCTTTTGTTTGTTGCTATATGTGGTACAGGAGCCCAGAAATTAGCGTTCAATGGTGATTATAAAGTTTACTTTGAGAAAGATAATCCTCAGCGAATCGCCTTCGAAGAAATGCAGGCTATTTTCAGTAAGAACGAGAATGCAAACATTTTAATTTCGCCTAAAAACGGAAGTGTTTTTAATCCGGTTACATTAAAATTAATTTCTGATTTTACCGAAGATGCCTGGCAAACGCCTTTGTCTAGCCGTGTCGACTCTATTGCTAACTTTCAGCACACTTGGGCTGAAGAAGACGACATGATCGTTGAACAACTTATACTCGACTCTAACAACATCGATGACGAATTAGTTGAACGTGTAAAACGTGTTGCTTTAGTCGAGCCTAATTTACTTAACCGTTTAGTGGATGAGCAAGGCAAAGTTGCCTTAGTGTCGGTAACTGTTAATCTGCCTGAGGGCGATAAAACCAAAGAAACCGGCGAAATTGTAGACTTTCTCACACAGTTAACCAGCAAATATCAGGCGTTATATCCAGATCACGAATTCCACCATACTGGAATCGTATTTATGAATGCTGCTTTCGAATCGGCAGCAAAAGGTGATGCATCAACCTTAGTACCATTGATGTTTGTTGTTATCTTAGTGGTTTTAGGCGTGTTATTAAGATCTTTTATCGGTACCTTGGTGACACTATTAGTCGTCGCTTTCTCAATCGCTGCAACAATGGGAGTGGGTGGTTGGGTAGGCTTTGATTTAACGACTGCTACCGTAAATGTGCCGACCCTTGTTATGACCCTTGCCGTAGCGGATTGCGTTCATGTTATTGCTTCCTTGTTATATGAGATGCGACAGGGCAAGGAAAAAGTAGAAGCAATACAAAGCAGTATGCTATTAAACGTTAAACCTATTTTCATCACCAGTGCAACAACAGCTATTGGTTTTTTGACCCTAAATTTTTCAGATGTTCCCGCATTAGCGGATTTGGGAACATTGACCGCAATGGGGGTGATGATTGCGTTTATCATGTCAATCAGTTTTCTCCCTTCAATTTTACGACTTCTGCCCCTTAAACAGACAAAACAATCAGACTCCAATAATGATAGCTTTGTAAAGATTGGTGAGTGGGTTATTCGTCATCATAAACGCATACTTCCGTTTACTATCGTCGTTGTTGTCGCGGCTGTTGGAGCGTCTTTTATGAACAAAATAAACGATACTCCCGTTGAATATTTTGATGACAGCGCAGAATTCAAAATTGCAGCAGATTATCAAGAGCAAGTTTTAAGTGGCATGACAACCATAGATTTTGCTCTATTTACCGAACAAGAGTCGGGGATAAATGAACCTACTAGTCTGAAACACATTCATGAGTTTAGTCAGTGGCTAAAAGCGCGCCCTGAGGTCGATAACGTATCGACTATCAGTGATGTGTTTTTACGACTTAACAAAAATATGCATGGTGATGATCCCGCGTATTATCGCTTACCTGAAAGCCAACCCATGGCAGCACAGTTTTTGTTGTTATATGAGATGTCGTTACCTTTTAATTTAGACCTAAACAACCAGTTAAATATTGATAAATCAGGAACCCGTATTTTTGTCACCATGCAAACCTTAGGCAGTAAAGAAATTACTGCTTTTGAACAGCAAGCTTATGGGTGGATAGAGGAAAATGCGCCAGAATTACGACTGACTGCGGGCAGTCAAAATTTAATGTTTGCTCATATTGGTGAAGCCAATATGAATAGCTTACTTAAAGGTACAGTTTTAGCGCTCGTTTTAATTAGCGTTATCTTAATGTTTGCACTGAAATCTTGGAAAATGGGAGCCATTAGCTTAATACCAAATCTGTTACCTGCGGCAATCGGTTTTGGTATTTGGGGCGTATATTCTGGTGAAATTAATATGGGCTTGTCAGTCGTATTAAGTATGGCTTTAGGTATAATAGTGGATGACACAGTTCATTTCTTGAGTAAATATCAGCACGCACGGCAACAGAACGAAAGCGCCGAAAATGCAGTAAGATATGCCTTCGGAAGTGTTGGAAAAGCACTTTGGGTTACAACTGTGGTGTTAACTTTAGGGTTTGCAGTGCTCACTTTATCTAGCTTTGCACTAAACTCTGATATGGGGCTGTTAACAGGTATTATTATTGTCGTAGCTTTAATCATCGATTTCCTGTTTTTACCCGCGTTTCTACTGATGTTTGACAAACAAAATTTGTCTGAGGAAGCTAGCAATGAAAATTAATCAAATGCACATTAGATCTCTAAGTATTTATTTAACGCTATTATTTTTGTGCACAATCGGCAAAGAAGGCTTAGCACAAACGCCACAGGAAAAAGGCTTAGAAATCGCCAAAGAGCGTAAACTCCGCGACCGTGGCTGGGAAGATTCTGTGGCTGAACTGACTATGGTTCTGCGTAATTCACAAGGTCAGGAAACTGAGAGAGCGATGCGCTTGCAAGGACTTGAAATATTAGATGGCGGCGATAAATCTTTGACTGTTTTTGATGAGCCTAAAGACGTTAAAGGAACCGCATTCCTAAATTTCACCCATGCACGAGAGCCAGACGAACAGTGGATTTATTTGCCAGCTTTGAAACGTGTGAAACGTATATCTTCACGCAATAAGTCGGGTCCTTTCATGGGGAGTGAATTTGCCTACGAGGATATGACGGCCTTTGAGGTTGAAAAATACACCTTTAAATATTTGGAGGATGACACCTATAAAAATCGGAAAATGTTTGTGGTTGAGCAAACGCCAATCGATGAATTCTCTGGTTATACAAAACAAATAGTATGGATAGATCAAGAGCGTTATATCCCATATAAAATTGAATATTATGATAAGAAAGACAGCTTATTAAAAACCCTTGAATTGGATGAGTATGAGTTATACTTGGATAAATATTGGCGCGCTATGCGTACTGAAATGTTTAATGAGCAAAATGGTAAAAGTACAGAGCTCATTACCCACGAAATCGAGTTTAAAACTGGACTAGAGGACAGTGATTTTGACAAGAATAGTCTCAAACGGGCAAGGTAGTTCTGCAGCTTTTGCGTTGCTGGCATTGTTATCCGCCGGCTCAAGCTCTGCTGCCAGTGACATTGAAATTCGTGGTTCGGCAGTGATTGAACAGCGTTATTTTTTGCAAGATGCACTCTACGATGAACAGGACCGCGCAAACTTTTCTGTTTACGGTGAGGCCGAGATTTATAAGGCATTCAATGATGGTGATGACAGCATCTCTTTTAAGCCTTTTTATCGGATTGATCAAAATGACGATGAACGTACTCATGGAGATATTCGTGAGCTAATCTGGTTACACGTGGGTGACAGTTGGGAAATGCGTACGGGCATTGGTAAAGTATTTTGGGGGCAGACTGAATCGTTACATTTGGTTGATGTTATAAATCAAACAGATTCAATTGAAGCGATTGATGGAGAAGATAAACTCGGCCAACCAATGGTTAACTTTTCGTTGATTAAAGACTGGGGAACCACCTCCATTTTTGTTCTGCCTTACTTTCGAGAACGCACTTTTGCCGGCATAGATGGGCGACCTAGGTTTGCTTTAAATGTTGATACTGATAACCCCATATTTGAATCAAGTGATGAAGAAAAAAATGTCGATTGGGCAGCTCGGTGGCAGCATTCAATTGGCATTTGGGAAATAGGCCTTTCCTATTTTGACGGTACATCTCGGGAACCTATTCTCGTCCCTGAGTTAGATAAAGAGTCGGCATTGCTTAGACCTTATTACCCGCAAATGCAGCAAGCTGGTATTGATTTGCTCGCAGTGATGGGATCTTGGTTAATTAAGTTTGAAGGGATAAGTCGCAATACAACGGCTGAAGATTACAGTGCCTTAGTCGGGGGCTTTGAATATACTACCGTGGGTGTATTTGATAGCCAATTTGATTTAGGTTGGCTGATGGAATACCAGTATGACGGTCGAGACAATACCCTGCTTACTCCTTCCCAAAACGATTTAATGTTAGGAACGCGTGTTGTTTACAATGATATTGATGGCACTGAAATTTTGTTTGGTATTATACAAGACTTAGATGAAAGCAATAGCCGTTCAGGTTTTATCGAAGCATCTAGTCGTATCAGTGACAGCTGGAAATGGCGACTTGATGCTTGGTTTTTCTCTAGTAACTCGCCTGAAGAGCCTATCTATCAATATCGACGTGACGATTTTGTGCAGCTCAGTATGGAGTTCTACTTCTAATTGCAGGCCGCCAATTTGGGCGGCTATTTTCTAATTGGACCAATGTAACTTGATGCAATTACGATGTTATCCAAGTACATCTGGAAATTATGTTTAGGCTTAGCGACTCCACCAAAATAGTAATTCATCCACACTTTTTCTATTTTAAGTTTATCGGTATCTCTATAATACATATTTTTTCGCTCATAAATGAGTATCCCATCAATCCACGCTCTAAATATACCATCTTGTTTTCCCGGCGAATTTAATTTTATATATTGTTCGATGGAATACCAGCGGCCTGGTTGCATAGTCGATAACTCATCGCCCCAAGATACTGTTTTTCCGTATTTGTTTTTGGTGTCTACTTCATAAAGGTAACTACCAATTGGCATTCGTCCGGCCCAATCAGGGTTTGAAGGCGTTACCGTCTTGAAAAATGAACCACGGGCAGACCAACCATTTTTACCATTGTTTGCGCGACCACCCCAGCCAGCCTTGTTATAGGTTCCAGCGAATCCTGGTAACTTTCCGCCGCCGCTAACTTTGGCACCTGGGGCTAACATAGAGTAATACCTAAAGTAGGCTTCTTCTGGTTCAGATCCTGATTGCGCAGCAAAGTAGTAGTCTAGGTTACCTGCTAAGTTATGGGAGGTCCTAAACGGAAGCTTGACGCTATTACCTGCTTGGCCACTAAAATGTCTGATTTTTTGATGCTCTTCAAATTGCAATTCTCCCGTGTTTTTCCACACAGCTTCAGAGATACCAATACTGTGTTTTATATTGCTTAACCAATTTTGATCATCAAAATCATCGGCGTAGTAGACTGCATTATCTTGTTTGATCCCCTTATCTAGTATGTATTTACTTGCTATCCCATCCGTATTTGGCTGCCGAGGAGGCTGAGCATAGTTTATTTGTTGAGTTTGCAAAGAAGATTTACCGTATTGACGGTTAGTCGTAGTTAGAAGGAGTTTAAGATTTTTAAGAGCTTGTAAATCGATATTTTCTTCAAATTGAAATTTTAATAATACTGTATGGCCACCACCAGCCTTAATGATTGGTTTGGAACCATCTGGCTTGCGATTTTTTTTAGCCACAAAGGTATCTATTTCAGCTAATAGTAAGCGTTTATTATTGTCTTCTATAAAGGTTAATTGAGGGGCTTTGTAACCCCCTTTTTCAACACTGTGGAAATCGGCTACCCCTTTATTTCCTTTAGCTGCTGAAATAGTAAGAATCAGAGGGTTAGTTAGTTTAACTGACGATAGGTCAATGCTAATGGTGTGCTCGCGGTCTACATCCTGGACTTCAAACTTATTTATATATTGGGCGTATTGCTTATGAAACTTCGCAAAATTACCTTCTGGCCAATAAATATGGGCTAGATTACTTGCGTAATTGTAGCTAACGCTGTTGTCGAATAATTTTGCACTAGAAGGTAGAGCAAGAAATATTAATAAAAAGCTAGGTACAAATAGATTTTTCATAGTGGCTAGATTAGCTGCGAGAGTTTAATTAACCTTAACATTGTCACGCTCACTTATAAATGCATTCTCCCGAGCTTTTATTCTGCCTTCTAATCTATTGTTATTTATTTTCACTGAAGTTTGCTTATAACGGGCATCGATACCCAAAGAGTTTAATAGGGTGTTACCTGAGATTTCTGTTTCAGTGGCTTTGTTTAAATAGATACTGACATCATTGATACAGTTGAGTACTAAATTGTTTTTTATTTTTCCCTTTGAATGCTCATAGAAACAATCAGTATTTTGGCAAAATTGTTGTTGTGTTCCACCGTCACCAAATGAAAGTCCCACTCTAACATCTATGCTTGATTGATAGGGCAAGTGCCAAGCACAATTCACTACATTGTTACTAAATACGCCGCCAGAGCCTCCGCCTTTCATAAAGCCCCCATAGGTTACGGATATGTTTCCAGTGGACTTACGTGCAAAGTCCGCAATAAAGTTATTATCAATAAGCCAATTATTTCCTCCCACTATATCGATCGGCGTTGCAGGAGTTGCGGTATTTCGTATGCTTTGATTGTAAAAGTCGTTTTGCTGAACCAAAACGTTATCGGCAAATGTTGCAGGTGAGTGTTGATAATTACCATTGGCTTTTAAAGCGGCGTTAAAGTCGATAAATTGATTGTTAATTAATTTTGTTTGGTCAGCGTTACCATACATATGAATTGCGTGTTCACAATATCGTTGTTCCCTACAGGCTCCTTTAAATACAATATTTTCGATCTGCCAATTACTTTTGTCTAAGTAAATCCCTTCTGTATTTCGAATGTTTAAAATGCTGCTACCAGGTACACGGCTTAACAAGCGTATTGGCTTATTGCTAGTACCATGGTGTCTAACCTCAAGACGTTTGGGAATGGAATATTGGCCAGGGGCCAATAGAATGACGTCTCCTTTTTGTGCCTTCAGCATTGCGGCACGCAGCTCTTCAACATTCTGCACCGGATAAAAATGAGAGGCTAAAAGCGACATTGCCTTAATACTGTGAGAATCAATCGCTTTATTGTTATCGAAACCGACCGCAGATCCTGCTTTATCATAGGGAAGAAGAGAAGGTTTTGGAATGAGATTTAGCAGCAAGTCTACACTTTGTAATATCTTTAGCCTAACCCCCCAATTTTTATGCAAATTGATCTGCACATACTGACGTCCTTTTATCGTCAATTCTTTCCCATAGTCTGTTTGCAGCAATAAAATTGCGGCTACGGTTCCAATAAATACTAATGAAATTGTAGCAATGACGTATTTTCTAACGTCTAATGTAATGATGTTCATTAGTTTTTAAAGTAATATTTCGACTACATGGGGGTGTCCAAGGAAGTCTTGAGGGCTTGCTGTTGGTCCATAAGCGCCAGATTGAAACACTACCAACCAATCGCCTATTTGTGGATCGGTTAACATCATTTTATCGGCTAAAGTGTCCAGTGGTGTACACAAAGGGCCAACGGCGGTAACGGCCTCTGTGCCCTTACCTAGGTTCATTTTGTTACCTATTGCGACTGGATAGTTTTTGCGGATTACTTGACCAAAATTACCTGAATTAGAAAGATGATGATGGAGGCCACCATTGGTCATTAGGTAGGTGTGGCCCCGTGAGACCTTTTTATCAGTGATTTTACTCACGTAAATTCCCGCTTCAGCAACAATAAAGCGGCCTAATTCTATGATCAGTTCCAGTCTTGCCAGGCTTGGGTATTTAGATAAAAGCGCAGCGAGATTATCACCTATTGACGCTAGTTCTAACCTTGTTTCCCCCGGAAAGTAGGGGATACCGAAGCCACCACCCAAATTCACCGTTTCAACATCAACGGGTGTTACATCAAGTAGGCGCTGTGCCAATTCAAACGTATTGTTGTGCGCGTCGATAATGGCATCTTGCTTGAGGTTTTGAGAGCCCCAAAATATGTGGAAGCCGCGAAATTGTATTTTGCTGTAATCTAATGTGGGCAATAATTCAAACAGACGCTCTTCGTCAATGCCGAATTGCTTCGGACCACCTCCCATTTTCATACCTGATGCTTTTAATTCAAAAGCAGGATTCACTCGGAAGGCGATAATAGGCAATATTCCAACTTGCTGACCTATCTCAATGGCTCGTGAAAGCTCTAGCTCTGATTCCACATGCAATGTAACTCCTGCACAGATAGCGGATTTAATTTCAGCTTCTTGTTTTGCTGGGCCTGCAAAGCTAATGTCTCTAACAGGCATTCCAGACTGCAGAGCAATTAGCATTTCTTTTTGTGATGCAACGTCAAACCCTTCAACCCATTCACACATGGCATTCACTAATGGCGGGTAGGGATTGGCTTTAATCGCATAATGCAATTTAATGGCATCGGGAATTGCTTGATTAAATTTGTCAATTTGTGCTTTTACAACTTTTTTATCGTAGGCGTAAAACACTGATTTATCGAGTATTGCCTCTATAGTGTCAAGATTCTTTCCACCCACTAAAATGTGCTGATCTTTAGTGTCGAATTGATCCATGGGGGCGTGTACAGGAACTGGCTTAGACATTTTCGTACTTTTCCTTTACTTCTTTAGTGAGCAAACTGCGGTCAACCTTCCCATTGGGATTGCGTGGAAGGGAGCTTCTGAATTCGACATATTTAGGATGCATAAAGTTAGGCATGGATTTTTTACACATAGCTAAAATCTCTTTTTCGGAACGCTCTACGTTTTCTTTAAGCACAAGCAGCAGTGTAATGGCTTGGCCTAATTCTGTATCTTTTACGCCGCTGGCGATAGCCTCAGCAATATCGCTACATCCTTGATAGCAGGCCTCTTCAACTTCCATTGGACTCACTCGATAGCCTGAGGTTTTAATCATTTCATCTTTACGGCCGACAAAATATAGGAAACCTTCAGCGTCTCGCTTAACAGTGTCTCCCGACCAAACAGCCATTTCTTGCAATACTAACCCGTTTAACTGAGCAGGCACGGGTTTGAATCGTTCTGCAGTTTTGGCCGGATCATTCCAATATCCTAGACTAACATGGGGGCCTCGGTGCACCAATTCACCTGGTTCATCAACATCACATTCAGTGCCATCTTCACGCACAACCATGACTTCAGCATTAGGAATGGCTTTGCCCATTGAGCCAATTTTTTCATCGACTAAGGCAGGATCCAAATAGGTACTGCGAAATGCTTCGGTTAAACCGTACATTAAATATGGTTTAGCTTGGGGAAATGTAGCACGAATAACATTTAAGGTTACTTGTGGCATAGCGCCACCAGAATTAGTGAAGTAACGCAAATTTTCAGTTGCTTCTGTTGTCCATTTCGCTTTCATTAATTGTTGCCAAAGTGGGGGCACAGCAGCTAGTCCGGTGACTTTGTGTTGGGCCATTGCTTTGACTACATCACCCGCCAAAAAGTAGTCCATTAACACTACGGTTGCGCCACGCAAAAAGCCGGTAGTAATCTGGCTTAATCCATAATCAAAACTCAAAGGTAGCAGCGCTAAAAGTACATCTGATTGATCATTCTCAACATACTCGGCGACGCTAATTGCACCTACAACAATATTTCGGTGCGACAATACAACTCCTTTAGGTCTGCCGGTACTTCCCGAGGTATACAAGATTGCAGCCATATCATTGTCAGTGCGATGCACATGCGTTAATGGCTTAGTTTCTAAATCCGAAAATAGGCAGAATTCTATCCCTTCAATACTAAAGTTGGGTAGCTTGTCAGTTAGAATCACTCGTTGCAGGGCAGGGCAGTTTGATAATACTGGCTCTAGGGATTTGAGCCTATCACTGCTAGTCATTAAAACTTTCACGTCGCAGTCGTTTAAGATGTGTCGTACCTGGGGGCCTTTCAAAACCGAGTTTACTGGCACGAACACGCCATTTGCTCGACTTATGGCGAATAGACTAATAATAGTTTCAGGTAATTTAGGTAAGAAAACTGCAACGCGATCATGGCGTTTAACGCCAATGCATTGGAGACCTGAGGCTAATTTTAAAATATTGCTTTCAAGTTCTTCGTATGACATTTTCGTTTGTTTGAAAATTAAAGCAGACTTTTGAGCATATTGCTTCGCGGATTCAGATACTAACTCATCAAAAAACGTTACCATTTTTAATACTAATCTCTTGTTTATGGGTTGCAACTATTTCTTATTACTTTAAATAATGGAACAATACATCAACGGATGATAGAAGTTTATGTACGATCTATCTAAAAAATACAATAATACAGGTACTGAGAGTATGAATACAGCCGCGTCTGTGAAAGAAATTTTAATTGATGTTTTACAATTATCTAGTGATGTTGAATTTGATGAGGATACACCTCTACTGGGAGCAATTCCTGAATTTGATTCGATGGCTGTGGTAACAGTGTTAACGTCTATTGAAGATACCTTTGGTGTTGAAGTAGATGATGATGAAATAAGTGCAGATATATTTGAAACCTTTGGAGCATTGTGCGGATTCGTTGAAACCAAAGTTTAATTCTCTCCTATTACTAAAGAGTCATTATGAAATATCAAAATATCATGCTGGTGTTTGGGACTCGTCCCGAAGCTATTAAAATGGCGCCGTTGGCAATTGAACTTAAAAAGCACAGTGAATTAAATGTTTCTGTTTGTGTTACAGCGCAACACCGACAAATGCTTGATCAAGTATTATCACTTTTTGAACTTACCCCTGATTTTGATTTAGATTTAATGCAGCCAGGGCAGGATCTCTATGATATTACCACCAGAGCATTGTTGGGATTACGGGATGTGTTTAGTCAAGCTAAACCCGACCTTATTTTAGTTCATGGTGATACCACAACCACCTTTGCCGCCTCGTTAGCGGCGTTTTATCAACGTATACCAGTAGGTCATGTAGAAGCTGGGCTTCGGACCGGGGATATTTATAGCCCTTGGCCTGAAGAAATTAACCGCAAGTTGACTGGGGCACTCACAAAATTGCATTTTGCTCCTACTCCAAAAGCTGAAGCTAATTTGTTGGCAGAGAATATATCTTCGGATTCTGTTTTTGTGACAGGGAATACGGTTATCGATGCGTTGATTCAAGTCGAAAGTAAAATTACCACTGATGACTCTTTAAACCGTGAACTAGCCAGCCGTTTCGAATTCTTAGATCCAACCAAAAAGCTTATATTGGTTACCGGACATCGACGTGAGAGCTTTGGTGATGGTTTTGAAAATATTTGTAGAGCGCTAAAAACCCTGGCTGAACAAGAAGATGTTCAAGTTCTTTATCCGGTGCATTTAAATCCAAATGTACAAGAACCCGTCAATCGTTTACTTGCCAACACGCCAGATGTATTTTTAATCGACCCTCAAGATTATCTTCCTTTTGTTTACCTAATGAGTCGAGCACACATTATTCTTACCGATTCTGGAGGAGTACAAGAAGAAGCTCCATCCATTGGCAAACCGGTTTTGGTAATGCGTAACACAACCGAAAGGCCTGAAGCCGTAGAAGCTGGAACAGTTAAATTGGTTGGAACAGATTACAACAAAATAGTTGAAAATGCGTTTTCGCTATTAAATGATGAAAAAGCGTATCAGGCCATGTCTTTTGCCCATAATCCATACGGAGATGGGAAAGCATGTCAAAGAATAGCGAATTTAATAATAAATAACTAAGGGATAAACATGGCATTTGCTAAAGTTTCAGTTATTGGTTTGGGTTATATTGGTTTGCCCACCGCCGCGGTAATAGCTTCTCGTGGTGTCGAAGTCATTGGTATAGATGTTTCTGAAAAAGCCGTTGATACAATTAATCAAGGTAAGGTTCATATTGTGGAGCCAGACTTAGATATGGTTGTTCAAGCAGCTGTGACCATGGGGAAACTTCGAGCTTCTCTTACACCTGAACCCGCTGACGCTTTTATGATAGCCGTACCTACCCCCTTTAAAGAAGGTAAAAAACCTGATTTAAGTTTTATTGAAAAAGCCGCTAATGCCATTGCTCCTGTGTTAGAAAAAGGCAATTTAATCGTTTTAGAGTCAACATCACCGGTGGGGGCAACAGAAAAGCTGACAGCTTGGTTACAGGCATTACGTCCAGATTTGCACTTTCCTGGGCATAGTAGTCAAGAGCCGGATATGTTTGTTGCACATTGTCCAGAACGAGTATTGCCAGGACGAGTATTAGAAGAACTGGTATCAAATGACCGCATTATCGGCGGGATGTCTGCTGAATGTAGTGATAAAGCCATTGAGCTTTACGATATTTTTGTGCGTGGTAATTGTTTAAAAACCACTGCTCGGACGGCGGAAATGGCAAAGCTCACTGAAAACAGCTTCCGCGATGTGAATATTGCATTTGCTAACGAGCTGTCGATGATATGCGACGAGTTGCACATTAATGTCTGGGACCTAATCGCTTTAGCGAACCGCCATCCAAGGGTAAATATCTTAACGCCAGGGCCAGGTGTCGGTGGACACTGTATAGCTGTTGACCCATGGTTTATCGTAGATTCAGCCCCGAAAACTGCCAGAATGATCCGCACCGCTAGGGAAGTGAATGACGGTAAACCGGGATTTGTCATTGATAAAATAAAAAAAGCTGCTGACGAATTTAAACGGCCGGTTATCGCATGTCTGGGATTAGCGTTTAAACCCGATATTGATGATCTGCGTGAAAGCCCTGCACTAGACATTACCCTTAAATTAGCGCAAATGGGCTTAGGTAAGGTGCTTGCTGTTGAGCCTAATATAAAAGCCTTACCCGAAAAACTGGTTGCTGCAGATATAGAATTGCTACCCATTGATTCAGCGTTAGAGCAGGCAAATATCGTGGTTGTATTAGTTAATCATAAGCAATTTAAAGGTCTTGATAAAACCCATTTAAATACCAAAGTACTAATAGATTCTAGTGGGTTAATTGCCTAGTTGTTGAGCTATTTCAATGCTAACATCATCATAGTTTGACCCTTTTAAGGGTCTTCTTGTTTATTAAATTTCATACCAACGTTAAAGAGAAACATATGTGTTCAATTAAAAAATACGGAGTATTGCTTGTTGTTCTGGTAATGATGGGGTGTAGTCAAAAAACACCTTCCGAATACATCGATGAAGCAGAAAAAGCGATTTTACAAAATGACACTGAAAGTGCCGTAATCGTCCTAAAAAACGCTCTGTCATCGGATCCAAAAAACTTGCGTGCACGATTTTTATTAGGCTCGGTGTATTTTCAGCGTGGTAACGCTGAATCTGCGGAAAAGGAACTTAAAATAGCCTTCGAAGGCGGCTATTTTAAAAACGAAGTTTTACCGCTTTATTTGGGGACACTTAATTTCTTACATCGAGATGATGAAATCATCCAAGAGGTAGAGCGTTTAACCGGACTGACAAGTGAAACAGAAGCCATTGCTCAGATGTATAAAGGTTTGGCTTTATTCCGTAAAAATGAAGTTTCTCGCGCTAAATTAGCTATCAAGCGAGCCACAGAACTTTATCCTGACTCTTCATACAGCCGGTTAGGAAGAGCTCACCACGCATTAAACGATGGTGAAGTGACAGATGCATTAATTATTCTTGAAGAGTTGTTGGCTGACGATCCTAAGTTTATGGAAGCGGTGTTGTTGCAAGGGCAACTGAGTATGCAGCAACAAGATTATGCAACTGCTATTAAAGATTTTACAGAATACGTTGCGCAAAAGCCGGGTGATGCCCAAGGAAACTTCTTACTAATTGATGCTTTATTGAGAGATGAGCAATATGATAAAGCTGAATCACTTACTGTCGATTTGCTTAAAAAGCTGCCTGATAACCCTAAACTTAATGAGTTCATAGGCATCGTACAATTCCATAATAAAGACTACTCAGCAGCAAAAACGTCGATGGAGCAAGCAATTTCTTCTGGTTCTAACTCGCCTACTTCTCGTCTTATCGCAGGTGTATCTTCTTATAACCTGCAGAAGTTGGAACAAGCTCATAACCATTTAGCCGCAGTGCAAGGGGGACTTCCTCAATCACACCCAGCAAAAAGGCTTTTTGCTGAGATTCAACTTCGTCTAGGTTATAGCACTGATGCGGCCCAAACCCTTGGAGGTATGGGTAGTTATGACTTAAATGACGTGACATTATTTACCCAGGCAGGCTTTGATTTAATTAAAAGTGGCGATGATTCAAAAGCACAACAAATGTTGGAATTGGCTAAAAAAACTGATCCAACTAATGCGGAAGAGTTAACTCGTCTAGGAATTTTAAAATTATCCTTAAAAGATGATACAGGTATAGATAATTTGAAAGCTGCCATAGAGTTATCTCCCGAATTGGAATCTGCTAGATTGGTATTGGCACAAGCTTACGTGAGTGAAAGAAGTTATGATAAGGCTATCGACGTTGCCAAAGATTGGATTGCATATGCACCTGAACAAGTTGTAGCCCACAATTTGTTGGCAGAAATTTATGAGTTATCAGAACAAAATACATTGGCCGAACAAACCCACAATGAAATCCTTAAAATTGCCCCAAATAATCCCTCATCTTTGAAGTTTTTGGCTGAGTTGGCTAAACAAAACGGAAACGAGGATAAAGCTCTCACACTGCTTAAAACAGCCGCAGAGAGCAATCCTGAGTATGTACAAGGCTCATTTGATTACTTCATCGAAGCATCTCGACAAGGCAAAGAAGAAAAAGCTCAAGCACTGGACTTGATTAAGTCCATGTATGAAAAACAGCCTGATGACTTAATGAAGCAGCTTAATTATGCTCGTGCACTGGTATTTAATGTTGAACCACAAAAAGCACTAACCATTTTAGAGGAAATAGAGCCCGCTAAGGATATGCCTCTTTTCTATTGGAAGGCACAAGCTGACAGTTATTTAGCCCTCAACAAACCAGCGGATGCAATTAATGTTTACACTACTTGGCAGCAACTTGAGCCTAAAAGACGAGATCCATGGACGGGTGCAATCTATATTAATGACGGCCTGAGAGATTTCACCGGTGCATTAGATACCGTCAAACGAGCATTAGGGTATCATCAAGATGATCCTGAATTAAAAGTAATGGAAATACACTATAGTTTAATGAACGGTAACGTTTTAGTCGCCAAAAGGTTGATGAATAGCCTGCCAGAACAAATTAAGTCGATGGTGACAGTGAAAGGCATTAATGGCCAAATACTTTTTGCAGACGGTAAAATTAAAGAATCCTTACCTCTATTAGAGGAGTCTTATAATGCTAGCTTGGATGGCAGGTTTGCAATTTTGATAGCGAAAGCTAAAGCAAATTTAGAAAATTCTCAGTCAGCAATCGATTTTCTTGAAGCTCACTTAGATAAGCGACCCAATGATTTTAATGTGAGAGGGCGCTTAGCTGAAACCTATATGGATTCGGATCCTGAAAAAGCCATTGAGCATTATGAAATGATCATAAAGTTTTTGCCCGAGAATATTATTGCTTTAAATAACCTCGGTTGGTTGTACTCAGAAGTAGGTGACAGTAGCAAAGCAGTTGCTTACGCGGAAAAAGCTGTTGCATTGCGCCCAGAGAATCCGAAGTTGTTAGATACTCTCGGGGTTGCATTGTTAAAAGATGGTCAGATCCAACGAGCCATTGAAACGAGTAAAAAAGCGTTCGATATTGAACCTAGTAATCAAAGTTTTCGTGTTCATTATGAAAATTCTCTCAGTGCTAACCAATAAACAAAAGGCTAGGGGTAATTAAAGTGTCAGTTTTTTTAACAGGATTAAATAGCTGAAATTAAAATAATCAATAAAAACAGTAACTTAAAAGTTGGCCCGCTATGTGCATTATATTAATCATGGAAAGCTTGTGAAACACTTAGCAACTTTGCAACCTAAAACTTATAAATTACTTTAAGCTGGAGAATAGACATGAAAACTAAATCCTTATTAGCAGGAATAATCTTAGCAACAAGTTCTTCTGTTGCTATGGCTGATCAATTTTTTATCGATGTTGGCGCTGACTTTGGTGACAACTTTAGAAATCAAGCTGCTGGCGCAACAACTACAGGTTGGTTAGAGCAAGCTACTTATAACTATCAATCAGAAACTTTAGTTACTGACGCTGATGCAAATGGTCCTAGTGATGGTGACGCAATCGTGACTACGGGTGGTTTTACAAGTGGTCCTGCTGCAAGCTCTGCAATCGCATTCAATGCTGTTGAAGGTTTCTTACCTAATAGCTTTGGTCCAGAAAGTGACAACGACTACGGTGATTGGGGTTTAACTTTCCAATTCGAATTATCTGGTTCTCTTGGTCCATCTTTAGCGACTAACTACACTTCTGGTGATATTACGTTCTTTTATTTTGAACCTGGATTCGCTGACACATCTGAATTCGTAGAGTTATTTACTCTTGATTTCGTATCAATTGTTCAAAGTCTTGGTGGTCCTTCTTTGAAAACTATGGTTTCTTCTGTTGGCGCTGGTACAGTAAACGGCGTTGCAGCGGGTGACGTGTTTAATTTTGCAGATGGTTCAATGAGTGATTTACTAGGTGACATGGTCGACATCTTCTCATTCGTAGACTTCAACACTGACCCTAACGATGTAGCCGTTACTAACAACTTCGATGGCACTTATACTTTGAATGGTAACCATGACGGTTCAATTTCATTCCAAATTCCTGAGCCTTCAAGCTTAGCCGTTTTGAGTCTAGGTCTTCTAGGTCTTGCTGGTGCAGCTCGCAGACGTAAAAGCTAAGATTGCTTAAAAAGCATCAAGAAAACCCGGTTTAATACCGGGTTTTTTATTGCTTCAATATTAGCATAAAAGCAGATTATCAACTTCACCTCGTCCATTCTATCGCTCTCCTGTCAATTTAACTGGCATGCATATCCATTGTTCCAATTAACTCTAAATAGCCTAGGTTTGGGGCATAGCTACACCCACAAAGGCTTGAGTGAAATTAACTTATACTTCTGAAGCTGTGACTTATAGCTTGGTTGGTTTAATAACTCTTTGTTGAAGCGGATTATTAGTGAGCGTCTAGCAAAGACCATCTCGTCAGTTCATATTTAGCACCGCACAATGTCGTTTTTGATGATCAGTCGGAGACATTATGCGCAGAGAGCGTCGAACGAAAGAACAATGGCAAGCGATATTT
>NZ_BAAGTF010000021.1:0-131667 GCF_054782055.1 Aliiglaciecola aliphaticivorans
AAGAAAACAGCAGGGATCGTTCCTGTAATCACAGAGACTAATTAAACTAAAACCGCTAAGGGTGGGTCAATTTTACTTTACCGAATTTAGCAGTTTAGTGGGTCAGTTTTGGAATACCGTTGACAATTTACGGGGCTAAAGCACCCGCCTACAGGGTAGCGGTTGAAGCCTGGTCTTTAGGCCATGGGTCTTAATGTGGGATTCAAATTGCATTTACGGGGCTAAAGCACCCGTCTACAGGGTAGCGGTTGTAGCATGGTCTTTAGGCCATGGGTCTTAATGTGGGATTCAAATTGCATTTACGGGGCTAAAGCACCCGCCTACAGGGTAGCGGTTGTAGCATGGTCTTTAGGCCATGGGTCTTAATGTGGGATTCAAATTGCATTTACGGGGCTAAAGCACCCGCCTACAGGGTAGCGGTTGTAGCCTGGTCTTTAGGCCATGGGTCTTAATGTGGGATTCAAATAAAGCACCCGCCTACAGGATAGCGTTTTGTAGCATGGTCTTTAGGCCATGGGTCTTAATGTGGGATTCAAATTGTATTCGCGGGGCTAAAGCACCCGCCTACAGGGTAGCGGTTGTAGCCTGGTCTTTAGGCCATGGAATTTAAAGAGGGATTCAGATTGCATTCACGGGGCTAAAGCACCCGCCTACAGGGTAGCGTTTTGTAGCCTGGTCTTTAGGCCATGTGTTTTAAATAGGCATAAAAAATCCGGCAGCGGCCGGATTTTTATCTTCGAGAAATTATGGAAACTTAGTGTTTAAAATGACGCATGCCGGTAAACACCATGGCTATATCGTGTTCGTCTGCCGCGGCAATAACTTCATTATCACGCATTGAACCGCCTGGCTGGATGACCGCTACTATGCCAGCCGCCGCGGCCGCATCGATACCGTCTCTAAATGGGAAGAACGCATCTGAAGCCATTACTGAACCTTTTACTTCGAGGTTTTCATCTGCAGCTTTGATGCCTGCTATTTTAGCTGAATAAACGCGACTCATTTGTCCCGCGCCCACACCAATTGTCATACTGTCTTTGCAATAAACAATCGCGTTAGATTTAACATATTTGGCCACTTTCCAGGTAAACATGAGGTCTTTTAGTTGCTCTGGAGTTGGTTGGCGTTTACTTACAACGGTCAGGTCTTGCTCTTCAACCATTCCAAAGTCGCGCTCCTGCACTAATAAGCCACCATTGACGCGTTTAAAATCATAACCATCAGTTAATTGACCAGTCCAATCGCCGCACTCCAATAAACGCACGTTTTTCTTGGTTGCGACAATTTCAATGGCTTCTTTGCTTACCACTGGGGCAATAATCACCTCCACGAATTGACGATCAACAATAGCTTGAGCGGTTTTGGCATCCAACTCACGGTTAAACGCTATGATACCGCCAAATGCAGAAGTAGGGTCGGTTTTGTACGCTCGGTCATAAGCGGTATACAAGTCATCACCTAAGGCGACTCCACATGGGTTGGCATGTTTCACTATCACACAAGCGGGTTCTGAAAATTCTTTTACGCATTCTAAAGCTGAATCCGTATCAGCAATGTTGTTAAATGATAACTCTTTGCCCTGTAATTGCTTAGCCGTGGCAACGGATGCTTCTTGAATCTGATTTTCCACATAAAACGCAGCCGATTGATGGCTGTTCTCACCATAGCGAAGATCTTGTTTTTTGCTCAGTTGAATATTGAAAGTCCGCGGGTATTCGCTGTGTTGGTGACCACAATCTTCATCGCAAGATTCGGAGTCTAGGCGCGCGCCAAAATAGTTGGCGATCATGCCGTCATATTCTGCGGTGTGCTCGAAAGCTGCAATGGCTAGGTCAAAACGGGTTTTATAGGTTAATGAGCCTTCATTTTCTGCCATTTCAGACAGAACCCGCTGATAATCTTTAGCATTCACGACTATGGTCACATCTTTGTGATTTTTTGCTGCAGCGCGAACCATTGTTGGGCCGCCGATATCGATGTTCTCGATGGCGTCTTCTAAAGAGCAGTCGTCGTTAGCTACGGTTGCAGCGAATGGATATAGATTGACAACTACTAGGTCAATAGCTTGAATGTCATTTTCTTGCATCACAGCTTCATCGATGCCGCGACGGGCTAAAATACCGCCGTGAACTTTTGGGTGTAATGTTTTAACCCTACCGGCCATAATTTCTGGATGACCAGTGTAATCAGATACTTCAGTTACATTAAGACCGGCTTCAGCAAGCAGTTTGGCAGTGCCACCAGTGGAAAGTAGCTCAACTCCTTGTTCAACTAGAGAGGTGGCAAATTCAACTATGCCTGATTTATCTGAAACACTTAATAGTGCGCGGCGGATGGGTTTAGCAGATGTCATTCTTTTACTCTTGATTGTGTGAAGATTAAATTGACCAAATAGTCAGGTATGGCGAAAACAAAAAGAGCACCATGAGGTGCTCTTTAGATTAAATTGTTACTAGAACCATAACGTGGGAAACCCCGATCATTAGTTCATTCCGTATTGCTTTAACTTTTTACGAAGCGTACCACGGTTGATACCCATCATGATAGCTGCGCGAGTTTGGTTACCGCGAGTGAAAGTCATTATTTCTTCCAATAAAGGCGCTTCCACCTCAGCTAAAACTAATTCATAAACATTTTCAACGTCAGTGTTATCTAACTGTCTCAAATATTTATTAACAGCTTGTTTAACGGAGTCTCTCAAAGGCTTTTGCGCTTGAGTTTGAGATGGAGTTGTCACTGTAGTAGTGAAAGGTGAAGTCACATTTTGATCGAACATAAACATCGTGCTCTTTAGTTGATAAAAAATTAAGCAGCAGGTGACATTGAATGACACTCTGCCAGTTTTTCAAAATACGTATTCAATTGGTCGAGTTGCTCTTGAGCATCTTCGATTAAATTGAATTTAGCTCGAAATACGCGTTCCTTGTCGTGATCTGCTAAATACCACCCCACATGCTTGCGGGCTATTCTGGCTCCCATAAAGTCACCATAAAATTGGTGAACATTACTGACGTGTTCAAGCATAACGCTACGAACTTCATCAATAGTTGGCGCGGGAAGCTCTGCGCCGGTGTTCAGGTAATGTAATATTTCGCGAAATATCCAAGGGTTACCTTGGGCACCGCGACCTATCATCAATGCATCAGCGTTAGTCATATCCAGCACTTCTTTGGCTTTCAACGCACTGCTGATATCACCATTTGCAACAACAGGAATCGATACCGATTGCTTGATTTTGGCAATCGTTTCGAACTCTGCATTGCCTTTATACATACAGGCTCTTGTACGTCCATGCACTGCCAAAGATTGGATACCATTGTTTTCGGCAATCTTCGCGATTTCTACACCGTTCCGATTATCTTGGTTCCAACCCGTTCTAATTTTTAATGTAACGGGTACATCGACAGCATTTACCACTGCTTGAACAATCTCTTCAACCAGTTTTGGGTATTGCAATAACGCAGACCCAGCCATCTTCTTATTCACTTTCTTAGCAGGGCACCCCATATTGATATCAATAATTTGAGCGCCAGTACTAACATTTAATTGTGCTGCTTGAGCCATAAGCTGTGGATCTGCACCGGCTATCTGTACGGAACGAATACCAGATTCACCCGTATGATCCATCCGCTGCTTTGATTTGTCTGTGTTCCAAACTTTCGGATTAGAAGACAGCATTTCTGACACCACAAGCCCAGCACCCAAACGTTTACACATTTGTCTGAAGGGTCTATCTGTTACACCTGCCATAGGTGCTAACATGAGATTATTGTCTAATTCGTACTGACCAATCTGCATGAGTTAGTAGGCCCTTATATTGAACATTAAATGTTCGGCTAGTCAAAACGGGCGCTATGTTACGGTTTTTTGACCGTTTTGAAAAGGCTAATTTTTAAACAAAAGTGTAATTTATTTGCTTTCAATATCTTGACAGACAAGGGTTTCCATGGCCTGACCAGTCTTTGGGTTGTTTTTTAATCTGCTGATTTAAAGAAATATTATTTGTTAAACAAAACCTTATGTTATTTCATATCAATCGGTGAAGTTTTGTTACAAATTTTCCAAATGGACTAATTGGTCTGTTTTTATTTTTAAAAAAAATTTGAATTTGCGCTTTATGTCAAACCAAGATGGTTAAATACTGCTATGAAGTTTCAAATTAAATTAAAAAACGAGCTTGTCTGTCAAAATTAAACAACCCTTAAGAAGGATTTTAACGATTCATTTTTTTACCTGACACCCTTGCCCAATCTCCTTCAATTGCGATGGGTTCCATCTCAAAATCTTCAGCATAAAGTTGATCTATTTCTTCAGCTTGATTAGCCAAAATGCCGGATAAAACGAGTAACCCACCTGGTTTACAATAGTCTGTTATAACGGAGCGCAACTCCCTTAACGGACCGGCTAGAATATTGGCTAAAACAATATCTGCTTGTAAATCAGGCTGGTCTTTAGGTAAGAATACGCTAATTTTATCAGCGACATCATTTCTGCCAGCGTTATCCATACTGGCTAACAGTGCTTGAGGATCGATGTCAATCCCGACCACAGATTCGGCCCCTAATTTTAACGCCGCAATGCCCAGAATACCCGAGCCGCAACCAAAATCGACAACGCTTTTATTGTCTAAACTGAGAGCGTCTAACCAACGCAAACAAAGAGATGTTGTGGGGTGAGTACCTGTACCAAAGGCCAAACCGGGATCCAACATCACGTTGACTGCCGAAGGATCAGGGATGTCTCGCCAACTAGGACAGATCCACAGTCGCTTTCCAAATTGAATTGGATGGAAGTTATCCATCCACTCCCGTTCCCAATCTTTATCTTCCAGTTGATCTAATTTATGGGCGAACCCTTTGCCTAGAATCTTCGATTTTTCAAGTTTGGATACAACGCGCTGCATATCGAATTCCGCATCGTACAAGCCAACCACTTGGGTGTCAGGCCAAAGCATAACTTCCCCTGGCTTAGGTTCATACATAGGGGTATCTTTAGCATCAGTAAAAGTTACAGCTTGGGCTCCATTGGCCGATAACATATTACCTATCTGCTCTGCATTTTCTGCATGTGTGTCGATTATTAGTTGAATCCAAGGCATCTGGGTTTCCTAAAAAGTCAATTTACAATAGTATCAAGTTCAGAAAAGATCGGCTTATTATTTTTTTAACTATTTTGGAATCAACGTTTTTTCATGATAAACAATAACCTATTTATTGCGCTGTTTTGTCTGATAAATTTGATAGTGCCAAATTTTGTTCAGGCGCAACAAAGCCTATTTGTTGCCATTGGCTGGGACAAGCCGCCTTATGTGATGAACAACGCCAAAGCTGGCTTTGAGGTTGAGTTATTGCGCGATGTTATGCAAACCATTGGCTATGAAGTTCAATTTGTTCAGATACCTTACGGCCGATCATATGACATTTTTAATATGAACAATATTGATGCGGTAGCCACTTTGAGCAGTAAGCGTAAGGCTAAACAACTATATCTTTCGAATGCCTATATTCAATATCAGAATGTGGTTGTGACTTTAGCTTCATCCAATATCCAACTCGATAGTGTTGCAGACATGTCTGAGATATCGACTGTTGGATTTCAATCTGCTTACAAACTCTTGGGGGCTGATTTTACCAAAATGACTTCTATTAATCCCGCCTACAGAGAAATACCTGATCAGGGGCGTCAACTAAAACTATTATTTAGTAAAAAGACTCAAGCGATTGTGCTAGATGTTAATATATTCAATCACTTAAGTCGCACAATCATAAAAAAAGCCAATCAACAACCGGTGGTCATTCATCAGCTTTTCTCGCCTAATATGTATCGCGTTGGCTTTCGCAACCCTGAGATTCAAGTTAAATTTGATCAAGGTTTAACAGCATACTTAACCTCTGAAAGGTATGTAGAGTTAAGCAAAAAATACCACTTTTACAGCTCTAACGTTTCTACTGAAAGCCACGCAACGCCATCTTTTACGGAAGAATAAAGGCTCTCATATCCTTAACTAAAGCTTTAAAGGAGGGCTCATGAATATACATCATGTGGCCAGCTTCATAATATTTCATCGTAACACGACTAAGATCTATGCCGTGGTGATTCATAGAATGTTCAGTAGCGAAAAATGGCGTAGCTAAATCGTAATAACCATTGGCCACAAATACTCTAAAATCTTTATTCTGACGCATTCCTTTTGATATGAATGGTGTAACGTTCATAAAGCCTTGGCTGCGTGCTGACTTCTCGTACAACCAATTCCAACTCATGAAAACTTCACCACTTAAAATGTGGTATTGCTCAGACCGTTTCACGTTAATATCATTGGCAAAGTAATGCTGTATGGCCGCTGTATATGCCCCGTCTATAGCATAAGACGACGGGTCAGCTTCAAAGTAGCCCGCTACGATGTTGGCCTCTTCACCTAAATAACGGCTGTCTAACCGACCAATGGCCTTTCCTTCATCTCGCATGAGCTCCTTCATGAATAAAAATTCGCTAATCCGCAGTTTAGATTGTTCAATATATTGTTTTTTTAAGCCGGTATAAGTATGCAGCTTGTTAACTACATTTTTTACTTCTTCAGGCTTAGCTAATGCGCCTTTCAATAAAACCGATGCGTATTCATTTAGGGCAAAATCACGCGTATCGGCTAAAAACTCCTGCAAGTTATTCCACTGTGATTTATTCGGTACTTTGTTGTGATACCAAGCTGTAGCAGCATAGGTAGGCAAGAATGTAACATAGGGTAAATCATTGCCTTCAGTGAAGTCTCCAGTTTGAAAATCAATGATAGATGAAATCAACAAAATTCCGTTTAGATCAATGGACCCCCAACCTTCTTGTAATTCTTTAACCATTGCACCAGCACGGGTGGTGCCATAACTTTCACCCGCTAAAAACTTAGGAGAATTCCAGCGGTTATTTTCAGTGATATACACTCGCACAAATTCAGACAGTATTTCCGCATCTTCTTTAACTCCCCAGAACGCTTTACCTTCATACTCGCCAAGGGGTTTGGAAAATCCGGTGCCAACGGGGTCAATAAAGACTAGATCTGCAATATCCAACAGACTTAACGGATTATCTTTCAAATTGAATGGCGCCGCACCCATGGGTTCAGCATCACTTGGCAACACCACTCGTTTGGGTCCGAATAACCCCATATGCATCCACACTGATGATGAACCAGGGCCGCCATTGAATACAAATAATAAAGGTCTAGATTCGGCGTTCTTTACATCTGTTCGTGTGTAAGCGATATGGAATATGCTGGCTTTAGGTTTACCTTTTGCGTCTAGTAAGTGACTGTCTCCTGCGCTTACTTTGTATTTAACCGTAGTGCCGTTAAATTTTCCTTTGTGCTCAGTAACACTCATTTGCGCTTCGGGAATTTGCTTTACCTCCTTGCTTGATTCTTCTTTAGCATCCGCATGTAAGGTTAAAAACAACGTTGTGGTGAGGATCAGTATTATTTTTTTCATTTAAGTCTACTTATCATCTATTTTTGTTAAAAAATGTTTGTTGATAAACATTTTACCCAACCCAATCTGATTTGGATACGGTTAATGCTCGCTTACCATAAGAATCGCGAGTTTAATGATAAACTGCTCTTATTGAGTTGAAAATAACAGATTGAAATTGAGTGTATTTTCAACAATATTAGTGCGGAAACACCAATCAATAACACTAATATTGTTGTACTAAAAATGTACAATAATAAATTAAATAACAGATTTTATTGAATTAATTAACAGATTTAATTTGACAGAATCTCAGAGTAGGGTATGCTGCCCCTAGCTAAGAAAACCTCGTTAAAGATCTACATGTTCGTTGTTATATCGTTGTTCTTCGTCCTGTCGTTTTTAAGTTCGGTCTCTTTTTATGCTAAACCTGCCAATTATGGCACCCAATTTAATTTTTACAGGAAGATATAATATGTCTGATAAAGTAGTAGGAACTGTTAAGTGGTTCAATGAAGATAAAGGTTTTGGTTTCATCGAGCAGCAAGGCGGCCCTGATGTTTTCGCTCATTTCCGTTCAATCGTTGGTGACGGCTTCAAGACTCTTAAAGAAGGTCAAAAAGTTGAATTCACTATCGGCCAAGGCCAAAAAGGTCCTCAAGCTGAGAACATTCAAGTTATCTAATTCAATTTATCGTTAGATTTTTCTAACGAATTGATAGAGAACTCAAAAAAGGCAATCTAATGATTGCCTTTTTTATTGTCTTTTTAACGCCTTTGGTATGCCATTCTTATTCGCTAATCTTGTTTCGATGGTACAAATGGGCTAATCCGCTGCCATACCTCACTGGGCTCCAGTCGTGACTTACTACCCACTACACAGAAAAGCCCTGGGCAGTCTGATGAAAAGCTTTTGGCCGTATCCCACGTTTCGTAGGGATGAGAATCATGGATCAGCAATAATTGTGGGTGGCTTTGACTTCCTGCGGTGATATGGAACTTATCTAGATTATTTTTTTTCATCGCGCACAAATAATACAGTGAATACTCTGTCCATTTAAGCATCAGAAAGCGTGATATCCGCCAGTTTCTGGGGTCTTTAGGGTTATGTAACGAACACAACGCTTTTACCCAATCTTTTTTCCAAAGGGCACTTAATTCTTCGGTTAACTGGCTTGCCAATTTAGTCGACAGTATTGCCGGTGTAACATGCATTCCTTTGGATGTGTCGCCCACATTTGCCGACATTTTTAAAAGGCGCGCCGATGACTTCCACCATTTTGGATGAAAACTTCGAGGTTCGTATTGCAGCAGCGCTTTACCCTGATCAATCAGCTTTTCTATGGACAGAGGTTTTAAACAAATTACGTCGGCGTCAAAGGTAATGTAAAATTCATCAGTGAATTGTGTATGTGCAGCAATTTTGACAACTTGTTGTTTCCGCCAACCGCGCATATGCTGATGTTTAGCCAATTCAGGGACAAGATCTTCTTCAGACATCACAACCGGATTAAACTGCGCCCAACGCTGCACTTTTTCCCTGACTATTTGTACTTCGTCTGGCGGAGTCACAATCAAAAACTTAGAGAATAAACCGGGTTCGCAGAACGCATCTAGGGTTTTAAATAGGATTTCAGTTCTACCTAAGTCATCTACATCGTAACTGCCCCTAACACTCAATGGTAAAATTGCACCAATTGTCATTCTATTATCCTATTAAATTTTCTGATGTATTAACTGTAAACGACTCTCATTACCTAAAACTGGCAGTGACCACTTACCTAGGCTACTTTACTAGAGGTTTGAATGAAAAGGCAATCCATTGAATTGCCTTAAATTTACCTTATAACCTATGTGTTACTTTTTTAACTCGGAGCGCAATTTTTTAGTTGAAGCCTCTTTGTGCAGGTATGTCATTGCCAATTGCTGAGCGGCATCTTTTAATTCAAGTTGCTCGATGTGTGCTTGCCTGAGTGAAATATAGATTTCGGCTAAGGTTTCCAGCGCAACAAACAACGATTCTTTGTCATTTTGCGCCACTGTTTTGACTAACTTTTGAGATAATTTGGGTAGCTTGAATTCAATTTTACGAAGACCATTGGGTTCAAACCCGCTGTTATACATTCCTAAGGGACCAATTACTGTTTGTCGTATAAAGGAAACAAAATCTAAGGCTTCGTAGAGTTCGCCGCGGGCTACTTTCGTTACGCCATAGTGCATCCATATCCAAAACCGGTCTTCAAACCATTGGGGAGAATGGATGGGGTAATGCCCTTCGCCCTGCTCATATATATGGCTTAAGCAATTATCAATTTCCCATAATATTAACGGGTTATCTACTCGCTGATGGGCGTCTTCAATGGACACAAACTTCAAATCTACGTGTAAAGGCTCGACTGTATCGAATAGACAAATTAATAATCTGGGTTCCCCTACATGTTCTCCTGTCGCACAAGCGACTAGTGTACCCAGATTTGCTGCTATTGCCTCACGTTGCAGCATTACCTGCTCAACTTGAGATGGTACAACAGCAATGACTAAATCAAGATCACTGAATCTATCGACTTTATTTTCAGCAGCAGATCCAGATAGGGCTAACCCCATAAAACGATTATCTGTTGATATTTGTGGGATCAATTCCGTTAAAAAACGTCGTTGGTGGTCAAGTAAAGAACTTGGAATATTTGACATGAAAGCATGCTCCTTCGCTGGCTTGAATTGGCTGTTCGGTATACAGCCAATTCAAGCCTAATTTTCAATCCCTTCGGCTTCTCCTTTCTACTATGCAAAGCAGCATTTTAGAATCGCATTAATTTTTGAAGGAGTAAATAGGTTGGGGACAAAAAAGAGGTTACCAAAAACACCAGTGTTTGCAGTTTTGTTGCTGCAGAAAATGCTCGGCATTTTGGCCTTGCAATAGTGCCAATGTGGCGAGTAACCCACTTTGAATACATTGTTGCGCTGCAACTGTTACCGATCGTGGTGCCTGTTGGATAGGGTAACCGGTTTTAGGATTCAAAACATGACCATAGCGTACCCCATTTTTAAGTAGGTACCGATTCGCATCGCCACTTGTTGCCAGTCCTCCACTGGCAATATTCACCATGGCTATGCCTCCCGAAGTATTGCTCGGATCCTCAATTCCTACTTGCCAATAGGGATGATCTTTGCGGGCTTGAGTAACTTGTATATCCCCACCGAAATTAACTAAAACGGATACCTGTGTTGCGATTTTCTGGCAAGTTTTGGCGACGCAATCTACAGCGTATTCTTTGCCAATACCGCCGAAGTCCAATTCGAAACCGACTGGTAAGGTAATTGACTCTGAGGTGTATTTAACACGTTGCCAACCTAAAAAGGGTAGCAATGCTGTCACTTGTTCTTGTTTCGGGAGGTTATCGGAACCATCAAATTTCCAAACCTTTCTTAATACGCCTGAAGTGATATCAAATAATCCATCACTAATTTGATAACAGGTATCTGCAAACGTCAGTAGTTTTGCCGTTTCTGCATCAATTGCAACAGGCCGATTGTTACTTTGGTTTATCTGGAACATCAGATTGTTATTCTGATAACGACTATATTTGTTTTCGATGCGTTTGGTTTCGGTGTAAGCCATTTTAGTGAGTTTTTTAGCTAGGTTTGTATCCGTACTGTCCACTAATATTTCACAAGGACTGGCCATCGCAGAAAAGCGACCACAAATATGGTCGCCTCGCTTTTCTATCGTGAAAGGCAGTTTAGTGTTATGCATTTCTTGTCGATCTCAACAAGCGGCTAAAAACTGTAGCTTACCTGCGCAATGACCGCTTTTAAAGCTGGATATAAGTCTTCATCAGCTAATGTCCCAGGTTGCTCGAATCCGGCATTCTCTGGGGTTTGCTGATAATATTCCAAACGAAATGCCAGTTCGTTACCGTTTTCTAACTGCATGCCGTACTTCAATCCTAGGGTAATAGCGGTCATTTTCCCGAGTCGGTAGTCTGCGCTGGCATGTTCAGGAAGAGGTGTTCCTTGGGATAAAAAGGGGTTGTAAAATTCCGCCTCATTCTGTTGATAGTAACGAATGTGTGGCTGGATATAGCTGGTTTCCGATAGGTTATATCGAAAACGCGTGTCAATTGTATGGGAGTCTATTTCCCAATCATCCGTAGCAAACCGATAGGAAAAGTCCATTACACCTTGATCAAGAGCATATTTAGTTTGCCAATACACACTGTGCTTGGTTCTTTCTGTGGGGCGAGATTCATGCACTATGTCTTGGGTCAAACCTTGTTGGTCAACTATGCTGAGTACTTTGTACGGGTCATTGTGATAACCATCAGACATCGACAAACTATAGTTAAATTGCATTAACATCCGGCGATTAATTACTTGGGTGACACCAAACAGCAAATCTATGGTGTCTTTTTGTTCACTACCTTGTGATCGCGTCGCATCAAACGCTTGTTGATAGGCTTCAGTACTATCGAATTGTCCGTTATCAATGACCATGCTGGAAAAATCAACTGGACGCCCACCTACAGGATCTATGCTATCAAACGCATAGGATACACCCGCCGATAGGGTGGTGTTTTTCTGATTTAAGTCCATATCTAAAGAGCCATTACCGACAATAGATAAATAATCATATTCTTTGGAAGCTTGTAAACCAGCGCTGATACGGTAATTTTCAGCTAAAGGCTGAGTCCACTGTCCACTAGCTTGCACACGGGTATCTCTAAATGTGTCATCTAGTGGTGTTTCGCCACCTTCTACAGTATATGAATCGTTGCCGGAAGGGCGTGTGAATGTTTGCACTCCAGACTGCGCAACCGCGCCTGAGGCAGAAGCGCCAGTGAGTGTATCGATGACCAATTTACCATTAAAGTAGTGTTCATCACCGAAGTCTTTATTGGCATTAAATACTCCCTCAACTAATTGGACCCGATCTGTTTCGCCGTAATACAAGATGGCTGTATCAAACTGCCATTCATCACCTCTGTCTTGTGCTTGCACAGGCGCACCTAACAAAGCACACGAAGCTGCGGCGAGAATAGCACTGACGTTGTTATTTTGTTTTAGTTGCATCCACAACCTCCGCCTGCAAATGAACGGCCACCACTGGTCGCTTCTTTACTAAAGTAAATGTGATCATCTAAGCCAATATCGACACCTTCTGAATCAAGGGCCATTTCATCCTTTGCGAGTAAATCACGCTCCCAAGGTTGGACACCTAAATTTGCACAACCTGCGAGTTGCAGTACTGCCATCATGGCAATAAAAATCGTATATTTTCGTTTCATTTCTAGGTTCTCCTATTGTTTTAATAGCGCGACAATTTCTTGTTCATAAGTTGCGGATTTATCTATATGAAATCCTTTGTGAGCGACCACCAGTTCCCCTTGTCTGTTGATTAAGTAGCTTGTTGGCATACCGGGAATTTTATATTGGCTGGCTAAACTGCCGTGGGGATCGAACGCAATGTGAAATTGAGCTGGGTATTTGCTTAAAAATTTTTGTGCTAACTTAGCATCCTTATCCAAATTTACAGCTAAAACGACCAATCCTTCAGACTCGTATTTACGGGTCATTTCATTCATCCATGGAAACGATTTTCGGCAGGGCTTACACCATGAGGCCCAGAAGTCTAGATAGACTACTTTGCCGCTGTAATCACTTAATTTAATGTCTTGCAATTGAAAGTCAGGTGCAGGTAAAGCACTGGATTGAAAAGGTAGAAGTAGAACCAAAGTGAACAAGAAAAGACGCATAAAATACTTACTCTAAACAACAATGGCTATAGGGTAAGTTATCAACCTTAAGGGAACCTTAAGCTCAATGAATAGGGACGTTTTTCGCCTTGGTGAATCGAATTTACAGTACCAAGATTAAAATTCGTACTCGAGAACAAAGCGCAAAGTATGATCTTTACTATCGCCATTCAAACCAGAAATAAAACCCAATTCCCATTTTAATTGCTTTTGACCTTGGTAGCGCTGGATCCCCATAAATGCAGGACCAATTCCAACGAAGTCTTCTCCCGTATATATTTCTACTGAAGGTTGCAGCCAGGGGTGCCAGCGGTATCTATATTTTAGTCTGAATTGAGGGATGATCTCGCTTTCGGATTCGCTATCTCTATCATTTCCCCATGTATAGGCGAGTAAAAAGTTGGTGGTTAAACTGGTTTGGCCAAACTCCTTTTCAATCAAGATACCAGATGTTGCTTCCCAAAGATCTCGGTGATGGGCTTTCTCAATTTCAAACAGTGCACCCCAGTCAGCCCAATATTGACCTTGCTCTGTTAGCATCCAGCGTGCTTCTACTTCATATGATGCTAAATCAAAGTCATCGTATTCATCTCTGGCTCCGACTAAATAAAACTCTAACATCACATGTTCTGAAACCGCTTTTCCAAATGCCAAACGTTGGGTAAGTAGATTACCATCATCATTCTGGCGAGAGGCAAATCGCCATTCCACTTCGCGCTCATTGGGTAAAACGTAGGGGTGGTAAACTTTGTCTACTGAACCTTCATCGGCGAAAGCTAGTGGCTCATATATTAGGGATGCGAGTAAACTCAAAAAACTGAAAAGCCTCATTTCATTGACTCCTTATTCCCTTTTCTCATTGAATTGATAAAAAGTCTTAGCAAATTTGGCGTTATTAACGCGATTAAGTAGATCAAAATATATAGTCCTGTGGGAGATGACTCATAACCTATTAATGTGGCAAGAAACTGACCTATTTCATTTTCATCTGAAATGAATTGTTTGCTATTCCAAATTTGTTGTGAAGTGACTAAGTCTGTTTGTTGTAACAAGTAGGCAATGTGGGAAAACTGACCAACAATAAATACTAAAAATAGGTAACGGGCTACTTTGACTTTTTGCAGGGGTTTTAATAGCAATACCAGCAAGGTAGCGATGCTTGTGCAGATACCGATACCTAAAATTAAACCTAAAAATAGCGAATGAGTCTGTTCGTTGAGACGCCAGAAACTGACATAGAACAGGAGTAGATTACTGGCATTTAGAATAATAATACAAATGATGAAAAGCGCTGCCAAAAGCCCAGCTAATAAACTGTACCTGAGCTGATTATTCACGAAAAAGGCCACAGCAATGAGGTAAGCAATGATAAGTAACAGGATCTTTAGAAACTCAAACCCCAAACCATCAGCGTATTGAGAGATAATTCCGATGTTATTGAACACAAGTAAACAAACAATAATGCCACTCACAATGCCAAAATACAGCCAGTGCTGCCACTTCGGTATCAATACAATTAGGATGGCTATTGACCAAAATATTGGTAAAGCATCTTTTAAAATCAGCACCACTGTATTACTTAGCATCTTGATGCTCCTCAGTGGACACGACATTCACGAAGCCTATTGCCGTATTCGGGTGATACTCTCCAAAGTAGCGATATCTCCCCGCTTCTAGAGGACCGACAAAGATACTCGAACGGCTATTAGCAAACACAACTTTTTCCCGATTGAGGTCAAAACTATCAATCTCTTCAGGGGTGTCATCTTGATTGATAAAGTTAATTTTGACTTTTTTGTGCTCAGGAATATCAATTTCAGGTGGGTAAAATAGGTGATTTCGAATGGTAATAGTAATTTCGTCGATTGCAATGGCGTTAAACGACAAGGTAAGTAACACTAACATCATGAATTTTTGCATGATGTTTTTAAGCTCATGACGGCGCACTTTACTCATGCAGAATTGAGCTCAACAAGCACACTTAAACCACCTAAGTCTGATTTACCTAGTTTGAGTTTGCCATTGTGCATAGCGACTATTTGCTCGACTATGGATAGTCCTAGCCCACTCCCTTCAATTTTACTTTTTTGATGATTCTGACCGCGATAAAAGCGCGCTGTAGACTTTATTTGTTCGTGTTCGGGAATTCCCGTTCCTGAATCTTCAACAAGAATGCTTAGACATTTATCCTTGAGGCTTATGTTTATGCGTATATCACTATTTTCTGGCGTGTATTTATTGGCATTACTAATCAGGTTTTGTAGCAAAGTATATACAGCAAACTCATTGCCTCTAAATTCACAGGATTCACCATTAAGTTCAATATTTTGGTTTTTCTTATCAATATTCACATAGATATCGGATATCACTTTTTGAGCAATTTTGAAGGGGTCACAAATATCAAAGTTAGCAGAGATGATTTCAGGGTTGGTGCGACTGAGTAGTAAAATTTGGTTAACTACGTGAATCATTCTATCTGTATCTTGTTGTAATTGCTCAACTTCCTCGTGTTCAGCGCTCTGACTCTGTTGTAAATTATGTAAATTTATTTTCATTACGCTAAGTGGTGTTCTTAGTTCATGGGCGGCATGGCTGGCGAATTGTTTTTCTCGCTCAAATGCTGAATTTAAGCGGCTCAGTAAGCTATTTAGGGTACTCACCGTGGGCAGTAATTCTGCAGGTGTTCGCGACAGCGCAATGTTGGAAAAATCATTTTCTCGACGTTTTGATAACTGAGTCGTGAGTTCTCGTAGCGGTGCCAAACCGTAGGTAACGAGAAGGAATATTGCAAGGGCTAACACCGGGATGGCTAGAAAAAATGGGGTCATCGCCGAAATCATCATTTCCTCAGTTAGCTCAAATCTGGTTTTTAATGGTTGAGCGACAAAAACCCATAAAGAAGTTTGCTGATTGAAACTGGCATATACCCGCCATCGTTGAGCATTAAAATTCTGGTCAGAATAACCCACTTCAAAGGGAGCTATAGCAGTCAAAGGGACGTTACTGGTGCGTAAAACTAGTTCATTGTCTGACCAACTTTGAATGGCCAAGTCTTCATTGGAAGCGCCAATGGCATGGCTTATTTGATTGGGTAAGTTAGTAATACTTTGGGCAAGGGTTTTTAATTCAGCATCGAACAACTCTGACGACATTTGCATACCTGAGCGATATCCTTGCAAAGCAGCCATAAAGCTAATCAGCGCAATAGCACTGATAAGAAGTAGGGTCAGATATTTGCGAATTGAATCCATTTAGTCAGTAGGATCGTTGATTAATACTGTAGCCTACACCACGAACGGTTTTAATAAACTCCTTTGGTAATTTTTTACGTAAGTTATGGATATGCACTTCAATTGTATTGCTCGCCACCTCATCACCCCATTCATAAAGCTTGGATTCCAGTTGTTGTTTGGATTGAATACGCCCTAGGTTTTCCATCAATGACTTAAGCAAGGTAAATTCGCGACGAGAGGTTTCTACTTGCTGATTATTAATAAGCAGTAAGTGGTGGGTAATATCAAGGCTAACCGGACCGCAGCTTACTAAAGATTGTTGAGAGGTGCCTAACCGTCTTTCCATTACGCGCAAACGTGCCAATAACTCAGACATCTCAAAAGGCTTAGGCAAATAGTCATCAGCGCCTTTGTCCAAACCTTGGATTTTATCCGAGGTGGAGTCCCGCGCAGTTAGAATCAATGTTGGTATCGTATTTTTTTGTTTGCGGATTTTATCGAGTAAGGTTAATCCGTCCATATCAGGCAAGCCAAGGTCTAAAATCAATAAATTACAATCATCTATCTCTAGCGCGGCTATGGCGTCTTTGCCATTAAATACACAGTTTACGGCATAACTTTGCTTGCGCAATGATTTGCTTAGGGCTTCAGATAAAGCAAGGTCGTCCTCTACTAATAATATACGCATAATAGTTGGTTCTTATTCATAAACTGCAACGGGGTAGCAAATCGATAATAAAGTAATTCCATCGAAATTTGCATATTGATTGTCCCTATAAGGATAGAAGCTTTACCTTAAATTAGCCTTAACACCGAATTTTTAATATCGATGTTTTCAAGCTCCAATAAAAAGGGGCACTAGCGTGCCCCTTTCATGCGTATTGAACAGGTTTAGAATTTATAACCTACGGTGAGTGAATAAACAAAGGGGTCAATATCCACATCTACTGTGCCTGCAGTACCATCATTGGTAAATGTCGCTTCAGTACTGATATCGATATAGCGAGCAGAAGCGTTAACAAACCAATTGTCATCCAACATATAGTCAAAACCAATTTGCGCAGACAAACCAACAGAGTCGTCTAATTCTAGGTCACTAAAGCCTGCTTCTTGATTGGCAGCAGTGAAATCTTCACTGAAGAAAATAGTGTAGTTGATGCCCAAACCTACATAAGGTTGAAAGGCACTATCACCGTCTAAAAAGTGATAATTAGCTGAAACAGTAGGGGGTAAGTGTTTAGTGGAACCTAAAGCACCAACGGTATTTAAACCAATATCGTGCTCAAAAGGGGTTGCTGCTAATACTTCAATTGCCCAATTAGGAGATAGGAAGTACGCAAAATTTAAGCCTAATTGAGAGTTATTATCAACGTTTACACCTACTCCAACATCCGCTCCGCCGATAAAAACATTGCTGCTAGATTCGTCTGGGGCAACGGTTGTTACACCAGCACGTATGATCATATCACCGGTTGTGTAGGCTTGTGCATTCGTTGCACCAAGTGCGACTGCGACTGCTAGATAAACTGCGAGTTTTTTCATGTGTTTCTCCATCGAAATAATGTGTTTAAATTTGATGGAGAAAGCTTACCGAATTGAATTTTTATGATATTGATCTGGCTCAACCAAAAAGATTCAAAACATTGATGTAAATCAAAGTTTTATAATAGGCTTCTAAAAATCGATATTGGCGAGCAAATGTATGACGTTTAGTTTTGGTATTCAGTGCTTTTTCTAATCTGCCAAACGATTCCTGCGCCAAACGCATAATTGTTGTTATCTACGAGCAGGGGGCTATGGATATTGGCGGCGTTATTTTGTAAACGATAAGATGCACTCATAAACATGCGAACTGTTGGGGTTACATTGAACATGTAACCGCCAGATAGTGAGACTCCTAGATAGCCCGGTTTTGCATCATATTCAGGTCGTTGTGCCGTGGCGAATTGAGCATCGACTTGATAAAAATAATCGTGTAATTTTTCTGTTCCCCAAATGGGCGATATGCTGATTCGAAAGCGATCTTCTGATTGCAATGCACCAATATATTGGTAGGTTAATTCTGGGTTTAGTACATATCCACGGTGGGTAATAGATGAAAAGTCAGTGGAGAATACTCCACGGCTTTGTAGTTTAAATTGAATTTGTTGGATACCGGTTGCTTTTTTACCGCTTTCGAACAGTTTAACACGAATTTGTGGCCCTACTTCAAACACAAAATCGAGATCTGGCATGCCTGCTCGTACTGAATCATCGCTAGAGTCTGCGCTAAATGCGGCATCTAAAGACAAGTCTATTTCCAACCAGCTTTTTTCTACTGCCACTGCACGAATAACACTGTTTTCTCCTACTCTGATAATGTCACCACGGTAGATGAAAAAAGGTAATACAAAACCATTGTTATGATTGTCAGCTGCTCCAGGGTATTCCGGCGTGCTGAAGCCTGCGCCTATAATACCGGCTTCCCAGCGTGGTTTTTTAATATAATCTTCATCCATCGATGTATCAATTTGCGCAAAACAAGGGAAGTTAATAAGGATTGCAATTAGCCATAATAGACTCAGTTTGAGAGACACAAAAATACCGTTTGAATGGGAATAGTAATGAAAATTTACTACAGCAGATGTAACTAGCTCAAGCTTAATATTATAAAAATGAAAAAGTATAAGACTAATTCGTGAGGGAGTGGAGTATGGCTACAACGAATGAGGTGATAGAGCCGGTAAATAATAATCAGAGCCTACCTAATTTTCACTAGGTAGACCCTGAGAAGCATAAACTACAATCAGAGTTTCAGCTTTTTCTCTAGATAGTGGATATTTGTGCCACCGTTAAAGAAGTTTTCATCTGCCATAATGCTTTGTTGTAAAGAGATGTTAGTTTTAATTCCATCCACAACAAGTTCATCTAGGGCATGACGCATTCTGGCTATAGCCACATCACGATTTTCTCCATAGGCAATCAACTTGCCAATCATAGAGTCGTAATGAGGTGGGACACTGTAACCTGCATAGATGTGAGATTCCCAGCGAATACCAAAACCACCTGGTGAATGGAACATATCAATTTTGCCAGGGCTAGGCATAAAGGTCTCAGGATCTTCTGCATTAATTCGACATTCAATAGCATGACCGCGAATTTGCACATCTTTTTGTTCGATGGATAAAGGTTGACCAGCGGCAATACGAAGTTGCTCTTTGATCAAGTCCACGCCGGTAATCATTTCTGTTACTGGGTGCTCAACCTGAATACGGGTATTCATTTCAATGAAATAAAAATCACCGTTTTCATAAAGGAATTCAAAGGTTCCCGCACCACGATAGCCGATTTCAATACAGGCTCTACGGCAGCGCTCACCGATTCGTTCACGGGTTTCTGAATTAATTCCTGGTGCTGGTGCTTCTTCAACGACTTTTTGATGGCGTCGTTGCATTGAGCAATCACGTTCACCTAAATGAACCGCGTTACCTTGACCGTCGGAGAGTACTTGAATTTCAACGTGACGTGGATTTTCTAAGAATTTTTCCATGTACACAGTCGCATTACCAAAGGCTGCTCCTGCTTCGGCCTGAGTCATTGAAATAGCTTCAATTAGCTCTGACTCTTCACGCACCACGCGCATTCCTCTACCACCACCGCCACCAGCGGCTTTAACGATAATTGGGTAACCAATGCGTTTGGCGATACTTTTGTTGCGTTCTGGATCGTCATTAAGAGGACCATCAGAACCAGGTACACAAGGCACTCCTGCTTCTTTCATGGACTTAATGGCCGAGACCTTGTCGCCCATCAAAGTAATGGTTTCTGCTTTTGGACCAATGAAAATAAAACCACTTTTTTCAACTGCTTCTGCAAACTCTGCATTTTCAGCTAAAAAACCGTATCCTGGGTGGATAGCAACTGAATTAGATACTTCAGCGGCGGCAATGATTCGGGGGATATTTAAATAGCTTTCTGTGGCTGAAGCTTTACCTATACAGATAGATTCATCTGCAAGCAAAACGTGTTTCAGATCCTTATCTGCAGTGGAATGTACAGCGACGGTTTTGATCCCCATCTCCTTACATGCACGCAGAATACGAAGTGCTATTTCACCCCGGTTCGCAATTAAGACTTTATCAAGCATGGCAATTCGCTCGCTTATTCGATTACGAACATGGGTTGATCAAATTCAACAGGTTCTTGGTTTTCTACCAATATTTGTTTTATAACACCTGTTTTATCGGCTTCTATTTGGTTCATCATTTTCATTGCTTCAACAATACATAATGTGTCACCAACATTCACTTTTTGACCCACTTCAACAAATGCAGGTGAAGTAGGTGAAGCTGAGCGATAAAAGGTACCGACCATAGGCGATTTCACAACATGACCTGATATTTCAGGACTTGCTGCAGGAGTGGCAGGAGCTGCGGCTGGAGCAGCGGCTACTGGAGCAGGTGCTGGAGCATACTGTATAGGCGCTTGTGAAGAAGCACTCGCCCGATGAATACGTACTGACTCTTCACCTTCGGTAATTTCAAGTTCAGAAATACCTGACTCTTCTACTAGTTCTATCAATTTCTTTATTTTACGAATATCCATTTAAGCTCTCTTTAGTTACTCATTAAATTAATTTTGGCAATGGCCTTTGGCAGCAATTAATGCAGCTTTATAACCGTAATCTCCCAATCCACAAATTACCCCTTGGGCAACATCTGATAAGTAGGAGTGTTTTCTAAATTCTTCGCGCGCGTGCACATTTGATAAATGCACTTCTATAAAGGGTATACTCACACTCAATAGCGCGTCTCTAATCGCAACGCTTGTATGGGTAAATGCTCCAGGATTTATAATAATAAAATCGACATTCCCCATGGCATTGTGAATTGTGTCTATCAATTCATGTTCAGCATTTGATTGCAAATGCACTAGCTCAATGCTTTCCTGATTTGCTAGTATTGTTAATTCATCTACAATATCTTGTAACGTCTTCGACCCATATATGCCGGGTTCACGCTTTCCCAACATATTGAGGTTTGGACCGTTTAATAATAAAAATTTCACGAATTTGTCGCTATCTTCTTTTAAATTTCATTGTAGTGATACTCTTAACGTAAATTTGTTCAAAGTCAAATAAGAATCGAACGAAAATTGGTCAATTAAAAGTTGTCTAGAGTAATTATAGAGAATAGTGCCCAATTAGCAGCAAAATACTGGTCTTATCAGCGAAGTTTACTGCATCTTTTCTAAGTTATAGCTCAAAAGGTAAGGTTTTTGAATTATTTAGCCCATATCCACCTAGCGCATGTTTCACAAACGAGCCTGTTGGGTAACTTTTTAGGAGATTTTGTAAAAGGAAGCAATTTAGATCATCTACCCACTTCTTTACAGCACGGCATTCGCTTACACAGGAAAATTGATTCATATACCGATAATCACCCTGTTGTTAAATCACTTCGAAAGCAGTTTTCTGCTAATTTACGCCGTATGTCAGGGGTTATGATTGATATTTACTTTGATCACTTACTTTCACTGCACTGGCCAAGTTTTACAGTCCAACCCCAGCAAGTGGTCTTGTCTGCATTTTACCAACAATTGAAAGAAGAGCCGTCTAAGCATAGTCAACATTTTGCTTCTGTGCGTGCGGGTTTGTTAAAGCATCAGTGGTTACAAAATTATAATGAACGAAAAAGTTGTTTAGGCGCTTATCAACAAATTGAGAAACGATTAAATAGGCGAATTGAATTCGCTCAGGAAGGGTATCAATTCATGAATTTATACCATGCTCAGATAGAACAAGATTTTTTGGCGTTCTATCCTGAACTCATACATTATGTGCAAACAGTAGAACTAGATTAAAGGATGAATTATGGCAGTCCACGAAATTAAACACCCATTAATTTTACACAAAATTGGCTTGATGCGAGCGAAGGGTATTAGTAGTAAAGATTTTCGAGAACTCGCGAGTGAAGTTGGCAACCTTTTGACCTATGAAGCGACTCGGGATCTGCAAACCGAGCAAGCAAGTATTCCAGGTTGGACTGGCGAATCCATCGAAGTGGCCAAAATTAAAGGCAAAAAGATCACTGTTGTACCAATTCTGCGGGCTGGATTAGGAATGTTAGATGGTGTTTTGCAATTAATTCCCAATGCCAAAATAAGCGTCGTAGGATTATATCGCAACGAAGAAACACTGGAGCCTGTCGCGTATTTTGACAAAGTGGTTAAGGATGTTGATTTGCGTACTGCGTTAATTGTTGACCCCATGTTGGCAACTGGAGGCACTTTAATCGCTACCATAGACCTATTGAAGCAGAAGCAATGTAAAAAAATACTAGGCTTATTTTTGGTCGCCGCGCCAGAAGGCATTGCAGAGGTTGTTAAAAAACATCCAGATGTAGATATATATGTGGCAGCAATTGATGAAAAGTTAGACCACCGAGGTTATATATTGCCAGGGTTGGGAGATGCTGGAGATAAAATATTTGGCACCCGTTGATATTGGCTTCGTTTGTTAGCAGGTATTAATCGCAAATTCCGCTGTTGTATAGGTCAAGTTATAAAATAGTTGGTTAGCAAGCTATATTGAGTAATAATCAAGTTTTGCTTTTTAGTGTATTTATTCAACATGTTTGGCTAAAACTAGTACAACCTTGGGGCGTTACCAACTTTGCTTGAAAATTCTAAAAATAGCGTTGCATGTTGCGGAAGAAATTTATGTCAGTTGATTAGTTCTGCTTTTATTGCTTGTATTTCAATTCTCTGGGGATTGCATGTTGCAGCAGACCCACTAATTAGTGAACCCAAATTTGTACAATTATCAACCGTACAAGGGTTGTCGCAAGATACAATTAATGACTTACTAATTGATTCCAGCGGCTTCCTTTGGCTAGCCACTCAAGCTGGATTAAATCGATTTGATGGTTATCGAGTGGAACATTTTGACGGCAATGAAATGCAACTGGCTGACATTTCCATCGAAATTATTTTTGAGGATAACAACCAAAATATTTGGGTAGGTACAGGTCGTTCCGGTCTTTTTAAGATCGAGACGAAAACCGGCGAAACCAAGCTAGTTGACGATTTTATTGAAGGCAATAGTACTTGGTCGGATAGTGTCACTAGTATCAGCCAATTGGCGAACAACCAAATTATAGTCAGTACTGAACGAAGTGTTTATATTGTTAGCCCTGATCTGGGTAAAGCCTCGTTATTGTATCAATTACCGAAAAACCAGCAGCTCGTTCAATTTAGAATCAATGCCGCGCTATTTTTGACGGATAAATTATTACTGGGGCGCAGTGATGGATTATTCGAGGTAAACTTGGATAGCGGCAAAGAGCGTCAAATAACCTTAGTCGATGAAGCCAACCTCGAACCAATTAACAACTTATTTTTAGCCAGTGATAATGTTGTTTGGATTGGCAGTAAGTTAGGTTTGTTTTGCATTACATTAAACCCCAACAATGGGTTAAACCTGATTGATCACGCATTAACTATTCCTATTTTAGACGTTTATGAGACAAGCTACGGAAGTTTGTATATTGGTTCCGAACGAGGGTTGTTTAGCTTTGACCCTTCATCAGGGCAACTGCAAGATTATCTAAACCCCTCTGATAGTCGCTTCTACATATCATCAGATAGCGTGACCGCAGTTGAAATGGATAGCAAAGGCAACTTGTGGTTAGGCTCTCCATTTGATGGTGCGCTGTATTGGTCGACCCAAAGCACGAAGTTCGAAAACGTGGGTCAAAACAAAGATGATGAAATTCAGTTAAGTAGTAATAGTGTAAAGTCTTTTGCACAATTTAATGATGAAGGTTTGTGGATAGGCACAAGCAACGGTCTTAATTATTATCATCTTAAAGAACATGAATTACGCGGTCACTGGTTTACTGAAGATATTGTCGGCACTAAGCGCGCCAGAATACGCGATATAGAAACCTTTGGTGACAACACCTTATTGTTAAATACCGATGGGGGATTATGGTCTTTTGATACCAAGACCAAAACTTATGCGCTGGCGAACAGTTCTGATTCAAAGGTGGCGCAACTTTTAAGTTCGAGGTTAGGTAGCTTTGCCAAAGATAATAATGGGCGCTACTGGTTTAGTAATTTTGAAAAATTTTATACCTATGATGCACTTACGGGCGTGGTGTCCGAAGTCGAGACCCTGAATAAACAAATTGATGCCAGTGCGTCATATGGCTTTTTAGGCGCTAGCCGGGCTTACAAGGCTCTGTTGTGGATAGCTGAAAGGGAAAAATTGTGGGCATACAATACGCAAACCGATAGTTTACAAAGTGTACATGAGTTAGAACGCGCTAACATGGGGCAGCCAGTATACCCAGAGAGCGTGGTTGAAGATAATAACGGAACCCTGTGGATTGCCTATCCTGGAGCGGGCTTGGTTGGCTTAGATTCAACAATTTATACGCCGAAATATGGCTTCGACAAGCAGAGTTTACTGCCAAGTAATATGATTTACGGTATTAACCAAGATGAAAATGGTGCCATATGGATGAGCTCCCATGCGGGGTTGTTGAAATTCGATCCCGCAGGGCCTTATCTACAACAATTTGGAATTTCTGAGGGGTTAGATGGAAAAGAATTCAATGGTTTGTCTCATATCGTTTTACAGGATGGACGTTTAGTCTATGGCTCTCAAAAAGGCCTTAGTATTTTTGATCCGGCCTCTTTTAAAACACAAGACGCGGTGCCGCCCGAAGTCAAAATAACCTCGATCAAACTCAGTTCCAGTACTCTTAATATGCCCTTAGTAAACTTGGACAAAAGGGTGGTGTTACTCGATCATAAAGATGCTGGTTTAACCATAGAGTTTTCTACCCTTGCTTTTGAACATCAAAATACTACCCAATACCAATATAGACTTGATGGAACGGATAGCTATATCTATCCAGCAACAACGGATTCTCAAGTCACTTTTCCTAAACTAGATCCTGGTGAATATGTTTTTTCCGCGATTTCTTTTGACCCTATGACTGGGGTCAGAAGCCCTCCAGCTTCTGTGCATATTTTTGTAAAATATTCACCTTGGTTATCGCCAGCGGCATATACCATCTACATTTTTGTTTTCGTGTCTATGGTGCTGTTTTGGTGGTACAGACGAGATTTACAAAATAAACAGGTGATGTCGGCTCATGCTCAAGCATTGCAGAGTAAAAATCGCTTAACCCTAGCCTTAAGTGCCAGTAACAGTAATGTTTGGGAATGGCGTTCGGATACCAAGGAGTTTTATGCTCCAAGAATTTCCGAAGAATTAGGTTATAAGTCTGATGATAATGTATTGAGCTTTGACGCACACATGGATCTTATTCATGAAGAAGACAGAGCTGTATTCAAGTCTAACTGGCAGGGCTTTATCAACAAAAACAGTCATGGTTTAGACGTAACCTACCGATTACGTTCTCGAACAGGTGAATGGCTTTGGTATCGTGATGTTGGCAATGAGGTTATCGATGAAACTGGCATGGAAAGAGTTGTTGCTGGTACCTATAGCAATGTGACTGAAACCGTTGCCGACCGAGAAAAGGTTAGATTGTTCGGTGAAGCCTTTAAACATACCCGAGATTGGGTAGTGATTTTTAATACTCAGTTAGTGCCCGTGGCAGTGAATACCGCTTTTTGTGACGCTTTTGGCATAGATGAAGATGGCGATTTAATGCGCCAATTAACGCGTCTGTTTAAATTGAATGCCGACTACCCCCCTCGATTCTGGAAAAAGCTATCTGAATTGAAGGTCACAGGGCATTGGAAAGGTGAAGAGCAGTTAAATATTAAAGACGATAAAGTGTTAAATGTGCTCATTAATATGACGTCTATTGCCAGTATGCGAGCACAAGGAGAAATCGATTATTATCTAATGATCATGTCGGATATTAGCGAACAAAAAGAAGCGGAAAGTGAACTACGCCGACTGGCTAACTTCGATGGTTTGACCGATCTTCCTAATCGTACGTTGCTATTAGATAGGATCAAGCATGGTATTGATCATGCTGCTCGACATAAATCTAAAATGGGTGTGTTCTTTATCGATTTAGATCGTTTTAAACAGGTAAACGATAGCTTGGGGCATAAAGCCGGAGATGAACTGCTTAAAGTTGTTGCTCAGCGACTGACCAATCTATTAAGAAAGGACGATACGGTAGCGCGCTTAGGCGGCGATGAATTTGTTGTGATGGTAGAAGAGGTTAAGCACCCAGATCGTTTAAGTATTTTGGCTGAGCAGCTAATTAATATCCTTGAAGCGCCTATACAATTGGGCAACCAAACCGTCAGCGTATCTTCAAGTGTGGGTATTGCTATTTATCCCGGTGATGCCGATACGCCGGAAGAGTTATTAAGAAATGCGGATTTAGCTATGTATCACGCTAAAGAGCAAGGGCGTAGTAACTTTCAATATTTCACTCAACATATGAATGAAAAAGCCAAAGACCGTTTGTTAATGGAGAATCGTCTTAAAAAAGCTCATCAAAGCAAAGCTTTTATCAATTACTACCAACCCATAGTCAATACGAAAACAGGGTTAGTGGGGGGCTTTGAATTATTGATGCGTTGGCCAGATGCCAATGGCATGGTACCTCCTGATCAATTTATCCCTGTTGCTGAAGAGTTAGGGCTAATTGAAAACATGACTTGGGATGCTTTGGAGCGAGCCATGCCGGTGCTAAGTGAATGGCAGAGCAAAGGGCGGGAAGTGTATTTATCGGTTAATCTCTCAGCACGCCACTTTGAGCGACAAATCTCAATTGACCACATAGAACTGCTATTAGAACAATACGGTTTACCTGTGTCTAGCTTAAGATTTGAAATTACTGAAAGTGCGCTAATGAGAGACTATGAGCGTGCCTTACATTATATGGATTCAATGCGTCAACGTGGTTTTATTATTGCCCTAGATGATTTTGGTACAGGTTATTCGTCTCTAAAATATCTAAAAGAATTTCCCATCCAAGTTCTTAAAGTGGATAAAAGTTTTGTCGATGATATTGGCAAAAATAAGAGCAACGAAGCGTTAGTATTAACCACTCTGCGGATGGCCGATAGCCTCGGGATGTATTGCGTTGCAGAAGGGATTGAACAACAAGTACAAATTGATTTCTTTAATCAACATGGTTGTAATCATCTGCAAGGTTACTTTTATTCTAAGCCTGTACCAGAAGATCAAACCGCCGCGTTAATTGCTAAAAGTTGGTTGCTATAAGCGAAATTGCTCTGGGAGCTAGGTATTTATCAGCTTCCCTAACCGCTAGTCGAAAACAAGTTCTTTGACTACCTTTGACTGCTCATGATTTGTGCCCAGCCAGTGGCTTATAATGAAGCTTACACTACTCCTACCGAAGCTTGCTTAGCAGCCTGTATAACGGCTAATCAAATACTTGATTCACATGGTTTGCAAAAGGGCTTGCTTTCATAAACCCGGTTACTCTGGCAGAAGACAATTCATTACCCTGCTGGTCAAAAAATAAAATGGTGGGCAATCCCAAAACATCAAAGGCGTTTTGAAATTCAATATTCGTATCCGTGTTGTCGGTAAGATCTATTTGCATCCACACTGTATCTGCAAGTGCATCCACCACTTGGGGATCTGGAAAGGTGTATTTTTCAAATTCTTTACAGGCTACACACCAGTCGGCGTAGAGATCCACCATCACGGTTTTTCCCTGGGCATTGGCAGCACTAAGTTTTTCCTCAAAATCCTGTAGGTTCTTCACCACTATAAACTTGGGATGACCACTGGCACTGATGTTGACCGATGAACTTGCAGTAGAATGAAGCCCAGACGGTGACTGGGTGTACTGATGATAACCATATAATGCTGAGCCTATTAGCCCAATAAATATAATTAAACTGCGTATTCCTTTCCACAAGGAAGTGGGACTATTGATATTCATGACATAAAAATAGGTAAAAGCGGTTAGACCAAGTGCAGACCAAACATATTCTATCCAAATGTTACTGACTAAGCGCTCCAAGAAGGTTAGCGCAACCACTAACATCATAAAGCCGAACGCGACTTTTACCACGTTCATCCAATTCCCTGCTTTGGGCAGCAATTTACCTCCGGTTACGCCAAATAAGATCAGTGGAATGCCCATGCCGATACTTAACGCATATAATGCAAAGAAGCCCAGAAGTTGATCACCTTGTTCGGCAATGTACAATAAAATCCCCGTTAGTGGTGCTGTGGTACAAGGTGAAGCCACCAAACCTGAAATGATGCCCATAATAAATGCACCAATAAAACTGCCACTTTTTTGCTTATTACTCAATCCGTTTAATTTTTCTTGCCATTTAGACGGTAATTGCAGCTCGTAAGCGCCAAACATAACTAAGGCTAGACAGACAAAAATGACAATTAATCCCCCTAAAATATAAGGGTTCTGCAAATAGGCAGTAAATTGCGCACCCGCAGATGCGATTACTAACCCTAATATTGAGTAGGTAATGGCCATGCCCTGAACAAACATAAAGGACAAACTAAACGCCCTAGAAGTGCGGATTGATTTACCTTGACCAATGACAATACTCGATAGAATGGGGTACATGGGAAACACGCAAGGCGTAAAAGCTAAACCTATACCTAACAGCAAAAACGCAGCTAACTTAAGGATAAGTAACTGCTCACCTTTGAGTAAGTTGGCAAGCTCGAATTGTTGCGAGACTGGAGTTGAATTCGCTCCTTGGTTAGAGTTGTTAGGTTGCTTAGTTTGAGCCCCTTGATTGGCTGTTGTGGCGTTTCGTACCTCATCTAAATACACCACCTGAACCGTTGGTGGGTAACACAATCCTGCGTCTGCACAACCTTGGTATTGCAGTTTCACTACTGCGTCTTTTTCTGAGTTCAGTACCTTGTAGTTAATCTCGACTTGATCATAAAACACCGGTTGGGGCTCATCGAAAAATTCATCTTCTTTGATAATGGCCTCAGGGTAAATTGGTTGGCTTATTTCGCCATTTTTTGTGACTGTCTTAAATTGGTTTTTGTATAAGTAGTACCCTTCTGCGATGGTGAAACGCAAATACAGTTGATCACTTTTCTGATCGAAATCGAATTGAAAAGCTTGCTCAACGGGTAAAAATTGCGGTTCATCTGCAAACAGATCATCAAACGCTAGATTGCTTTGCGCCCAACTTGTGGAACAGAATAATACAAATACAGTGAACGATATAAGACGTCTAAAATTCATTTAAGGCTACTTTTTATCCAATTTAAATATGCATCGCTGGCGGACGCATTATCAAGAATTATCCATTGAGGAATATCATAGGGATGCAAACTTAACGTTAACTTAAAGGCATCCTCTACTTTGTTCGACATGGTTTTTATAATTAAGTGCATTTCAGAGTCAGTAACGACTTCCTCTTCCCAATGGTAGAACGATGATATCGGCTGAGATACCTGCACACAAGCAGCGAGCTTTAGGTTTACCAACTCACTTGCTATTTTTTCTGCTTGTTTCTTTGTCGGACAAGTTGTTAATACTATACAAAATTGTGAACTCATTAATATACCTTTTGTACTCTGGCCATAATTGACCCTAATGATAAGAGATATATTTCAAAAGATAGAGATTTGATCTATTCGCACTGTATAGAATTTTATACTTGCTCGAGTGGAAAAGTTTCTTGCTAATTTGCAAAACGGCCCCAGATCACATGTTTAATCAAGGAGTCTATCGTGTTTGGTAAATTGTTTATTTTGTTCGCTATCTTACCCATAGCCGAAATTGCTTTATTAATTAATGTTGGCGAGCAAATTGGTGGGTGGAATACAGTCGCTATTGTTGTTGTGACTGCCTTTATCGGTGCTTATTTTGTGCGACAGCAAGGAATCGCTACCCTAATGCAAGCCCAGTCAAAAATGCAGTCTGGCAATATGCCAGGACAAGAGATGGCTGAAGGTTTATTACTCGTAGTAGCAGGAATTTTATTGGTAACGCCCGGGTTTATTACCGACGCATTAGGTTTTTTATTGGCGCTACCTATTACGCGTCCGTTCATTGCCAAAAGTTTACTTAAGCAAATTTCCGTTAACGTTGTTGCAGGGCAGCCTGGTCAAGGGCAGCAAAGTTATTCTCACACCAGTTACACACAAACCACCTATTCAAATCGTGGTAATCAGCAAGATGGCGATATTATAGAAGGAGAGTATGTCGATAAAGATGAGGTTGAGAACCGACCAAAAATCGATTCACCACCAAAACGTGACTAAGTGTACTGACATTATTTGAGTAAAGACTAGTTTAGTTTTGTTTGGCTTTTACTCCGCCGGTTAAAGCAATGCGCATGGCTTCTTCCACTCCAATATCTAGTTTGCTGATCTGCTCCCTTTTTACATAGAGTGTATATCCCCCTATTTGATAACTCAGTGGGATATACACGCCAATTTTATCGTCATCTTTAAACAATTCAGTTGCAACCTGATCGGCCGTAATAAAGCCAATTAAATGCATGTCGGGCTTAATCTCTACAGAGACTACTGCTTTTGTATTTTCTTTATCGCTAATTTTGAATACGGTTAAAGTATCTCGTATGGCGCCGTAGACGGATTTAATGAGTGGAATTTTTTCCACTTGGCGGTTTGCTGTGGCCACTATCCAGCTAACAAAAAATACATTGACCAATAAACCTGCCAGTAAAATCAATATACAAGCGGTTAATAGGCCCATTCCGGGAAAATAGTATTCTTGCGGTACATAGGGAAACAATAGCGCTTCGGCACCTGACATAAACCAATAAATAAAATATAGGGTCAATGATAAGGGTAAAATAGCGGCTAACCCCTGAAAGGATAAAGACAATAGCTTTTTCATTAATTAACAACTCATGTAGTAACGAAATCCAGGTTATAATGACAGAGCTTCACCCAACTGGCGAGAATATAAGGATGAAAAAATGAAAGCAGGTGTATGCCATATATTGGTCAAAGACAAACAACAAGCCGAAGAATTAAAACGCCAGCTTGCCAAAGGGGCCAATTTTCAACAGCTCGCCAAAAAACATTCCCTATGTCCATCCGCTAAAAAAGGCGGGGATTTGGGAGAAGTGAAACCGGGACAAATGGTAAAGGCGTTCGATAACGTTGTTTTTAAGAAAGCGACGTTAACCATTCACGGCCCAGTGAAGACCCAATTTGGCTTCCATTTAATTAAAACTCTTTACCGCATGTAATCGCCTGAATCCCTTCGCTTTCCATAAAAATAGCAAAAAAACACAAAAATCCTCTTAAAAATAGATTTTTTTTAACATAAACCCTTGAAGTCAGTAAGGCTATCCCCATCTTTGCTCGCAGACACTCATTCGAGTTGAGGTGAAAGCCGCAACTCAAACCCCGATGTTCGGGAACTTTAACTTTAAAATTGGAATTTTCAGGAGATTTGAAAATGGCAATCCGTCCTTTACACGATCGCGTTATCGTTAAACGCCAAGAGCAAGAAAGTAAATCTGCTGGTGGCATCGTGCTAACTGGCTCTGCGGCCGAAAAATCAACTCGTGGCGAAATCGTTGCAGTGGGTAATGGTCGTGTTTTAGATAATGGTGAAGTAAAAGCACTTGACGTTAAAATTGGCGACGTCGTGATTTTTAATGATGGATATGGTGTTAAAACCGAAAAACTAGATGGCGAAGAAGTGCTTATTATGAGCGAAGGCGACATCCTAGCGGTTGTTGAATAACAGCATAATCAATTAGACAGAATTAAGAGGAAATTAAACATGGCAGCTAAAGAAGTACGTTTTTCTGATGACGCTCGCAACAAAATGCTTGCAGGCGTTAACATTCTTGCTAACGCGGTAAAAGTTACTTTAGGACCTAAAGGTCGTAACGTTGTTCTAGACAAGTCTTTCGGCTCACCTACTATCACTAAAGATGGTGTATCTGTTGCTAAAGAAATCGAACTTGAAGACAAGTTTGAAAACATGGGCGCACAGATGGTTAAAGAAGTTGCGTCTAAAGCAAATGACGAAGCGGGTGACGGAACAACAACTGCAACCGTACTAGCACAAGCTATCGTTACTGAAGGCTTGAAATCAGTTGCTGCGGGCATGAACCCAATGGATCTTAAACGCGGTATCGACAAAGCTGTTTTGTCTGCTGTTGAAGAACTTAAAGCGATTTCTACAAAATGTGCTGACAGCAAAGCAATTGCTCAGGTTGGTACTATCTCTGCAAACTCTGATTCAGAAGTTGGCGACCTTATCGCTGAAGCAATGGACAAAGTAGGTAAAGAGGGTGTTATCACTGTAGAAGAAGGTCAAGCACTTCAAAATGAACTTGAAGTTGTTGAAGGTATGCAGTTCGACCGTGGTTACCTTTCTCCTTATTTCATGAACAACCAAGAAAACGGTACTGTTGAGCTAGACAGCCCTTACATTCTTTTGGTTGATAAAAAAGTGGCTAACATCCGCGAATTGTTACCTACACTTGAAAGTGTTGCAAAAGCCTCTAAGCCGCTATTAATTATTGCTGAAGATGTTGAAGGCGAAGCCCTGGCAACTTTGGTTGTAAACAACATGCGCGGTATTGTTAAAGTTGCTGCTGTTAAAGCGCCTGGCTTTGGTGACCGTCGTAAAGCAATGCTACAAGACATCGCTACACTAACTGGTGGTACTGTTATCTCTGAAGAGATTGGTCTTGAGCTTGAAAAAGTTCAACTAGAAGATCTAGGTACTGCAAAACGTGTTGTTATCAATAAAGACAACACAGTAGTTGTTGATGGTGCTGGTGATGAAGAAGCGATTAAAGGTCGTTGTACTCAAATCCGTGGTCAAATCGAAGAATCTACTTCAGATTACGATAAAGAAAAACTTCAAGAACGCCTGGCTAAACTAGCTGGTGGTGTAGCCGTTATTAAAGTGGGTGCAGCAACTGAAGTTGAAATGAAAGAGAAAAAAGCACGTGTTGAAGATGCACTTCATGCTACTCGCGCAGCGGTAGAAGAAGGCGTTGTAGCCGGTGGTGGTGTTGCCCTAGTTCGTGCAGCAGCTAAATTTGCTGACCTGACAGGCGACAACGAAGACCAAACTCACGGTATCAAACTAGCACTACGTGCGATGGAAGCTCCTCTACGTCAAATCGCATCTAATGCTGGCGCAGAAGCATCTGTAGTCACTAACGCAGTTAAAAACGGTACTGGAAACTACGGTTACAATGCTGGTAACGATACTTACGGCGACATGCTTGAAATGGGTATCCTAGATCCTACTAAAGTCACTCGTTCAGCTCTACAATTTGCAGCATCAATTGCAAGCTTGATGATCACTACCGAAGCGATGATCGCAGACGCGCCAGCTGACGAAGCTCCTGCTATGCCAGATATGGGCGGCATGGGCGGCGGTATGGGCGGAATGGGCGGCATGATGTAGTCGAAAGACTCGCTTCTGCTCAAAGCTTAGCTCTATGCTATCTACAAATAAAAAACCCGCTTCGGCGGTTTTTTTTATCCCTATTGATGCTGTTCAGTATAGCTTTCAATTTGTTGTAAGTAGCCATTCTTTGTCTCGTCATCTAACCAAGCGACCTTGAAGGCGTTTTCTACCATTGTGGTAATCTGAGCTTGACTAAACTGACCTTCTTTTTGTAATTCAAGGAAGTTTTCGTTTAGGTAAGCCCTAAAGTAAGCAGGGTCATCGGAGTTGATCGTCACTAGCATTTCTTTTTCTAACATGCTGTGTATTTCATCAGATGTGAGGGATTGCACCACAAATCGGTTTGAAACTGGACATACTGTCAGTCCTAACTCTTTGTCTTTTATAAGCTGACACAGCTCGTCACTTTCTAGGGAATTAATACCATGATCAATGCGATCAACTTCAATGGTATTTAAACACTGCTCTATATGTGTTTGGGTGTTGAGTTGATTGACATCACAATGCATGGTCAATTTTAAGCCCATAGTTTTGGCTTTAGCAAACACCTCTGCAAACTTGATCGGCGGGTTATTTCTTTCATCGGAATCAAGACCCACTCCCACTAGCCAGTCTAAATAGGGTTCAGCTAAGGTTAGATGTTGCATAGCCGACTCTGCACTCATGTCTCGCAAAAAACATAAAATCAGCTGACTTTTAATGCCTAAGTTTTTTTCAGCGTCAAGTTGTGCTTTGTGTATGCCGGTGATGACTGTCTCAAAGTCAACCCCTCGGGTTGTGTGAGCTTGAGGGTCAAAGAATAGTTCTGCATACACAATTTCTTGGCTACGGGCTTTGCTTAAATAAGCATAAGTTAATTGATAAAAGTCGTCTTCGTCTATCAGTACGCTCATGCCGGCATAATAAATGGATAAAAACGAGGGTAAATCATGAAAATCATAAGCAGCGACCAGCGCTTCTGGCGTATCGTACGCTAAGGTTACGCTATTTTTCTTAGCTAAGCTAAAACTCAACTCTGGTTCAAGGGTGCCTTCAAGGTGGACGTGTAACTCTGCTTTAGGGATGTTTTCAATAAAAGTCTGCATAATAACTTACTCAACATTTGTTTATTTTTGTTTATGTTCGTGTAGTTAAGCAAATTTAATACCTGTAGCTCACACCTTATTTTAATGGCTATGCTTAAAACTAAAACACAAATTGCACTGAAAACTCGGTTGCAAAGAACTTTTAGCCCCTCAGTCGCACTTATTCAGTGCAGGTAACGCTCAGTACAAGTTATTCACTGTGCAAGCTAGCCTCAATCCAGATAGTTTCTTAGAAGGTTGTTTACTGCTTACGACTCAAGGTTTACGCCGCTAGTTCCGTCATTGTTATTACGGGTTATTTTAAGTGCCGTCCGCCGTCGAGATGAATGGTGCGGCCGGTAATGTAATGACTTGCCATTAACCATTCTACTGTGTTTAGCACTTCCTGGAATGAGCCTTCGGTTTGTAGCAAAGATTTATTCCGTGCCTTTATCTTGTAACTTTCGTCGTCGTGCTCGTTAAATGCTAATAAGGCTGGAGCAATGGAATTGACTTTGATCTGAGGACTATAACGCTGGGCAAAAGACAAGGTTAAGTTTTCCAACGCCGCTTTACTGGCGGCATAAGCCATGTGTTTTTTACTACCTTTAAAGGCAACATAATCACTAATGTGAATAATATCACTGTATTGCACTTGCGGCTGGTCAGCGGCTCCCGACTTACTAGCCCTAAATTGTTGTTTAAAGGCTAAATTAAGCAAGTAAGGCACTTCAGCATGAATAGTCATCATGTTCGAAAAAATAGCATGATAGTCAGCAAATGCTAAATCATCTTTATCATCGTGCCAATCAGATGCATTGTGAATTAAGCAGTCGATAGCAGCATGCTTGCTCTTCACAGAGTCAATAAACTGCTGGATCTGCTGTTGCTGGTAAAAGTCTACTTGATAGAGTTCAGCCCCCTTTGCCTGCAAAATATCGATAGATGCTCGGGGGGTCCGATAGGTACCAATAACCTTATATTTTTTGGCTAAAAAGTACTCGGCTAAGCACAACCCAAGGCGCTGACCCACGCCTGTTATTATAACGGTTAGCATTTACCTTAAGAACTCTTGCCGAGTAATGGCATTATCTTTAAAACTGCCACCTAAGGCCGTGGTGGAGGTATGAGAATTAGCATCCATTACCCCACGAGACTTTACACAATAATGGGTAGCATCAATTGAAACTGCTACATTTTCGGTATTCAGTAGAGTTTGCAATGCCACTAAAATTTGCTGGGTTAAGCGTTCTTGTACTTGTGGGCGTTGAGCAAAGAACCGCACTATGCGGTTTATTTTGGATAAACCAATAATGCTATCGTTGGGGATATAGGCTACGCGAGCTGTACCATCTATTGTGACAAAGTGGTGTTCACAGGTACTGATCAGACTGATGTTGTCTACTTTGACCATTTCATCCACATGCATTTTATTTTCGATGGCGGTAACTTTAGGGAACGACTTGTAATCCAGGCCAGAAAATATCTCGTTAACATACATTTTAGCGAGGCGATGGGGCGTTTCGCACAGGCTATCATCGTTTAAATCTAAACCAAGTGTACTGACTATATCGGTAAAGCTGGCTTTAATTTTGGCGTATTTTTGCTGATCACTTAGCTGATTATCGAGCATAGGGGTTTCTAAACCACGCTTAATCAGCGCATTTCTAACCATTAATGCTTCTTGGCTAATGGGTTGAGACGACTTATTTTCACTGGCGATACTCAAAGTGGCAGATTGTGATGACATAATTATTTCTCCTGAGTAAAGTTGTTGTGATAGTCGAGTGATAGAGATACCGAATCGGCAAAGCGCAGGGCATGAGGCTTGTCTATTTTGACTTTCGCATACACAACATCTTGATGCTGACTACAAATTCCAAGCACATCGGCCACTAACTTTTCTAGCAACAAAAACCTTCCAGATTCAACATGCTTGATAATAGCTTTGGTGATGGTTTTGTAATTCAGGGCATCGGATACCTGATCTTCTAAACACCCGCTGCTAAGGGGGTAGTGGATTTGAGCATTAATCACTATGTCTTGTTGTTTGTTTTTTTCGTCGTCATTGAAGCCAATAAAAGTTCTGAGCCTTAAATTGGTGATCTCGATGATAGCATTCATCTTTGTAACAGTTTGTTTTGACAACTGACTAACAGAGTTATTGTCTAAAGCGAAAGCAGGAGCATTCATTAAGCATCTCTACACTATGTTGATATTAGTCAGTTGTACGCCTTATGTGTTGTTTTGGTTCAAATAAAAAGCTCTAACAGCATGTTAGGCATGAAGCAGTCAAAGCCACTATCAAAGTTGGTCAGCAATGACTCCGTGAAAAAAGGCCATGGAGATGGCCTTCTTACATGAATGATTAAATCTTATTTCTGGTTTTGCTTGAAACGAATAGCGAATAGGTCAAGGTCCATTACGGGCAATTTTGCTTTTCTTCGGCGTTAGAGCGAAGCAAACATATCCCTAACCAGGAAAACCAGACTATTTGACCTACACCAAAAATTTCCTTGAACACATCTGCTGGATAGATGGTGAAGACCCCAACCAGACCGACAATTGCACCAATATAGTTGAGTCCATTTGGCAAGCATTTAGCTTTTATGGCGATGATAGATATAAGAATCATCCATATTGCGCCGACTATTTCAATGCCGCCGCCAAGAGATTCTTGAACAACACTTACTGAAAGCCATACGGCTCGAGCCTGCTCAGGCTCTGTAACGGAAAGGCCAATAACTGTCTGTAACCCTATGTTTGCCACCATTCCTGCGGCAATAATAATACCGACCCAGATAAGTCCAAATATGCTTGCCGTTTGCGTCAATGTTTGCGAATGTACCTTTAGTCTGGCGTGAAGTGATTGAACAACCACCACCAATAAGATGCCAAACAATATATATCCGATGAAATTCATCAATGATAAAGGCAGCTGGTTTTGAGACAAGTAAATGAGCTTTTCTTCAACAGTTGAATTACTCGGATAACTAAAATAAGCCCCATAAAATACAAACATTATTATATATATTAGTGCTTCTCCCAATGCCGCGATGCCGCCACTTTTTTGCATTCTACTCATTAATGTTCTCCCTATTGATTAATATTAAATTTATTAGCCAGATAAAACTGGTGCGTCGTTAAATTCAAGTGAGCGGGCAAAGGTTTAATATATGCCACTAAAGCGAAGTCCAAGCAATGTGTAATAGAAAACGCTATCTACAAGTTTGCATTGTGTTCTACCCTTGGCTGGCTTTTTATATGCTCTGTTACCAACTAGTTAAGAATATGAGAATTATGTAGAATGCCTTAAGTAATGTCGTCCGAGCTTGTTGTCTCGGACTATCTATACGCTTTATCCTATAGGGGCGGACGTTTGTATAATGCTTGGAAACCCTCGTACTTTCTGATTTGCATGGTGATCGAGGTTTTATTGTGATAGAGAATTCAGTGTTACTCGCACTTAATGTTTCCTCCTTAATAGTCATTGCTTTTAGTGCGAATTTACTGGTTTTACGCTCTTTTGAACGGCAAACATATTTACCATTAGCTATCTGTTTTATCGCCATTGCGGTGATAATGTGCCAGCCAACCTTAGCTGTTTTTTTCCCAGCGTTACAAAACGCATTGCTGATCCTTGCGCTGCCTGCAATGTTGCTTATCAGTCCTTGTTTTTGGTTTTATGTTCAAGGACTCACTTCTGAAAAACCATGGCGTTTTAGCCGAAAATCATTACCTCATTTTATGCCCGCAGCCTTGGGCATGTTGATTGCGCTACTGACAATAATAATACCTGCCGACATTATTAGTGCCTTATTAGTTGAAGGAGATGATAGTGTTCTTACCCGCTCCCCCATCCTATTGCGCTACTTAATCTACGGAATGCTTATTATCACTTTTATCTTAATACTGGGCTGGGTATTACAATCGGGATTTTACTTTTACAAAATTATTCAAAGGCTTAATACATATCGTCAGCACTTAAAAGACTTATTTGCTAGTACCGAGTCGAAAGAAATTAAATGGCTAAGCTGGTTATTATTTGCGGTAGGAACAGTTTGGGTAGCTGCGGCGGTTTATATTGTGCTAGATAATCTATTTTACTCCATTAAGATCGATCCTGTTTGGGCGAATGCAGTAATATTCGTGATGCTCTGGAGTGTCGCAATTTGGGGGCTTAGACAAAAACCAGGCTTTGAAGAGCTGTATGAAAGCAAAGATGATATTAGAGAAGTGCTTGAACAAGAAAATAACCAGCAGCGTAAATATCAACGTTCAGCATTAGATGAGCAACAATCCACACTGATTGCAGCAAAAATAGAAAAAGCAATGCATGAAGGCAAAATCTATTTAGATGCATCATTGTCCATGCAAAAGCTGGCCAAGCATATTTTTACGTCACCTAATTACATTTCACAAACACTGAATGAAACACTGGGAATGAATTTTTTTGATTATGTAAACAAGTACCGTGTAGATGCCGCTAAACGCATGTTAGAACAAAGTAATGATACCGTGTTAGATATTGCTATGTGTGTCGGTTTTAACGCGAAATCGTCTTTCTATACTGCATTTAAAAAAGAAACCGGACAAACGCCAAGCCAATACCGAAAACAAGTTAAGTTAAATAAGGTACAGGCTTGATCACATTAAAAAGTGTTAACTGCGCCCATCAAACCAATAAAATTTACATTGGTCGTATACATGAATGTAAACAGTGGTACGAGGCAGCAAAGAAACTAATACAAAGGCGTTAGATTGAATCCCTGCGCTTTTTTATTTTCAGTTATATCAGTAAGTTAGCAGTTTAGCGTGGTATTCAAAGGGATAGGGTTTTGATGTGTGAGGCACCCCGTTAATGTGCAGAATAGGTGGTTGTAAAGCGCAAATTAGTGGCGGTTGAATATTTCAGGCTTATCGTTTACTTTGTATATAAAATGAACACTTGTTAGCTTTGCCGATGGACAACATTTTTATAGTTTGGCAAGTAGAACCATGCGCCGCATTTTAGTTGATCACGCCCGTAGCATTAGTCGCTTAAAACGCGGTGCCAATGGTATGAAAGTTACCCTCAATACCGAGCTATTAAGTAACAAACAGGATGTTTCGCAATTTCTTTCCTTAAATTCAGCCCTTGAAAAGCTAGTGAAGCTGGATAATCGAAAAGCCAAGATGCTTGAATTAGAAACATTTGTTGGTTTAAACATTAAACAAATTGCAGAGATATACGCACTCTCTGTGAGAACGGTAGAGCGGGAATTGAAGTTCTCAAAGGCATGGATTTATAAAGAGATGGCCTAAACGGCTAAATAACCCTAAAACAGATTCAGCCTCACTACAATTTTCACAACACATTGCATTCCATTCAATGGTTTTTGCAATTCTTGCACACTTTAAGTCTCAACTTCTCCTGCCAAGTAACGGTAATTGAATAATATTTATCAAAAACAGTGGTTTAGGTGGTTGGTAAGTATCTTGCACCTATTTCTATTGAACAAGTTTGAATGTGCAAAATCTGTTTGAAATCAATCAGACAAGCAAACAACTTAAGTTAATTGGGCGTCAAAACTAACGCGCCGTAAATTAAATGGAGATAATCAATGAAAAACAACAAGCTTTTAGCAGGAGAAAAATTTCCGAAAATACAAATTAGCGACTCGAAGGGCAATCTCGCCAACCTTTCTGAGGCGGCTCACAGTGCTAGTGCCACTGACAGGTGGTCATTAGTCGTCGTTTATCGTGGCTATCACTGCCCTATCTGTTTGAAGTATTTGAATAAGATGACCGAATACACTGAAAAACTAAACAATTTGAAAATCGACATTGTTGCCATTTCAGCAGACACACCAGAACAATTAAATAAAATGATTGATAAAGGTTTAGACACTAACTTTCCTGTACTCACGGGCTTAACCCTAACGCAAATGAACGCCTTAGGATTATATATTTCCGACCCCATGAGTGATTCTGAAACCGACCACCCATTCCCTGAACCCGGTTTGTTTCTAGTAAACCCTGAAGGTGACACTGTCATGATCGAAATTGCCAATGCACCTTTCATTCGCCCGGATCTTGAACAACTCGTGAATGGAATTGAGTTTGCTTTCGAAAATGACTACCCAGTCCGTGGTACTCACCAAAACTAGCGTTTAGCTATCTGGCTTTTGATCTGGTCGGCAATTACAAGTTGCCGACCTCCTATAAATCCTATTCACTTTCCCCTTTTTAAGCAGTTAAACTCTACTTAAACCAATCCATTTCCCCAAACAATTCCATTGTTATGGGGGGCAACGTTAACGGCTATCGCTGTAACTAATGATGAAAACTTACCACACACACATAAAAAAAGAGTCGATGTTACATCGACTCTTTGCGGACAATTCAACGGGTAAATATTGAGACTTATCTCCAGTTAACCATATTCTATTCTTGATTAATCATAACGGATTTAATATTTACAAATTCAGTTATACCAAAGCCACCATGTTCTCTGCCATAACCACTGGATTTAACGCCTCCAAAGGGTAAATTAGGCTGTGCTAAACCGTAACCATTAATATTTACCATTCCGGTATCAAACTCTTCAATGGCCATTTTCACTGCTTTTTCTTCATCTGCTGAGAAGATGCCACCACCTAATCCATATCTAGAATCATTTGCTACCTTTATTGCTTCTTCATTGTCTTTAACTTTTATCAGCGCAGCCACGGGTCCGAATAGTTCGTCGTCGTATGCGGGCATACCTGATTGCACATTTTCAAGAACTGAAGGTGGGTAAAAATAGCCTGTTTTATCTGGAATTTCACAACCCACAAGCGCCACTGCTCCTTTATCAATAGACTCTTTGACTTGCTCATGTAACTCGTCACGTAAGTCTTCTCTGGCCATGGGACCTAAATCCGTATTTTGGTTGTTGGGATCACCCATTTTCATACTTTCGATTTGCGCCACAAAGGCTTCCTTGAATTCATCATATTTTGCTGCGGTGACGACAAATCGCTTGGCTGCCACACAGGTTTCACCGTTATTAATCATGCGACCTTTTACGCAAGCCTCTACAGCGGTTTTAATATTGGCGTCATCAAGGACGATAAACGCATCGTTGCTACCTAATTCTAGAACCGTTTTCTTTGCGTATTTTCCTGCTGTCTCAGCAACTTTTTTACCTACGCTGTCACTGCCCGTAAAGGTTACGCCACGTATTTTGTCGTGAGAAATTAGTTCGGTTGCAGTTGAGCCTTTGATGAGTAATGACTGGTATACGTGTTCAGGGAATCCTGCTTGTTCGAACATTTCTTGTAGTTTAACGGCCATACCAAACACATTGGAAGCGTGCTTCATTACGGTTGTGTTGCCGGCCATAATGTTGGTGATACTGTATCTAATTACTTGATAAAGTGGGAAATTCCAGGGCTGAATACCTAAAATAACCCCAATAGGTTGATAGCTGATGATTGCTTTACCACCGTCTATTTCCCGTTCTTCGTCATCAAGTGCCTTTATGGCTTCTGTTGCTGTGTATTCACAAATGCCTGCACAAAGTTCTATTTCTTGAGCGCCTTGGGCTTTCACTTTTCCCATTTCTGAGATCATTAACTTGAGTATATCAGATTCATTTTCACGAATGATGGAGGCTAAATTTAATACCAACTCGGCACGTTTATCTTTAGGCATCTTCCTCCACGATAAAAATGCTTGGTGACTTTTGTCTACAGCAACATTTGCTTCTTCTAAGTTCAAAAGTTGGAACTCGTCAACTACCTGTTCTGTATAGGGATTGATCGTTTTTACGGTGTTCGACATGATATTTCCTCTTTTTAGTTCAACGGAACAAGAGGTGCAAAACCTTTACCAACTTGGCTATATTTTTAAGTGATTGAAATATAGTGATAATTTCTATTTTATTATCTAGGCTCTATGAATTCGGTTAAATAATTTTGAAAAATATTCACAGCCTGAATTTATTATTGTGAATGTTACAGAAGGATATAAAAAGCCTGTAAAATTGCTTTTACAGGCTTTTAGAAAGGTTAAATGGCTGGGTTAAGACACTATCAAGTTAGTTACCATATTAAATGACTGCGGGTCTCAATGGTTATGGAATGACACCTTTAATAATTCCACTGAGTCTGCAAAGGTTAAGGTTTGTAACTCACCTTTACCTTCAACATTTATGGTGTTGACTTGCTGAGGCCATAAATCTCGCAACGCATCATGACGTATGCTCAAGTTCTCCAATTTAGCCGGTTGGGTAGTTTCCTGATACACCCAGAAAAACTTCCCTTCTATTTCATGGCCTACTACTTTTAATGGCAAAGCCTGCTGCTGACTATCGAATAACTTAAATCGCTTACTCACATAATTGCTAAATTCATTTTGCGTATTTTTTGAATCGAGTATATCCGCATCTTTACCGAATATTTCTTTTACTGCGTGTTCGGCATCATGAACCCTGAAGCGATGCATGATTTCGATATTCTCAGTGCGAGGATTAAACAATACTGTGCTAATCGACGTTTTTTGTTGGTGAGCGCTTAAGGAAAACGCTGTAAATAACAGCGCCCCTATTATTAGTTTGATGAAATTACCCATGATTAGTTATTGTCGTCTTCTTCAATATCATCTGCATCATAGGTTTTTACCTCGGTTTTTATGTCATGCATAATGTCTCGATAAACCTTGCCACTGCGCTTTTTGGTTTTATAGGCTTCAATCCGCGATGGAATAATTTTTCGCGGATAATGGTTGTTACTGACATCCACATCTGCAGTTTCCCAGTGAGGGTCAACGGTAACGCTAACTAGCTCTTTATTTTTGTCGGTGATAATGAGTTTGCTAACAGCTTTCGGCGTTCGACGCCAGATTTCTGCCGGAATATACTGGTTTTCAACACTGCCATCGGCAAAGGTGAGTTCCAATATAATGGGCATGACCAGGCCACCTTTATTTGAAAAATCCAGCACATAGTAGTTTTTATCTTCTTCCACTGCGCGCTCTAGGGCTACTTTTTCCCAAGGTTTGAGTTTGCTTAGGAACTTCTGATAGGCATTGCGCTCTTTATTCGTCACCGTAAAACGATCGTTTTCGTCATAGAAATCGGTGATATCAGGGAAGCGTTCTATCCAAAGTTTTCGCCCTTCAGCTTTGTTACGTTTGTCAGTGAGTGACACTGGTTTATCAAGCTCTTCTTGACGTTGGCGGTCAAAATCGATATCAGGATCATGGGTGTCTAAGCGCAGCTTATAAATTTTATCGATGGAGATATCTACATGGTCGGTACTGTAAAACCAACCCCGCCAAAACCAATCTAAGTCCACCCCTGAGGCCTCTTCCATGGTGCGGAAAAAATCTGAAGGCGTAGGGCGTTTATATTTCCAACGCTGTGCATATTCTTTAAACGCAAAGTCAAATAATTCCCGACCCAGGATGGTTTCCCGTAGAATATTTAAGGCCGCAGCAGGCTTAGTATAGGCATTTGGACCTAAACGTAACACGCTGTCCGATTGGGTCATAATCGGGACCTGGGTTGATGATTTCATGTAATCCACCACATCCCTTGGTTCAACTCCCCAAGGAATACTGGGATCCCACTCACGACCGGCTACTCCGTCTAAAAAGCTGTTTAAGCCTTCGTCCATCCAGGTCCATTGACGTTCGTCAGAATTAACCACCATAGGAAAATATATGTGGCCAATTTCATGAATTACTACGCCAATTAAATTAAGCTTACAACGATGGGATGTTAAAAGAAATGTTATAACATAATATTATTTTTGCTACTAAGACCTAAAATGTATAAATATGATTACAGCCAGCAGCGGCTTGATTCTACCAAAAATTTGGGGAATTTTGAAATACTCTAAAGTTAGCTGAGTTGATTGCTCAGAGCCTTAGCAATTAATACTGCCGAAATATTATCGTTGCCGCCGTGTTGATTTGCTCGGTGACTCGTAAGGAGATGCCAGCTACTTTAATGTAAGAAGCGTAAAGCAGTATAAAAAACCATCAAAAAAGTGAAAAAAATATGAAGATCGCGAGTTGTCAGACTTTATATATCTGAATTGTATGAGTATTTTATTTTTCAAAGATGTGGAATTGCTTTTTAAATTAGCGCTTGTTAGGATGCATTTTGCACACTTGATGTGGGGACGACCTCACCGCTCTTCTTTATTTACGGGGACGACCCCAACATAATAAGAGCGTATTTATGTCTTGGTTTATTCTTATCATTGCAGGGTTTTTAGAAGCTGGCTGGTTAGTCGGTATTCAAAAATCTGAGTCTTTTACACATATTTCCTACGTATTACTTGCGGTGTTATCTATGGCACTGAGTCTATTGCTATTTTCCATTGCCATAAAAGATATTCCCATTAGTCATGCATACCTTGTTTGGTTGGCTGTAGGTGCATCTAGTATTTCCATTATTAATCATTACTTCTTCGCACAAAGTCTTTCTATCAAACAATTAATCTATTTAGCTATCATTGCATTGGGAGTGATTGGTTTGAAGTTGACTAGTTAATATCGGAATAGAAAATTAATATAAAAAAGTGAGAGTTTTATGTCTGGTGAAAAAGAGTTAGCCAAACTCATCGCTTCAATGGAGCCTGTTTTGTTGCCCCAGGAGTACGTGTTTGCAACCTTTGAAAATTGTGATTATCAACGACTGGAGCCATTGAATCCCATTGGTACTTTTCTAGAAAGAGAAGGTATGTCGGTGATTATTGAAAAATGTATGGCCGACAAGCACGAAATCCCTTATTCAGGCGTATTTAAGTGTATAACCTTAAATGTACATTCAAGTCTTGATGCCGTTGGTTTAACCGCCGCAATATCCACAACACTTACTCAATCAAACATCAGTGCAAACGTCGTTGCCGGGTATTACCACGATCACATTTTCGTTAAAGTGGCAGATGCAAATCGAGCCATTGCCGATTTATGTACCCTGGCCGAAAATGGGCTAGTAAATTAATCAGATTAGTTGCTGTAACTAGCCTATTGAGTTGTGCCTTGGCCTAATCGTTAATCTTGAGTTATTTTCCGTGGGGTGGTGGGCCATTTGGAGGCCCGCCTGCACCGCCGGGTCCGCCTGGTGGGCCGCCAGCGGGCCGAATGGACTCGCCGTGTAAACAGCCAATGAACATATTTTCACTGGGGCTGGCTGCGTGGTAGTGATAGCCTCTAACGTCGTCGCTCTGACCTCGGCACTCATCAAGAGGCTCTGCTTCCTTGCCTTGTGCATCTCGCATCGCATAAATGCCATAACCATCTGATGCATATCCAATTAAAGGCGCGTGACCATCATCGGTTTTATCGGGAGTATCAGTACAGCCAGTTGTTGAGTGATAATGATATCCTTGATGAGCATTAATATGCCCGCCACAGTCATCAAATGCCGCTATGGTGTACGCGCCTAAGATAGCATTAATAGGGGCTGGACCTGATAATTCAGAGCCATCTAATGCAATTCCAACTGTGTGAACGCGCCCTGTTTCTGTGCTTGGGATAGGTTGAGTGGGGATCAGATAGGTGACTGAAAAGTCTTCGTCAAGATATTCGAGTTTGCACTCAATACAGTTTTGCATGTACTCCTCTTCGACGTCAGGTTTAGCCGCACCAAAACAAGCTTCTTTAGTGGCGGTGTATCGTACATCACCGGTTGCGGCGTCGTACACCATCCATTTTTCGTCACCGTAGTACTCACTCAGCTTTAGAATAAACTCTCCGGTAATATCTACCAGATCTCCTGTTCCTTCTTTACTAAACCACGCTCCGCCTTCTTCTGCACCATCGGTGATTTTTCTCGGGCAAAAAGGACCAGGCTCGCGACCCGCTGGCGCCCCCGAGGTGACTAATTTATAACACCTGGTTTTTGTCCCTTGAGATGTTTCACAGTCTATTATTGTAGGCGTTTCTAAAAATGCCCCTTGCGCAAACATTGAAAGGTCGATGCCGTTACCACTGCTTGTTTGCGTCGAGTTATTAACAGAAGCGTCATTACAGCCTGTCAAAGTTATTGCACAGGAGACCGCAACCATCATTACTGTCCAGTGATTTGATAGTCCCATGATTTAATCCCTATATTCCCGTTTCTGTTGCGCTGACTGTTTAACTAACAATTAAATTAGTCTACAACAAAAATGTGCATATAGTATGCAGCCTCGCCTTTTTAAATAATAAAAAGAACCGGAGCCCTTAATTATGCGTAGACAGGATTAAAGCTCACATGTGTTAGCTAACGTATATTCAGGACGGAAATTTGAAAAGATGTTTGAGTGTACATATTTATTTACGTGTTTTCAGCCACCCTAGAAAGCGTTAACCCTACCTTAACCTTGTGATTGTTAAGCTTTGCTCAATTATCGACTAATACACTTTACTGATACCCCATTGAGTATTCATAAAGTGGCTTCGTTTCATCTTATTTTATGTAATTAATTAGGAATGCTTAATTATGAAATCTTCAATCAGCACAGTAGCACTATTCGCGGTACTAACTTTGCTAATAAGTGGTTGCCAGCAAGAAAGCCAACCTACAAAATCTGTTTCTGTTCCGGCAGTTTCTTACGTGGCAGTCACCGCAAGTGAGCATAAAATTGATACAAAAATGCAAGGCCGAGTGGTGGCATCCTCCATTGCTGAAGTTCGCCCACAGGTTGGCGGTATCGTGCAAAAACGTTTGTTTACTGAGGGTAATACCGTAGAGCAGGGTGAGTTGTTATATCAAATTGATCCTGCAACTTATCAAGCCGCTTACAATGAAGCAAAAGCCAGCTTGAGCAGCGCTAAGGCTGCCCTTGAAACAGCGAAATTAAAAGATGAGCGTTATGCAAGTTTGTTGAAATTTGAAGGTGTATCCCAACAAGATGCTGACGATGCGCATGCTACTTATCTGGAAGCCAAAGCCAATATCGAAAAATATGAAGCAGCGTTAGCCACTGCCGCTATTAACCTTGAGTTTACCAAGGTGACTGCGCCAATATCTGGCCATATCGGCATCTCCAACGTTACCCAAGGGGCGTTAGTAACGGCTCAGCAAACAGATGAGTTAGCCACTATTCGTAAGTTAGACCCTATTTATGTCGACATGACCAAAAGTAGTAAAGAGATGCTTAAATTGCGTCGATTACTCGGCTCAAATGGGATTTCAGAAGGTTCAACGGAAGTGTCACTTACTTTAGAAGATGGCTCGGAGTATGACCACAAAGGCCAGTTGAAAATGCAGGAAGTGTCAGTTGATGCGTCAACGGGTACCGTGACGCTTCGTGCTGAATTTCCCAATCCAAATGGTTTGCTATTACCCGGAATGTTTGTAAGAACTCAAGTGAACGAAGCGGTTGATGAGCACGCTATATTAGTGCCTCAACAAGGTATTTATCATTCAGCTTCGGGTGAAGCTTATGCCTATGTGATTGATGAAAATAATGTAGTAGAAAAGCGAGTGGTTGAAACCATTAACGCGGTTGAAAATAAGTGGCTGATTTCAAGCGGTCTATCAGAGAATGATAAGCTTTTAGTTGAAGGCGCTGGCAAAGTACGTCCTGGTAGTGAAGTAAAACCTGTGCAGGTTGAAATGAACGACCAAGGAACCATGATAACCGTGGTTAAGCAAGAGCAAAATACTTCCTCTACACAAGTGGGAGTCTAGTAAATGTTTGCTCGCTTTTTTATCGATCGCCCGGTATTTGCATGGGTTATCTCAATCATTATTATGCTCACAGGTATTGCCTCTATTTTCTCTTTACCTGTTGCTCAGTATCCAAGTGTGGCACCACCTACAATAAGTGTAAGTACTAGCTACATAGGTGCCGATGCGACTACGGTTGAAAATAGTGTAACGCAAATATTAGAACAGCAACTCACTGGCTTAGATGGACTGTTGTATTTTTCATCTTCGAGTACTTCAGATGGAAGTGCATCGGTGAATATCACCTTTGAAGAAGGCACCGACGCTGATTACGCTCAGGTACAGGTGCAAAATAAAGTACAACAAGTTACGTCACGTTTTCCAGAATCAGTGCAAGATCAGGGGGTTACGGTCACCAAATCGAATACTGACTTTCTTTTAGTGACCGCGCTGTACGACAAAACAGATCAAGCGACAGCCTTTGATATAGCCGATTACATTTCCTCTAATTTACAAGACTCATTAGCCCGTGTTGAAGGTGTGGGGGATGTGAGGGTTTTCGGTTCTCAATATGCGATGCGTATTTGGTTAGACCCAAATAAACTTGCTGCATACGAGCTAATGCCATCAGATGTCAGCAGTGCCTTAAGTGCACAAAACGTGCAGGTTCCAGCAGGTAAAATCGGTGCGGTCCCCACGTTAGCAAATCAAGAGTTAAATGCCACAGTGACGGCACAATCAATGATGTCTACCCCGGAAGAGTTCCGCAATATCATCATTAAATACGATTCTACCGGTGCAAATGTACGCTTAAGTGATGTGGCGCGAGTAGAAATTGGCAGTGAAAGCTATAGCGCCATTCCTCGTTTGAACGGCCACCCTGCGTCTGGTATCGCTATCATGCTATCTCCTGGCGCTAACGCACTGGACACTGCTACTCGAGTTAAGGAAAAAGTGGCGGAATTATCGGTAAATTTACCTGATGGCTATGAAGTGACTTTCCCCCGTGACAGCACTGCCTTTATTAAAATATCCATTAGTGAAGTCGTACAAACCTTAGTTGAAGCGGTTATTTTAGTTGTCTTGGTAATGTGGCTATTTTTGCAGAATTGGCGAGCCACCTTAATTCCGGCCATCGCTGTTCCTGTTGTTTTGTTAGGGACCTTTGGCGTACTCCAAGCATTTGGTTTTTCAATTAATACCCTCACCATGTTTGGCATAGTGTTATCTATTGGTTTGTTGGTGGATGATGCAATAGTCGTGGTTGAAAACGTTGAACGCTTGATGCATGAAAAGAATTTATCGCCACGAGACGCAACTATAGAGTCAATGTCGGAGATCACTGGCGCGCTGATCGGAATTGCAGTTGTATTATCTGCGGTATTCTTACCCATGGCATTTTTCGGCGGTTCAACAGGGGTAATCTATCAGCAATTCTCAATCGCTATTGTCTCTTCCATGACATTATCGGTAATCGTTGCATTAACCCTCAGCCCGACTCTGTGTGCAACGATGTTAAAGCCATCTGAACGTAACCCCGAAGGAAAAGGCTTTTTCGCCAAATTCAATCGTACCTTTGATCGAATGACTGAATCATACACCGGAAAAGTACAAAGTATGGTTACCCGTAAAGTCCGTTGGCTACTCGTTTACGGCGGAATTGTGGTGGCGCTAGCATTACTTATTGTGCGCTTGCCAACCGGGTTCTTACCGCAAGAAGATCAAGGCAGCACTATGTTCCAAATTGTTTTGCCTCCAGGTGCTTCAATTAAACGTACAAAAGCGGTAGCTGAACAGGTAGAGCAATATCTAGTAGAAAATGAGAGTGAAGATGTTATTCGTATGTTCTCAATTGCTGGCTTTAATTTCACTGGAAGTGGGCAAAATGCTGGTATGGGGTTTGTGGCGTTAAAACCTTGGGATGAACGACCCAACGATGATCAAAGTGCCGAGGCCCTTATTGACCGTATGAATAAAAATCTATCAGGGATACGTGATGCCCAAGTTTTTGCAATGTCACAGCCTGTTATTCAAGGTTTAGGGCAAAGTAATGGATTCACTTTCGAAGTTCAGGCGGCAGCTGGTACCTCTCGTGAAGAATTAACCGAGCTGAAAAATGAACTGCTAGTACAAGCGCGGCAAAGTAGCCTTCTTGTAGGTGTGCGTGAAGGTGCACTAGGAGATACTCCACAATTGAAAATTGACATTGACAACGGCAAAGCAACATCCCTTGGTTTGTCGCTATCTGATGTGTCCAGCACCTTAACAACAGCATGGGCTGGGTCTTATGTTAATGACTTCATTGATGGTGGACGAGTGAAAAAGGTTTACTTGGAAAGTGATGCTCAATTTCGTTCGAAGCCAGAAGATTTGGGCGACTGGCATGTTCGCGGTTCCAATGCGGACGGTGAAACTACCATGACACCTTTCTCTGCATTTAGCAGTGCAACTTGGTCAAATGCCCCTCAAAGCTTATCTCGGTTTAATGGTATTGCGTCTTATCAGCTGCAAGGTGCTGCTGCCAGCGGTGTTAGCTCTGGTCAAGCTATGGCTGAAATGGAAAGGCTTGTTCAAGAAGTTGGGCAAGGTAAATTAAATTACGCTTGGAGTGGATTGTCATACCAAGAGAAGTTATCTAGCGGGCAATCAGGCTATTTATATGCTATTTCGATTTTAGTCGTATTCCTCGCGTTAGCAGCGCTGTACGAAAGTTGGTCTGTGCCATTATCCGTTATTATGGTGATCCCATTAGGTGTGATTGGTGCTGCACTTGCCGCGACTTTTAGAGGTTTGGAAAATGATATCTATTTCCAAGTTGCGTTGGTAACTACCATTGGATTGGCTTCAAAAAATGCCATTTTGATTGTTGAATTTGCAGAGGCTTCTTATCAGCGAGGTATGTCGTTGGTAGATTCAGCAGTACACGCAGCTAAATTGCGCTTAAGACCGATAATTATGACATCCCTGGCGTTTATATTTGGCACCATACCCTTGGCGATTTCATCAGGTGCTGGTGCGAATAGCCGTATCTCAATTGGTACTGGTATTGTTGGTGGCACCTTTACCGCTACGATATTAGGTATTTTCTTTGTTCCGCTATTTTTCGTGCTTATTCGTGGTTTCTTCCCAAAAAGACGTCCAGTTTACGATGATGCTAATGATTTAGCCAATGACAACCAAACTAAATTGGAGAAAGCCGATGTTTAATTTCTCTTTACCTAAAACGGGAGTCGCAAAATTACTACCCATAGCTGGTGCATTGGTGTTAGCAGGTTGCAGTACCTTAGGGCCTGAATATTCTCGTTCAGATCTTCCTGTTGCAGAAACTTGGGAGAATGCACCGCAAGGCGAAATCCAAGGCTTGTCTGAGCAACAAGCCATTGACTTGCCTTGGAAAAGCTTCATCAAAGATCAGCGCTTAAGCCAAATTATTGAGCTGGCTTTGAATAATAATCGAAGTCTACGTCAGACCTTAGCAGATGTTGAAGCCGCGCGAGCGACCTATCGAATCCAGGACGCGAATTTGTACCCAACTATCAATGCAGGGTTAAGTGGTAATAGAACCAAAGCGTCGTCGGGTACAATTAGCACAACTTACGAAGCAGAAGCAGGTTTAAGCAGCTACGAAATCGATCTTTTTGGCAAAAATCGCAGTTTAAGCGAAGTCCAAATGGAAGCCTATTTGTCGAGTCAAGAAACGGCTAAAGCGGCAAAGATTTCATTAATTGGTGAAATTTCTAATGCTTGGTTAACCTTAGCGGCAGATAAGAATCAACTTAAATTAGCCCAAGAAACAGCAAGTAATGCTGAAAAAGCTATGGAAATAACCAATAAGCGCTTAGAAATGGGGGTTGATTCTAGAATCGATGTGGCCAGTGCGGAAACCATTTACTATAACGCCCGCTCGGATATTGCGAGTTACACAACCCAAGTGGAACAAGATCTGAATGCACTGCGCTTGCTGGTAGGTGAACAAATTGATGAAAACTTACTGCCTGATTTACTGCCAAGCAGCGAAACCTTAGTGGCAGATGTGCCCGCTGGTTTATCCTCCTCATTGCTATTGCAACGTCCAGATGTATTAGCTGCTGAGCACACCTTAAAATCGGCCAATGCAAACATTGGGGTTGCCAGAGCCGCGTTTTTTCCCACCTTATCATTAACGGCAACCGGTGGTCTTGCTAGCTCAGTGTTAGCCGACATATTTAGCGGCGGCGCAAGTTCAATTTGGACTTTAGCCCCAAGCATTACCCTGCCTATTTTTGACGGTGGCGCTAATGATGCCAACTTAGCCTACAGTGAAGCTCAGCATCAGAAATACCTAGCTGCTTATGAATACGCAATCCAAAGCGCGTTTTCCGAGGTGGCAGATGCGTTAGCGCGCAGGGCAACAATTCAAGATCAATTAAACAGTGAAAAATCCTTAGTCCTCGCCTCTACTCGTAGCTATGTTTTATCCCTTGCTCGCTATAAAGGGGGTATTGATAACTTTCAAAGTGTTTTAGAAGCCCAGCGAACCATGTATCAAGCTAATCAATCGCTTATTTTAACGAAACAAGCGGATTTGGAAAATCGTATTACCTTGTATCGAGTATTAGGTGGCGGTTTGGCTGATGATAATGCTTCATAAAGTAAATGAGTAAGGGTTAATAATCATGAACGTTTTATTAGTTGAAGATGATATAGACCTTGCAACAACCATTGTTGATTACCTGGAAATTGAAGCTATTGAGTGCGACCACGCAAGCAATGGATTAATGGGGTTGAATTTAATCGAAAGTAACTCCTATCAAATGATAATTCTCGATATCAATATGCCGAAGATGGATGGGTTAACCCTTTGCAGTACTTTGCGGGAAAAAGGCATGGATATTCCCATTTTGATGTTAACCGCGCGGGATAGTTTAGAAAATAAATTGCAAGGATTTGCAGCGGGTAGTGACGATTATTTAGTTAAACCTTTTGCCATGAAAGAGCTGGTGGCACGGGTACAAGTGCTGGCAAAAAGACGCAGTGGTGAGGCTAAAAAGTTATCTGCCGGTGATTTAAGCTTGGACTTAACTCAGCATAAGGCAAATTTGAAACAAACTACTTTGAAGCTCTCGCCAATGGCATTTAAGTTATTAGAGGTACTGGTGCGAGCGTGTCCGCAAACGGTGAGTCGACAACAACTTATTCAGCAAGTTTGGGGTGATGAACAACCCGATAGCAATAGCCTTAAGGTACATGTTCATCATCTTAGAAAGCAATTAGATGTTGAGCAGAGTAACGTAAAACTGGAGACTGTATCCGGTGTTGGTTTTGCCATTAAAGTGAGTCAAGAAGGACAACAATCGTGATAATCAGGCCAAGCCTTAAACTACATTTTTTCTTAAGTGTTGTATTGCTTGGCTCTTCAATGGTGATTGGTTTTTCTTTTTTAAGTGTCAATTACTTTGTTGACGGCCTGGATAGAAGCTTAGCAGGAGTTATGCGCGAACTCGCCAAAAACACGGAAGTTGAAGATCAACATCCTAAAATCGTTGCCGGTATTCATATTGCCAGCCGTTGGCAAGATACCCCTGAAATGATTCAACAACAATTTAAAAATCGTCCCGTAAGAGAGGGGGAGCTACTAAAAATAAAAGATCAAAGTACATTTTTATCCATGCCAAAAAACTTGTACTTCGTGATGCTTTACCAGAACCAAAAAGGTGAAGACCGTTATATATCAAAATTGTTACTTGAAAAAGACCTGGTACCCGCTTATTCCGATATTCATCCAACTAACCGGCTCATTTGGACACTGGCAATAGCGACTGTTGCCATCTTACTGTTTGCATTGTTGCTAGTTTTAATTATGCTTAAAGTTACTAAGCCTATTAAATCTTTGAAAAATTGGGCGAAGTCCTTAGATCAGCGTAACCTCCAAAAGCCTCCCCCAGATTTTACCTTTAGTGAGCTCAATGAATTGGCTTCTTTACTGCAAAGTAGCCTGGTGTCAGCACACCAAAGTTTAGAACGAGAACAACGTTTCCTCAGTTATGCCAGTCATGAGCTGCGAACACCCGTTGCGGTCATTCGCAGCAATGTGGATTTGTTACAACGATTAAATGAAAAGATGCCAGCCAGTGAAAAGCAGAAACAAGTCTTAGAGAGAATCCAGCGGGCAGGTCTTACTATGACCAACTTAACCGATACTTTCTTGTGGTTAAGCCGCAATGAAGAAATACACATATCCAATGAGCCCATTAGTTTAGGTGAGAAAATTAATCAGGCCTGCAGTGATCTAAGTTATTTGTTAAGTGGTAAACAGATTGAGTTGAAAGTGGAAACCGACGATAGCAAGGTTAAGGTTGTTGCAGTTGCCTGCCATATTGTCATCAATAATTTAATTCGAAATGCTTATCAGCATACTCAACAGGGTGAAGTGCATATCAAGCAGCAAGGTAGCCGGATTACTATCATTAATAGTAATTCCACAAGTGATAATAATGCTTCGGTGGTAGACGCTAATGATGACAAAGTCGCTTTTGGATATGGGTATGGACTTGGCTTGCAGTTAAGTGAAAAAATTATTAGCAACCATGATTGGTTGTACGAAAAAACCAGTACTTCAGGCTTGTATCAGGTGACGGTAGATTTTAGTGGCTAAAACTAATTACCCTTAGTTTACGAATTTACTTTAAAATTCCACCTCTTTATAGATTAATCTAGGGCAAGACTATTCGCCCCAATGGACAGATATGCAATATAAACAGAAACGATGGATCAAGATGTTCATCGGCGTCATCCTCGTATGTTCAGGGTGTGCGACCATAGCAAGCCTAGATTTAAACCGACTTTATGGCGAAGAAAACACGCAAAATAGAACTCATGCCATGACTGCACAATCTTCACCAGAAAGTGCTGCAACTGTGTTTTATGAGAGCGAAGTTGAACCTGTTATTAATGCTCGTTGCGTGGTTTGTCATGCCTGCTACGATGCCCCTTGTCAGTTAAAAATGACCCATCCAGAAGGAATAGAGCGAGGCGCTAACAAAGAAAAGGTCTATCACGGCTCGCGTCTCATTGCTGCCACGCCCAATCGTTTATTCATTGATGGGCAAAACTCAACTGAATGGCGAGAGCGGGGGTTTTACCCAGTCTTAAACGAACGTGAACAGAGCGCAACAGCGAACACGCAAGCTTCAGTTCTAGCTAAGATGCTCACCTTAAAACAGGAAAATCCCTTACCAGACGATAAATTGCTAGATGAGCGTTTTGATGTGAGTATTGATCGCAGTCAACAATGTCCAACAGTGCAAGAATTCGAAGGGTATGCCCAAAGCCAAGCCTTTGGCGGTATGCCTTATGCGCTGCCTGAATTAAGCAATGAAGAACATAACACTTTGATGAAATGGATTGAAGCAGGTGCTTACATGCCTTCTGCTCCAACTATTTCAGCTGCAGAGCAACAAGCCGTCGAGAAACTCGAAGCGTTTTTGAACGGTGATAGTTTAAAAGTACAATTAAGTGCCCGTTACATTTACGAACATCTGTTTAGCACTCATTTGTATTTTAGTGAATTAAGCGAAAGCAATGTTCAACCGCAATTCTTTAATATCGTTCGTTCTCGCACACCATCAGGCGAGCCAATCGAAATTATTGCCAGTCGTCGCCCTTTTGATGATCCTAAGGTGGAACGGGTTTACTACCGCCTGTTCCCCGTTACTTCAACAATCGTCAATAAAACCCATCAACCTTATGCAATCCATAAAGCCCTAACCGACAAATGGCAAAAATGGTTTGTAGATGCCGATTATACGGTGACTGAAATGCCAAGTTATCAGCCTCAGGTAGCGGCAAATCCGTTAACTGCTTTTGCTCAACTTCCGGTAAATGCCCGTTATCGTTTTATGTTAGAGCGGGCACAAAATACCATCATGGGGTATATCAAAGGGCCAGTTTGTCGCGGGCAGGTGGCGTTGAATGTAATAAACGATAGATTCTGGGTGTATTTTGTGAAACCTGAAGTGGCCGCTTCAGCGGAGATAAATGCATTTTACGACACTCAGAAAAATAATTTGCGCTTACCTGCAGAAAAAGAGAGTACTGCCTTTGCTGTCACTTGGATTGAGTATGCTTCACGCCAAGGTGATTACATGCGCGCCAGACAAAGCTTTATGAATACCGAATTAAAAAAAGGCTATCATTTTAATCCTGAAGATATTTGGGATGGAGATGGTGAAAACAAAAACGCGACATTGACTGTCTTTCGTCATTTCGACAATGCCACTGTGATTAAAGGATTAGTGGGTAAACCGCCCAAAACGGCATGGATTATCGATTACGCGTTGTTGGAACGTATTCATTATTTACTTGTGGCCGGCTTTGATGTGTACGGTAACTATGGTCACCAATTGATGACGCGGTTATACATGGACTTTTTACGCATGGAAGGCGAAACCAACTTCTTGGCTTTTTTACCGCCAGATAGTCGCCGCAAAGAATTAGCTGCCTGGTATCAAAAATCAGGCCCCGAATTGACGTCTTTTTTTGAAGGTAACGTGCACATTTTTGACCAGCCAAGTGGGATTGAGTACAAAACCAAAAATCACAAAAAAGAACTATTTGGTATTTTTGCTAAGCATTTAGAAAAGGTGCAACCACAGCGTTATAATTTAAATAACAGTAAGTTGGCTACTAATAGCCAAGCACTTCTGGCTCAATTGGGCAATATTAAAGGAACGGGGGCATCTATTCTGCCTGAGTTAACCATGATTATGGTTGAACCTGCAGATGGCAAAACCGAGGAAATTTTCACACTGGTGCGTAATAGCGCGCATTTCAATGTGAATAGCTTATTTTCTGAAAATGACAACCGAGATCCCAAAAATGACAATGTGACATTAGTGCATGGCTTGCTGGGAAGTTATCCCGATGCGTTTTGGCGAGTAAAAGAAATCCATTTGGCATCCATGGTTGCATTGGCTCAACAAATTGAAACAGAACAAGACTACACCACATTTCTTGATACATTTGCGGTGCGCCGTACCTCGAAAGACTTTTGGCAATTTAGTGACAGACTAAATCAATTGTTCATGCAAGATAATCCTGTTGAAGCTGGTTGGTTAGACTACAACAGGTTGGAAAATCGTTAGACTAAATCAGATAAAACTATGACAAAGTACAAGGAGTCTTGGCTCTTGTTTTTTGTTTCGGGCATTTCTCGGGGCATTTCTCGGTTTTGTAGCATGGTCTTTAGGCCATGGGTTTTCTCGGGGCATTTCTCGGTTTTGTAGCATGGTCTTCAGGCCATGGATTTTCTCGGGGCGTTTCTCGGGGTTGTAGCATGGTCTTTAGGCCATGAAGTTTCTCGGGGCGTTTCTCGATTTTGTAGCATGGTCTTTAGGCCATGGGTTTTCTCGGGGCATTTCTCGGTTTTGTAGCATGGTCTTTAGGCCATGGGTTTTCTCGGGGTATTTCTCGAGGCATTTCTCGGGGCTAAAGCACCCGACTACAGGATTTTTGTATAAAAGTTGTATTTGTAGGGATTCTAATGATAATTTCGTTTCTGGAATAGAAATCACTAGAAAAATTGTATGTACTAGTGATGTTGGGAATCTACAGAGGAATAAAAAAATGGATAATAATGAAAATAGCCCGTATCAAGCGCCGGAGTCTGATCTCACTTCGACCGAGGCACCTTCTGGAGAGTGGGTTTATACTGGGCCATCAAATAAAGCTGTTGGCGATGGAATGACATGGATATCTGAGGGCTTTAGTTTATTTAAACAAGATATAGGAATGTGGATAGTAACAATGATTGTTGGCTTTATTGTTGCAATCGTTATCAATATCATTCCGTTTGTTGGTTCCCTTATTAGTATGTTTTTAACCTATATTTGGGTTGGTGGACTAATGCTGGGTTGTCAGGCTGCCGCAGAAGGCAAACCCTTTGATATTAAATATCTGTTCGCTGGGTTTTCTTATCGCGCTGGCAGGCTGGTGGGACTATCTGCAATTGGCGCCGTTATTAGTATCGTCGTTATGTTTGTTGCTATGGGGTCGGTATACATGGATATCCTTGCAGGAGAAAGTAATCCTGAAATGATGGGTACCCAATTTTGGTTATCATTTTTAGTCGCAATGGCATTAATGTTACCAATGGTCATGGCGGTGTGGTTCGCCCCTGCTTTAATCGTTTTACAAGATATGCCGGTTTTCGCAGCAATGAAAGCGAGCTTTATCGGCTGCTTTAAAAACGTGATGCCATTCTTAGTTTACGGCATAGTGATGTTAGTGCTGTATATTTTAGGTGCAATACCGCTGGCGCTAGGATTGTTGGTTGTTATTCCTTTGTTGTTTACATCCATGTATGTTTCTTATCGTTCAATCTATCTAAGTAAAGCGGTTTAAGTCACTAGTTATCATTGGATTCACTAGCAGCTAGTGAATCCAATGTTTAATATTAAGACAGGTAAGCCCCCATTGAAGCGATGAAAATGAGCATTAAATGAGGCGCTAAAACTGTCGGCGTCAAAGCATTGGTTAGGTAACTAGCCGCTAATTTCGTGCTGCTAGGACGATTAACTTCCCACAAACTATTATATTGCATGCCATCGTCTTGAATTGGATTCAACAAACCTTTTTCAACGATTAACAGACGATCCGATATTCTGCCTTGAAACGTTTTCCAAATGCCGTCCAACATCCAAAATACACCACATAGCAATGGGATGATAAAGTCTAGTTGTACATGCAAGACTAAAAAACTGCATATCACTCCACTAAACACCTTAATCAATAAAGAAAACTTCTCATAGCTGTCGTACTGATACTGTAATGTTGTCCATTCTTGATGAAGGGCGTTAGGTGTCATTGTATTCAACGTTCTTTCCTTATTATGAATGGGTAAAGTCAATGGTTTGACTGTTAGATATCAGTATTGCAGACAAAAAAACGGCTCACAAGGAAGCGTTGTATATTTAGAGTGCTCCCCTTCATTTAAATGCGTAAATCAAATCTTTTCAATTGGACCTAATCTTAATTCTGATAGTCAGTTTAGGAGATTGAAAACTGTCTTTATATACAGCTTTTGTGTTAACATTATTGCCATTGAAGGATTCAATTTGAGACATGGAAATGCACAATCTAAAAACTATTTTGGTGATAGCAACTGCCTGTTTTATAGGCTTGATTGTTGTGCCGTATGCGCAAGTTATTTATTCAGGAGATCCAAATTTGAACACTGAAATGGTCAAAGGCAAGTTCGAAGTCACCATGCAACCACAAACCGACGTAGACTTTTCAATGGGCAGAATGACCTTGGATAAAACTTACTATGGCAAGCTTGAAGGCAAATCGACAGGTCAAATGCTAAGCCATATGACAGAAGTGAAGGGATCTGCTGGTTATGTGGCAATGGAATCGTTCACTGGCACCCTTGAGGGCAAGACGGGTGTTTTTGTTTTATTGCACAAAGGTGTTATGAACAAAGGCGAGCAGTCTTTAGAGATTATAGTTGTTCCAGACTCTGGCAGTGGTGACTTGTCAGGTATAATAGGCACAATGAATATTGAAATTGAAGACGGCCAGCATTTTTATATTTTTGATTACAAATTGCCTTAGTGATTTAAAGGGCTGTTGAAAGAGTCTCTTTCAATATAATAAAGTGGCACACCCAGCCGCGACGTTCTAATCCTTAATTTCTATTTAAGTAAAATAATAAAGTGAATTGATTTGATTGTTTTACTTGCATTTATATATAAGCAGTTATATAAATGTTTATATAGAGAGGTTTGTATGAACGAAGATTTTTTAAATGAATTAGGTGAGCTAGCATTAGGCAGTCGTTTAAAGCGGGTCAGCGAAAGAATGATGGCTGATGCCGCGGCGGTTTATCAGCATTTTAATATGAATATCCAGCCCAAGTGGTTCACATTGCTGGCTTTATTAGACAAAAAACAACAGGTAAGTGTGGTTGAAGCCGCCAATTTATTGGGCTTAACTCAACCTGCTCTGAGTCAATTTAGTCGACAACTTGCATCTAAAAAACTCATTAACATTACCCTAGACAGCGAGGATTCAAGAAAAAGAATACTTAGCTTGTCACTTTTAGGCCGCCAAAAAGTAGACGAAATGCGTCCAGTGTGGGTGGCTGTTGATAAAGCGGCTAAAGATCTATGTGCAGAATTTGAAAATCACTTTTATGGCTCATTACAAACTTTCGAGAAAGCTCTTAAAGAGCGTTCATTGCTTGAGCGTAGTAAAGATCATTTCGAACAATTAAATTCCTTAGAAAATACCAATATTGTGGATACTGACATGAGAACAAGCCCCCTCACCTTTCTAGAGTTTGAACCTGAATTAGCGCCATTCTTTGAGCAAATTAACCGTCAGTGGATTGAAAAAATGTTTGTTCTCGAGGACGTCGACAAACTCGTTTTAGGTCGGCCTCAGGAATACATTATCGATAAAGGTGGCAAGATTTGGTTTGCTAAGCATGCACAATTAGGAGTTGTTGGCGCTTGCGCATTATTGAATAAAGGGGATGGTGCATTCGAGTTGACCAAAATGGGCGTATTAGAGAATGCACGTGGCTTAAAAGTAGGTGAGAAACTTTTACAGCACGTGATTGCCCAAGCGCAATTGCTAGCAGTGGACTGTTTGTTTTTATTGACCAATGGAAAATGTGAAGCCGCTATTCATCTCTATGAAAAAAATGGTTTTCAGCATGACCGCGAAATTATGGAAAAGTATGGGAAAAGTTATCAAAGGTGCGATGTGGCGATGCGCTGGGTTGGCACATCGCCAGAGTCAAGTTAATCCTATCTAAGCCAAATTTTACTTAATTATAGAGTTTCACACCACTGTGCTAGCTCTGTACTTACGGGCTTATTGTGTTCGGCTAAAAACGCTAAATAGGTTTTTGCATCACGATTGATGATACGCTCAATTGGAAAGCCAATGGATTGTGCATGGGTAATACATTGTTCATAGTTGCCTAAATTGTAGGCAATGTGCGCATCACTTGAAAACACTACTTTCCAGTCGTGTTTATCCACTAATTCCAATATGCGAATACAGTTAGGTTCACTGCCTTGGCGAGATTGAATAAAAGAGCTGTTATTTATCTCAGGCACCACATTATGCTCTTTAGCCGCTAGGATCACCGCCTCATAATCTAGAGGGAAATTTGGATTACCAGGATGGCCTATGATCTGACAATCTCCCGATGCTATGGTGTTAATTACAGCTTGAGTGTTAACGGCTTGCGTTCCAGAGGGAAAGACTGGTTCATGAAAGCTAGCAATCACAAAGTCTAAAAATGGTTTCATTCCTTCTGGCACATCTAAACCTCCCTCTGGCGGTAATATATTGGCTTCGATTCCTTTTAAACACGCCACTCCATCAATTATTCTGGGGATAACGTTACGATTACCAAAATGCCAAGGATGAGGGGAATCGGGCATTTGCGGGCCATGATCCGTTAGTGAAAACATTTGCATCCCTTTTCTTTTCGCTTCAACAAAATACTCATTGACTGTGCTGTAAGCATGAGTGCTGGCGATGGTGTGAGAGTGGGTGTCTACAAGTATTTTCATACGGGTTCGTTTCCTTTAGAAATTTGACGGCATAAATGTTACCGATTAGGGAGTTGAGAATGTGATCTAAGTTGCCCATGGGGTAGTTAACGTTAGAGCAAGTTTATAACTTATTTATATTGCGCCTCCATGACAGGATTTGATTCATAGGAGCTTTGGCCAATGCAAGAGGTGTGTTGCAAAACTATACACAAACAGTATATCAATTTATGCTAGTTTGGTGAATCAAAGAACAAAAAATCAACTTGATAAACACGAAAATATTCAATCATGCAGTTCGTAACTGGTTTTAATACGAACACAACAGTGACGGAGATCTAAATGGATAAATTCATGGCCGCAGCCATTGATGAAGCAATCAAAGGCAAACAAGAGGGGGGGATCCCCATAGGTTCTGTCATTGTTTATCAAAATAAAATAATCGGCAGAGGACATAATCGCAGGGTGCAATCAGGCAGCCCCATTTTACATGGTGAAATGGATGCCTTTGAAAATGCGGGTCGACAAAGCGCTAGTGTTTACCGTGAATGTGTTTTGTACACAACTTTATCGCCATGCTCAATGTGTTCGGGTGCCATTTTATTGTATGAAATCCCGAAAATTGTAATAGGTGAAAATCAGACCTTTATGGGGGAAGAGCAATTACTTCAAAGTAGAGGGGTCGAACTAGAGGTTCTTCAAGAGCCCAAATGTATTCAACTTATGGATCAATTCATAACTGAGTCTCCTGAATTATGGAATGAAGATATAGGTACTGATTAGTAATTATAATTGACAAATAGTATTTTATATTTAACCTGATGTTAAATATATTTGACATGGGGTTTGTTTGAGTATACATTTTATCCAATTAGTCTTGGAGAAAAATGTATGGATATGTCATTTAAAGAAAAAAGTCATTGGATTTCCTTAGTTAGCACAATCTGCATATTTGGTTATTACTTTTACAATATCGTGATGCTTGAAGGTGTTCCTGCGGAGGAAGCAAAAGACGTTGCAAAAACTCTACTCTTACAGGCAATTGTTTTGAGTATTTTAGTCGAGGCAGTGTTGCACGGCATGTTGGCAGCCACTAATCATAAAGCCGCCGAAATGGGAGCCGATGAAAGAGATAAACTGTTTGAGTATCGCGGTAATCAGGTTGGTTATACTATTTTAGTGCTCGGGGTTGTTATCACCCTCGGGAGAATTATTACCCTAGAATATAACCCTGAACTGTCGAATTTCTATCCGTCCAGGCAAATTCCGCTGTTAACGGCGCATATATTGATGTTTAGTTTTATTTTGTCAGAGGTCGCTCGATTTTCTGTCACGTTATTTAATTATCGTAGAGGATATTAAGGTGGCAGGTATACCCATAGTTAATCGTATACGTGAAAAGCGCTTCTTTGCAGATGAAATGACCCAACAAGCGTTGGCCGACAAAGTGGGAGTAACCAGACAAACCATCATGGCCATTGAAAAAGGTAAGTACTCCCCTTCGTTAGAGGTGGCCTTTAAAATGGCCGAAGTGTTTGAATGTCACCTTGAAGATATTTTTCAATATCAACCTGAATAAATTAGTACCATTTTAGAACATCAGCAAAGTATAATACTGCCTATTAACAATGAATTTAAGTTGTTTGAGCAATATTAGAAATGGGGCAATTCCTTTTGAATTGCCCATTTTTTCAAATATTGGCAAACTTCGGAGTAGATAAATGAGCAAGCCCGATAATTGGACAATTGAAGACGCAGAGAAGTTATATGGCGTTAAGCGCTGGAGCGGCGATTATTTTGAGATTGGTCCAAACGGAAATTTGCACGTTACACCTGATGTAACCAATGCTGAAATGCGCATAGATTTTAAAGATGTAATTGAAGAAATCAAAGAAGAAGGTATTCAGTTTCCTGTGGTGCTTCGATTCCATGACATTCTGCGCTCACAAGTTGCACTATTAAATGAAACTTTCATCAGAACCATAAAAAATGCTGACTACGAAGGACAGTATCGTGGTGTTTACCCGGTGAAAGTGAACCAGATGCGCGAAGTGGTTGAAGAAATTGTCGATGCGGGCAGTAAATACGCTTATGGTTTAGAAGCCGGCTCTAAAGCGGAATTGCTCACTGTTTTGGCGTACAACACTAACTTAGATTCCCTCACTATTTTGAATGGCTATAAAGATGAAGAGTTTATGCGTCTTTCACTGATGGCCCGTAAGCTGGGACGCAAAATTATTGTCGTCATTGAAAAGTATTCGGAACTTTTATTATTGGTAAAATTAGCCAAAGAACTGGATATTGAGCCTATCATAGGTTTGCGCTCTAAAATGACCGTGAAAGGCCAAGGAAAGTGGGAAGGTTCCGGTGGCGATAGAGCTAAATTCGGATTAACCAATACAGAGATTATTCAAGCTGCCCGTTATCTTGAGGCTCAAGGCATGGGGCAGTGTTTTAAATTGCTGCATTTCCACATTGGTAGCCAGTTAACCGACATACGTGCGGTGAAAGACGCAATTAGTGAAGGGGCCATGATTTACTCTGAATTGCATCATATGGGCTTCAAACTTGATTATGTGGATGTGGGCGGTGGTCTTGGAATTGACTATGACGGCAGTAAATCCACCAACGATTCCTCACGCAATTATACCATTGGCGAATACGTTGCCGACGTTGTATTTGGAATGAAAGAAGTCTGTGATCTCGAAGGTGTGCCTCACCCAACCCTAGTGACCGAGAGTGGCAGAGCGATTACTGCCCACCATAGTTGTGTTGTTGCTGAAATTGTCGGAGAAATACGCTCCAATAGTGCTGAAATGGAAACGGGTTTTGAAGAACACGAGCATATTCTCGTCACTAATATGCGCGACCAGATACGTTTGTTGGAAACCCAGGAAAACCTCCAAGAAATTTTTAACGACGCATCACAATATAAAGAGCAGGCGGTGTCTGCTTTTAAACTTAGAGTCATTAGCTTTGAGGAATTAGCTAAAATTGAAACCTTGTATTGGCAAATTATGGTGAGTCTGCAAGAGCGTATGCAAACCGCAGATTTTGTACCAGAAGAAATGCAAGAATTGGATTACAACTTATCATCTCAGTATTTGTGTAATTTCTCGGTATTTCAATCGGCAGCAGATACCTGGGCTATTGACCAAGTTCTGCCAATAGTGCCACTGTCCAGAATGAATGAGCGCCCAAATGTAAATTGCTCATTGGTGGATATTACCTGCGACAGTGACGGTAAAATTGACAAGTTTGTGTTAGGTAAAGGGATTTCAGATGTCTTGCCCATGCACAAATTGAACAAAGGTGAAGATTACTATTTGGGTATGTTTCTAACCGGGGCGTATCAGGATGTGATGGGCGATATGCACAATTTATTCGGACGTCTAAATGAAGTGCATATTTTCAGTCATGATGATGATCCCCTCGATTTTTATATCGAAGAAGTGGTGAACGGCTCCTCTGTAGATAATGTGTTATCGATTATGCAATACAATCCTACCTTTATGGCGGCATCGGTTAAGAAGTTAATTGACGCGAAGATTGCTGAAGGAGAAATTAAGCCACGAGAGGGTGTGAAGTGGACAGATTTCTATGAAAACTGCTTGAAAGGTTATACCTATTTAAAAACCTCGTAATACTTCACCAAGGCGGTATTTTGAATGCCGCCTTGAGTTTACTCACCCGTTTGTTTTGCCAGTTGTTGCTTTTGAACAGCATCGTAAGTTTCAAAGTACGCCTGCCAGAATTTGGCGGTAAAACTGTTGATCAGATTTGATTCTGCATTCATCAACATTGCATAACCTACTTCCTGATCGGGTGCGAAAGACACATCGGCGCGATAGCCTTTCACCCAACCACCATGATAATTCAACTTGTGACCGTTAAAGTCGTAAATTCGCCAACCCAATCCATAGTGAGCATCTTTTAAAAATCGCCGCCAATCTCTTCTGCGTAATTCACGTTTTGTTTTAATTCTTTCTGCGGTGACGGTTTTCACAATCTCTGGGGAAATAATCTCTGGGTATTCCCCTAACATTGCGCGTACCCAAATGGCCATGTCTTCTATACTGGCATTCACGCCCGCAGCAGGTCCGAAACGGTAATAATCATCTTGTACTTTGGTTTCACGCCATTTAGAACGAGTAATTGCCACATGGGGTTTCGCCCACTTTGGCGAACTCTGTAAACCTTGTCTACCTGTGCTGGCATGGGGCATCTTTAATGGTTCAAAAATGCTCTTACTCAGCTCTTCGCCATAAGTGCTTTTTTGATTAAAGTAATAATCTTCAAGGACACCAAACAAGGCGTTTTGATAGGTATAACATTTCCCCGGAGAACACAGTGGTTCTAACTTTGCCAGTTGTCCTAGAACGCGTTTTAAGGAGTAATTGGCTTCTATTAAATTGTCGTAAGCATTAGGTATATAGCCACTTGACTGACTCAATAAATGCCCAAGGGTAATGGGGTTGGGATCTAAACGATTAAAACCATATTCGGGTACAATTTCCAGTATGGGGGTTTGCCAAGTGAACTGTTTTTCAGCGACTTTTTTGGCCATCAATATACCGGCGAATGTTTTCGACACAGAAGCCAATCTGAAAACCGTATCGCCGTCGATTTTCTCACCAAAATTTTCTGTTAGGCCATAGCTAATTACTTTGGCTGGTTCGCCTTTACGTACAAAAACCAGAATATAACCAGGAACATTATGCTTCATAGCTTGTGCTTGGGTTTTTGAGGCAAAGTCGTACAACCAACTATCTTCCTTTGCAAAAGCAGAGGGGCAGGTAAATACGGTAAACCAAAAAAGGATAATTAAAGTTAAGCTTCTCATCCCTATAAGGATACTAGGTGAAGGAAGGCGAAACAACAGACAAATCCATTCACAAGATTGATGAACCAAAAATATATCAGTTCCGTTTTCAGCGCGTGTTATTCAACTTTTGCAGGTACACTTGGGATATATAAGGTAAAAGTGGCGGTTATGGATACAATTCAAATATATCAACAAGCGCGTAAATCACGTGATCCTCGTTTTGACGGTCAATTTTATGTTGCTGTAAAAAGTACCGGGATATTTTGTCGACCAATCTGTCCCGCACCTTCACCGAAAGAAGAAAATGTTGAATATTACCAACTTGCACCGCTGGCCATGCAAGCTGGTTTTCGGCCTTGTTTACGCTGTCGACCTGATAGCGCGCCAGGGTCCTGTGCATGGAAGGGCACTACCACAACACTTGAGCGGGGTATTAAATTGCTGCGTGCTCACCCAGAATTAACAGTGTTGGACATTTGTGGCAAACTAGGCGTAAGTGATCGCTATTTGCGTGAGCTTTTTCAGCAAAAACTCGGAATATCACCGAAAAAGTTTCGTTTGTTTGATCAGTTGTTGATAGCTAAAAATCTGCTGCATAATAGTGAGTTAAGTATCGAAGATGTTGCAATTGCCAGTGGCTTCTCCAGTGCTCGTCGATTACAAGCTCACATGCACGCTACTTTGCAGCTTACGCCAACACAAATCCGCAAAAATGGGCGTACCAAACCGCTTTCTTTGAATAAGAGTGAGGCTGCTTCACTGCACATTCAGCTGGCTTATCGAGCGCCCTATAACTGGACGCATTTAAGGGACTTTCTAAAATTACGTGCCATTGCTGGTATCGAGACAGTAACAGAAAATAGTTATACAAGGAGTTTAACTTACGGTACAGCAACGGGAGTATTTACTGCCACACATAACTCAAATAGGCATTGTTTCGATATTGAACTGAGTATCAGTGATTTAAGTTGTTTCCAAGGTGTTGTGCTGCAAATCCGCCGTTTATTGGATTTAGATTGCGATCCTCAGGTCATTTATTCACGTTTACTCGCAACAGGTTTACCGCAAAACGTGATTGCTTCAGGAATACGCATTCCCGGAGTTTGGAGCGTTTTTGAGGCCAGTTGCCGTGCGGTTTTGGGCCAGCAAATTTCAGTTAAAGCGGCGGTGAATTTGGTTTCTCAATTAGCTCAAGAACTGGGTGGAACGTATAACCAACTGCGTCTTTTTCCGACCCCAGAGGCTATAGCAGAGTCAGATTTGAGCTTTCTCAAAATGCCCGACAAGCGCCGGCAATGTCTGCGAGACTTAGCTACGTTTTATAGTCAAAAAGGTGAGTGGCAAGATATGCAAAGCATTAAAGGCATTGGCCCTTGGACTGTGGCGTATGCCGAGATGCGTGGGCTATCTAATCCGGACATCTGGTTAGATTCTGACTTGATAATTAAAAAGCAAATTCAACAACATTCATTAACACCCCAAGACGCCGCACCTTGGAGAAGCTATCTTACTTTTCAATTATGGAATATGGCATGAATAATATCAGTGATTTATATTACAGTTACTTAGACACACCCATTGGGCAAATAGAAGTGTGCGCCAATAACAGCAATATTGTTTCCATATATTTTTCTGATCTTAAGCAAGATTTTTATCAGGGCAATCCCGTTACAACGGAAGCTGTTACTCAATTGAAAGCCTATTTTAAAAGACAGTTAACACGCTTTGAGTTGCCCTTGAGCGCCAAGGGGACAGATTTTCAACTTCAAGTGTGGCAGGCATTAGCCACTATTCCCTATGGCGCGACATGCAGTTATGCCGATATAGCCAATACATTACAAAACCCTAAAGCCGTGCGCGCGGTTGGGGCGGCGAACGGCAAAAATCCACTTTCTATTGTTATCCCTTGCCATCGTGTTATTGGCAAAAATGGCACCCTCACAGGTTATGCTGGGGGCCTAGCGCGAAAATCATGGTTGTTAGATTTTGAACAGCGCTCCTAATCTCAGTAGTTCAAGGAAAGGTAAATGAAACAATGCGATTGAAAGACATTTTTGAACTCGTACTTTTGGGGGCGCTTTGGGGCTCGTCATTTTTATATATGCGTTCTGCAACGCCAGAGTTTGGCGCGTTTGCCCTCGTGGCGGTGCGGACGGGGATCGCGGCATTGTGTTTACTTCCCATACTATTTTTGCGTAAAAAAGCCTTTGTGGTTAAGCAATATTGGCGACCAATTTTATTTGTAGGCCTGGTCAATACTGCCATTCCTTTCGTTATGTTTAGTTATAGTACGGTGTTGTTGGGTGCAGGTATGGCTTCTATTCTAAATGCTACCGCTCCTATGTTCGGTGCCATAGTTGCGTTTTTGTGGCTTAAGGAGAGATTAAACGAACTGGCGGTGTTTGGATTGTTTATCGGTTTTAGCGGTGTCGTGGTCATCAGTTTAGTTCGTACCGGGGTTGAATTGCACATGTCTATCTTGCCTATTTTAGCGGCGTTAGGCTCAACCTTTGCCTATGGAATAGCCGCCTGTTATACCAAAAAACACCTTACTGGTATTAATACTCTTGCTATCGCTACTGGCAGTCAGGTATTCGCTACCCTAGCTTTAATTCCCTTTGCTGTGGTGCTTTGGCCGCAACAAATGCCTTCTACCCATGCTTGGCTACAAGTAGTCGTATTGGGAGTGGCTTGTACTGGTTTTGCCTATATTTTGTATTTTAGATTAATTGCCAATATAGGGGCATCAAAAGCCATTACCGTTGCTTATTTAGTGCCGGTTTTTGGCGTACTTTGGGGCGCACTGTTTTTACAAGAAGTAGTAACGCTAGGAATGCTGCTGGGAGCGGGATTAATTTTGCTTGGTGTGAGCTTAACAACGGGCGTTATCAAATTTAAATTAAAACTGGCCTAGGTTGAGTTAAACGAATAGTAAGTACTCACACTTACTACTCGGATTTTGATAGCTGCATTCTCACAATGTTACGCCCATCTCGTTTGGCTTGATATAAAGCGTCGTCGGCGTAGCCTACCACTTCGGTTAGAGGACGTTGGGTATCGGTATGTGAAACGCCGAAACTAGCGGTAACTTGAAGAGAAGCAGAACCCGTAGAAGCAGTCATTTGCGACATATATTCACGTAGCTTCTGAGCAACTTCGTAGGCCTGTTCAGGGCTGGTATCAGGTAATAAAAGTAAAAACTCTTCACCTCCCCATCGGCCTACAACATCGCCATGACGCAAATGGTTATTCAACATATTAGCAATTTGTTTAAGAACGTTGTCGCCTGCATTATGGCCATGGGTGTCGTTGACAGCTTTAAAGTGATCAATGTCAATCAAGATAAGCCCTACCTGTAGTCCTTTATCCAGCATTTCGGCATAACGCAACTCAACTTTATTGCGGTTAGGTAAACGGGTTAGTGGATCTGTCTGGAAATTTTTCTGCATGTCTTGCTTGAAGTAATAAAGCAAATGATAGATGAGCATGAATAATGCGAATATGATCACTAATAAGGTTACGACACTGATGATGAAACTACGACTGATTTCGGTTTGTCTGTCTTGTAGGGGAGTTAATAAGTACATTGTCCAACCGAATGGATCAACTTTAACTTCAGCAATGAGCGCATCCATCCCTGACGTCTTTACCAATAAATTGTTCAAAGAACCTTCGGGTAGACTGTCTACATCTATATCTTGATACCAATCTAAGCTTTCTAAGGTTTTGAATGTCGCATTTTCAACGATTAAATCGGGATCAGAAGATAGGGCAATATTGTTGTCTTGATCAACAAAAATGAAATCATAGCCATACTGGCGTTTATACTGGTCGAAGATATCTACAAAGCTATCGAGGCTCTTACTCGTTCCAAAAAATCCTAGAAATTCGCCTTTGCTATCATATATTTTTAAATCAATATAAAAGTGCGGATCTTGCCATTGGCCGATATCTGCGATTGCGTCCTTAGGGACTTCTTTGTAACGAAAATACCAATCAACTTCTCCTTCAACGAGTGCCAATTGAGATCCATCTGAATTATACTGAATACGACTGCTTTCACTGGCAATAAAGAATTCCATATTGAACTCATTTTCTAGCCTTTCGAGCATCGAAAACATCGCGCTTTCGTCGATCTCCTTATTTTTCATTAAATCTTGTAATTCTTTGGCCTTGCCTAAGGTTTTCGACACATGCAAAGGTTCTAATAAGTGATCAATGATGAGAGTGATGGCGGGGGAAATGGATTGTTGTTGGGCTCTGCTTTGCTCAGCCACAATTTTAGACGCAGTGAAGTGCACAAGGGTCACAATAGAGATAACCACTACAGCAAATAAAATTAGTATACTACGGTGTAAAGTTCTAAAGGCGTTCAACGAAATCCACTTTCCATTTAATAATCTCAAGACGCTATCTTAACGATAAGTGGCTTATACTTCTACGAATAAAATTAGAACACAATTTAGTCAGACAAATAATATATGCTTTGGATGATATTACTAGACCTTTTTGTGAGCTTAGTTAGAATAAATAGAATTTTATGATTTAAGGATTCTCTATGACGTTTTCAGTAGTTGTGCTGGCTGCAGGTAAGGGCACACGAATGAAGTCTAAATTACCCAAAGTACTTCACCCCATCGCAGATAAACCTATGGTGCAACATATTATTGATACTGTGAACACCTTGGGGGCTGAAAACATTCATTTAATCTATGGTCATGGTGGCGAGCAACTGCAAGAAGCATTGGCTCATAATCAACTTAATTGGTGTTTACAAGCCGAACAATTGGGTACTGGTCATGCGGTTCAACAAGCAGTGCCTCATATTAACGATGACGAGGATGTGCTTATTTTGGTGGGAGATGCACCTTTAATTAAAGCACAAACATTGCAACAGCTTATTGATGTGAAGCAGCAATCTGATCTCGCACTATTAACCGTTGAATTGGCCGATCCTACAGGTATGGGACGCATTATTCGTGAAGGCGAAAACGTAAAAGCAATTGTAGAGCACAAAGATGCCACAGATGCACAACGGCAAATAAAAGAAATTAATACCGGTATGATGATCATGGGCGGAGCTGATCTGAAACGTTGGTTGTCTGCGCTAAATAGCGACAATGCTCAAGGGGAGTTTTATCTTACCGACGTGATTGAAATGGCCGCCAATGAAGGAAAGGTGATTAAAGCATCCCATCCCAGCAGTTCAGTGGAAGTTGAAGGGATTAATAACCGCAAACAATTAGCCATGATTGAAAGAGCTTATCAACTAGAAACCGCTGAAAACTTGCTAATGGAAGGCCTGTATATTTTAGATCCCCATCGTTTTGATTTGCGTGGTGAATTGTCGTTTGGCGTAGATTGCAGCATAGATATCAATGTGATTGTAAAAGGAAAGGTTGTTTTAGGGAACAATGTGAAAATTGGTCCCAACTGTATCCTAATTGACTGCCAAATAGGCGATGATACCGTTATCGAAGCAAACTCGATAATTGAACAAGCCGAATTGCATAACGGGTGTAGTGTTGGTCCTTATGGTCGGTTAAGACCTGGAGCGGTGATGCATGACAAATCTAAAGTTGGCAATTTCGTAGAGATGAAAAAAACCGTGTTGGGTAAAGGTTCCAAAGCCAATCACTTAACCTATTTAGGTGATACATTAGTGGGTGAAGGGGCGAATATTGGTGCAGGTACTATAACCTGTAACTATGACGGCGTGAACAAATCCAAAACCACCATCGGTGATGGCGCATTTATTGGTTCTAACAGTGCCTTAGTTGCGCCTGTCACAATCGGTAAAATGGCCACGGTTGGTGCAGGTTCAACGGTAAGCAACAATGTAGACGATCATGAACTGGCCATAGCGCGTAGCAAGCAGCGCAATATTCAGGGTTGGAAACGTCCGACTAAAAAATCCTAACGGATTCGCAAATAAATGTTTTAAAAGTAATACAATATTATCTATTGCTAACTAAAAACTTAAAAGTGCTAAGCTAAGACAGTCGCCAAGTATTTAAAGGCCTGAAAAAGGTCTTTAAAGCAAATAATTGGAAATAAATTCGAATATGTTTGAAAAACTCATTTCTAAATTGTTTAAGCGCACGGCGCCTAAACCTAAGCTTAAGCCAGCAACCAGCCCATCCTTAGCCAGTCAACCACTCACTAAAGGGGTTCCAGCAGTGACTTCGGCAAAGCCCGAGTCAGGGGAAACTACAGAACAGACTAGCCTTACAGAGCCCAATGTGTCTGACATTCCACTCCCGACAAAAAGTATTAAGATTAGCGTTACCTCATTTAACCGTTTGGAGTTTTTGTTTTACGATTATTTATTAGGGCCCTCTGCAACCACTACAACCTTAAACCCCTTGGAGCAATACATACTGACCCGGGTAAATCACGCCCTTAAAAGCCCGCAAGATGTGCTAACTCACTTTCCTGTTTTACCCCAGTCTGTATTAACGCTAACTAATTTATTAAATGATCCTGACTTTAATTTAACTGAATTCATCAAAGTCATTGAACAAGAACCCAGTATTGCCAGTGAACTGATGAAAAAGGCTAATAGCCCTGCTTATAAACGTGGCGACACTGAAATCACCGATCTACAAAAAGCGTTTATGTTGATGGGGGCCAAAGATATAAAAGAGTTTGTTTTAAATGGTTTTGTGAAAAAGTTATGTCATCAAAAGCCGGTATATTTTAAAGCATTTGGAGAAAAAGTTTGGTTGCACAGTCAAGAGGTTGCAGTGCTTGCAAAGTCTCTAGCCAAAGCTCGCAATTTAAATGCCGATGCAGCTTATATTATTGGTTTGATGCATGATTTGGGCAAAATCGTAATTTTTCAATTTATGGTGGAGGCTTTTCAAAAGAGTCACCCCGACTTCAAGCAAGATTCACTGGTGTTTAAGAAATTTCTGAGTCAGCGCTCAATGTTGCTTAGTGTGGAGCTTATGAAAATATGGGAAATGCCATCATTAATCATTGATGTGGTAAAAGACCAAACTATCTCTATAACTAACATCTCAGAGTTATCACCGCTTTCTGCAACACTTTTTGAAGCCAACCTTATGAGTGAGATCAGTCTCACCTTCCAAGCAGGTGATTACGATGAAGTAGCGTTAGAAGAAATGCTTGCAGAAGCATTATTGAGTGACCAAGCTAAAGACCTGCTCAGACATAAATTAGATATTTCCCCGTCTGTTGAAACTTAATGTGAAAATATCCAATAATTGTTATCTATCCCGGGTTAAATAACTTCTTAAAATCTCGGCTTCAATATCACCCACAGTAGGCTGATTATCTGGTGAACTTTCCATAAACATGGGGTTGTCAGTTTGAGAACCAAATATGGCTTCTACACCAGTAACACTAGAGGATTCTGATGCTAATGGTATATCTAAGCGTTGTTGTCGACGTTGTAATTCGTTCATTATTCTCTCTCGTTCCGCTTGTTCTCGTCTGCGTCTGCGAGCTTGCTCTTCTTGTATCTGACGTTGACGTGCTCGTTCATTCCAATAGCTAGCTCCCCCCCCAATGAGTCGATTTCCTAGCCAACCCACAGCTAAACCGGCAAGCAGACCAACCCCAAAGCCAATTGGACCTCCTATGGCGGTGCCAATTGCTGCTCCTGCCCAAGCTGAACTGCCACCAATCACAGCTGCACGGCCTGTTCGAACCACAATCTCAGTGGCAGAATTTTTTCTTCCATCGGTGGCAATATTGTAGGTTTCCATAACCGCATCTATTACCCCAGGCACAGCACGAGCACCTAATCGAGCCGCAACAGCTTTGGCCGAGGTAGCTTCTAGCCCCTCGGTTATTATCATTTGACCGGCTCTGGTACGCATGTAATGTTCACCAACTTCTGAAGCCGCGCCTGCGCCTCCCTCCAATAAGCCTAATTTGATTAAATGTGCTCGATAAGCAGGGTCATTTAAATTTGCTTGGTCATTCAATAGGTAATCTGCACCCACACCGATTGCAATTCCCAATCCAGTTGCTCTTGGTGCTTGTCGCAACGCAGTTGTACGCCTTGCTTGTTGCCAGTCTCCGGCTGAAAATTGCGCATCAGGCAGGTTAGCTTGTTGTATTCTTCGCATTTCTTCAATTGCTTGAGCGGTACTGGTATCAATACCTGCTCGCATATCTGTTGGAGTTCTATTGGGTAAGGTATCTAAAAAGCTTTCATACCATCTAATGGTGTTCGTGTTGAAATTAGGTATGGCAACAGCTCTTGATGCTGCCTGTTGTCCAATTTGTTGAATCAGGTTGTCGAACTGCGCTGGTGTGATTCGTCCGTTTTGCCTAGCTAGGTAGAGTTCAGCACCATTTCGTAGGGGGGGCGAACTATCGTTTAATTCAATTGGCCTGTTAAAACGGGTTGCTTTATAGATTGTTCTCATCGGTTCTAAATTCCAATTGGGTGATCTAGAAACTGTCCCTGAGTTGGTAAAGTCGGAACCTGTAGGGTTATTAAGTAGTGCTCTGTATTCGGCTAGATGATTTTCAGGTATCGCCAAACCTAATCCGTCACTCACTTGAGATAAAGTCATGTCAGGACGATAGGTACTAGCAAATCGCTTAAATTTTCTGGCGTCAGTATTCAGAATATCTTTGTGGCCACTTAGATAAGTCTTGAACCGGGTTCTCGCGCTTGGGCTGCTATAACTGGCTGTACCAGGGCGTGTTACTTTCACGGATAAATCTTGAAATGGTGAGCCCGAAGTCACTCGTATATCAGCAATTGGCACATTGCCCCGGGTAGCTCTAAATGGACGTAGCGGATCTCCCGACCATGTTCTGCCCGCATTATTGTAGTTGCTACCGGTTAAGCCTCTATTTAAATCTGATGGTGTAAATGCCTCACCTATATCTCCTGCTCTAACGTTAACGTTTCGGTAGGGGAGTGTTTGCTGTATAGCGCTGGCGCGAGGATCTATTAAGGAATAACCTCCGCTGTACGGGCGAATTCTGTCTTCATTACGATAGTTAATAGGAGAGGGCGAGCCAAATAGACTATTATCATTTCCCCCCGAATATAGGCGTATAGCCTCTGATTCTTCACGTATCAGGGCGGCCTCAGAAGCTCGTAGTCTGGCCACATATTCAGCTTCAGACATAATAGGAATATCGATGTCGGATAAATGATCCTGAAACTGTTGCTCTGACATAATTGGATCTGGAAAAGAGCGGTTTGGTGTACCAATAACGGATTCCGGATGTATGGAGATAATAAGGGCGACGCCATTATTATCTTTCAACATATAGAATTTTTCTGGTGTTGTTGAGGTGGCTGTTGTCATCCACAAATGTCCATATTCAACCCGCTTGGTCCGTTCGGCTTTCAAACGTCTTCGAAAAGTTTGATAAGCTGGAGTTTCCGGTAGGCTTACATTGCCATTACTAGCAAACCATTGCTCAACTCTAATCGATTCTACATTTAGCGTGTCGTTGCGCATTTCCTCTACGTTGTAATCATCTGGATTGAAGCTAAATTCATTTTCAGCAGGTTCACAAATTTCATCACCAGAATATTGTTCAACAGATTGTTCACTAAACAAGGAAGCTCCATCAGCTTCAGATGTTTGATTTACAGATTGAGCAAGGGACTGTGATTGCATGGAGGGTTCCAGTTCACAGATATCCTCTTCCGGGGTTCTTTGAATTTGCTTAGTACTGGATTTTTGTTGGGTATGGGTAATTTCGTGAGCCATTAGCCCTATATCGCTAGAACTTTGTTTTGATCCAAGAAAGATATGATTACCCAAGGTAAATGCTTTGGCGTTTAGATCCTTTGCTGCTCTGTTTGAGGCTGAATTATGGTGTACTCGGATTTGTGATAAATCATTGCTTAGAACTCGAGAAACTGGATGTTTGATGTCGTCAGAAACAGGACTGCCTTGATCGGGGTTTTTAACTATATTCTCAACTTGCTTAGTGATTTTGGGCTGGGATGAATTACTTCGCTGTTTTGTTCTTATCACTTGTGGATAGTGATCTGTGGATAAATTTACTTGAGAAGCGCGCTTGTTGGAATAACTAGGCTGATGCAAAACACTTTGTGCTACGGCGTCAGCCTCTTTTTCTAGAGAACTATTTGGATTTCCTACCTTTATAGTCGACGGTGGATGACCGTCGTTTGACCAGGTATCATTTATATAAGCAAGTTTCTGCCATGTAGGGTTGACCTTTGACGTTTTAAACTTAGGTTCTACCTTTACACTTTTGGATGGGGGTGTTTCATTGCTTCCCTTTGTGTTAGTTTTGCTAGTTGGATAGCTTGTTGTAGACACCTAGAACGATCCTTTTCACTTGTATGGTCCCCAGTACAATTAATTTTAGTCTAAAGCATACTGGTTGTACAAAAAACAATCAGGTTGTGTTCCTTAAACTTTTTCATCCGTTAAAAATACCCATGTATGAAACTAAATACTTGCAATTCGTAATTAATTATCTATTATTTCTTTCGTTTCGAAATTTAATTGCTTTCATCAATGGATATTATCGTGCAAAAACGCAATACCCAACAACGTCGTCGAGCCATCATCGAACGCCTAAATGAACAAGGGGAAGTGGCTGTAGAGGCTTTGTCTAAGTTATTTTCAACCTCAGAGGTGACAATTCGAAAGGACTTGTCTGAGCTCGAAAGTAATGGCTTACTGCTTCGAAAGTTTGGTGGTGCTGTGTTATTGCCTTCAGAATCTTCTGAATTAACCAACGAAAATCTTTCGAATCGAAAGAGAGCCATTGCGATTGCCGCTGCAACCCTTATTCAAGACCATAATCGTATTATTATTGATAGCGGAAGCACCACAGCAGCCTTAATACCTCACTTACCTGCTAAAAGGGGCTTAGTCATTATGACTAACTCACTGCAGGTGGCCAATACGTTATTGGAACGGGAAAATGAACCGCAAGTGTTAATGACGGGTGGTACTTGGGATCAGCAGTCTCATTCTTTTCAAGGGCAAATGGCAGAACAAATGCTGCGTGCCTATAATTTCGACCAAGCCTTTTTAGGTGCTGCTGGTTTAGATACCCAAAGAGGGTCTACCACATTTAATGAGTTAACGTCATTGAGTCGTACTATGGCAGAAGTGTCGAAGCAGGTCATCGTCATGGCAGAATCAGAAAAATTGCAGCGCAAAATACCCAATGTGGAATTGCCCTGGTCAAAAATATCGATATTGGTTACCGATGATGGCATCGATGACCAAGCTAAACATCAAATTGAACAGCACGGCGTAAACGTGATTTGCGCTCCAACCCTTGAAACACATTAGGAGAAGATTATGTGTGGGATAGTAGGCGCAATTGCCGAACGCAATGTAGTTGAAATATTGTTAGAAGGACTTAGACGTCTTGAGTATCGTGGATACGATTCTGCTGGTGTCGCTTTGCTAGATGGTAACGGACAATTAACTCGGGAACGTCAAATTGGTAAAGTGCAAGCATTGAGTGACGCCATAAAAGCCAACCCAATAAAAGGTTCTACAGGCATTGCTCATACACGCTGGGCTACCCACGGTGGGGTCACTCAGAAAAACGCTCATCCCCATTTTTCAGACGAACGTATTGCCGTGGTGCACAATGGCATCATCGAAAACTATGAAGATCTGCGCGCCGATTTGCAGAGTAAAGGCTACACCTTTGGTTCAGATACCGACACAGAAACCATTGCCCATACCGTGCATGAAGAACTGAAAAAAGGGAAAGATTTATTGCAAGCCGTGCAAGATTCTGTGAATCAGTTTCACGGTGCTTACGGTACTGTGATTATGGATAAAATGGACGCAGAACGAGTCATTGTTGCTCGCTCCGGTAGCCCATTAGTAATAGGTTTAGGAATTGGTGAGAACTTTATCGCATCAGATCAAATGGCTTTGCTACCCGTGACGCGCCGTTTTATGTTTTTGGAAGAAGGCGATGTGGCTGAAATTACTCGCACGTCCGTGAAAGTTTATGCAGCAGATGGTACTTTGGTCGAGCGTGATGTATTCGATTCAGATATTGAACATGATGCCGGTGACAAAGGTGGTTATCGCCATTACATGCTCAAAGAAATCCATGAACAGCCTACTGTTGTGCGCAATACACTGCAAAATCGATTAGGCGAAACCGATCTGGTAGAAGGGATATTTGGCGCTGGTTCAGAAGCGATTCTAAAAGATATTAAACATGTTCAGATTATAGCTTGTGGTACTAGTTACCACGCAGGCATGACTGCGCGTTATTGGTTAGAGCAATATGCAAATGTCTCGTGTAACGTCGAGATTGCATCAGAATTTCGCTACCGTAAATCTGTTGTGATGCCAAATAGCTTGTTGGTGACCATTTCTCAGTCTGGTGAAACGGCTGATACTTTAGCTGCCCTCAGATTAGCGAAAAGCGTGGGCTATATGTCGAGTTTGGCAATATGTAATGTGCCAGGCTCATCGTTGGTACGTGAATCCGACATGGCCTTTATGACCTTAGCGGGTGCAGAGATAGGCGTTGCCTCTACCAAAGCATTTACCACTCAGTTGACCGGCTTTTTAATGCTGACATTAGCTCTTGGAAAGTACAATGGTATGTCTGAAGACGATAAAAAGTCTATCGTGAGTGGGCTACATAGCTTGCCAGCTAAATTGGAAGAAACACTGAGTTTAACCGCTGGAATTGAAGACCTAGCCGAAGAGTTTGCCGACAAACAACACAGCCTTTTCTTAGGTCGTGGCGATCAATATCCCATTGCCATGGAAGGCGCGTTAAAACTCAAGGAAATCTCCTACATACATGCAGAAGCCTATGCATCAGGCGAACTAAAACACGGTCCATTAGCGTTAATAGATGATGAAATGCCAGTAATCGTTGTAGCACCGAACAATGAGCTACTCGAGAAGTTAAAATCAAACGTCGAAGAAGTCCGCGCCCGTGGCGGAATCATGTACGTATTCGCCGATAGACAAGCAAAATTCGCCAGTGACGACACCATGCGCGTGATAAACGTCCCACATTGTGAACCGGCTATCGCGCCTATCGTCTACACATTACCTCTGCAATTATTGTCATATTACGTTGCAGTGATAAAAGGCACGGACGTAGATCAACCTCGAAATTTGGCCAAGTCAGTTACTGTTGAATAGAGACTAAAAGGGCCGAAAGGCCTGTTGTGGGAGTGTAACAAAGATTCATACTAAGTAAAAAAGTATCATACTGAGTAATAGAGTTTCATACCGCAACGATCGCTTTGTACCAACACCACCGCACAAGCGGTGGTCTGCTTCTTAAAGTTTCCCAGAGTAATATGGACAACATATGTAGCGCACCGAATAAAATTAAGTTGTCTACTCAGTCACTGGAATTCGGTTAAATTTAATACCCAACTTGCGCATCTTTGACCGTAACGTGTTTGGATTAAGTCCAAGTAGCTGGGCTGCCCCTAAACGTCCCTCTACACGACCATTTGCGGCATGAAGCGCGCTGACTATATGTTGCTGGATTACTTCATTTAGTGTCGCAATACGCACTGGTGCATCACTCCTCATTTCGTCCATGCTTAATCTATTGTTGTTAACTGACGCTGCCTCTTTGCCCAGCGCGGCATCAAGTTCCAGTGTCTTACCCCGACCTAAGATTAGTGCTCTTTCGATAACAACTTGAATTTCACGCACGTTCCCAGGCCAGCTATATTCAACCAGCGCTTGTAATTGCCTTTGATTCGGATACACAGGAGGGAGCCCGAGCTTGATTGATGCACGTCGAACCATATGCTCAGCTAGCTCGGGAATGTCTTTAATTCGCTCACGGAGTGAGGGGAGATAAATAGGGAAAACATTGAGGCGATACCACAGGTCCTCCCTAAAATTTTTAGCCGCCACCATTTCGGCCAAATTTCGATGAGTTGCCGCAATGATTCGTACGTTTACATGCACATCGGCTTCACCACCGACACGGGTCAGGGTGCCTTCCTGCAACACTCTGAGCAAACGGACTTGGGCCTGCATCGATAGTTCGCCGACTTCATCGAGGAACAGTGTTCCGCCATTCGCTCGCTCAAACCATCCGCGCCGAAGTTTCTCTGCCCCACTAAAGCTCCCACGCTCATGACCAAATAGTTCAGAGTCTACTAGCTCGGGTGAAATTGCGCCGCAATTAACGCGAACAAAAGCTGCTTTTTTTCGTTCGCTTAAACAGTGTATGCGGCGAGCGATCACTTCTTTTCCAGAGCCAGTTTCGCCAAGTATTAAAACAGTGGTATCAGTTGGGGCTACAAGCGATGCTTTACGTAAAGTGTCAAACAGGCCGGCATTTTCACCGATTACTTTATCTTCAAATTCATCTTTTTCTGGATATTGAAGTGTCTGTCGCTGATTGGCTTCCAAGTTCCTAACCTTGTCTCAATAAAATTAAATCTACTATATATAACGGGAGTATTTTATTAAACTGCAATTATGAAATAAAAATGAATTTATTATTTCATAATTTAAAAAAAACCGTTTTTTCAATAAGATATATATTGGTATGTGTTGTGCTATGTGGTGGTTACTTGGACACAAATCAATGAAGCGAAAAAAATGCAAAAATTTGAAAAGCACCTTATATCGATATCTCTATCAGCGGCATTTACCCTTATATCTGCTCTTCCAGCTTATGCTGAAGATGATTCGGATGTCTATAACTTGGCAGCCACTCGCAACATGGAGACAATTTCTGTTACAGCGAGGAAAACTAACGAAGCGGAGAACACTGTCCCTATTGCGGTCTCAGTGTTTGATGATGAAGTACTCAGGGAGAAAGGCATTTTCAACGTCAGCCGTGTAGCTGAATTTACTCCTAGTCTTCAGTTTTATTCATCAAATCCCCGCAACACGGCTATTAACATTCGCGGCCTTGGATCACCCTTCGGCCTAACAAATGATGGCATCGAACAAGGTGTAGGAATGTATGTCGATGGGGTCTACTTCGCACGTCCGGCACTGGCCACCCTCGATTTTGTAGACGTTCAGCAAATAGAGGTGCTGCGTGGGCCACAAGGGACGTTATTTGGCAAAAATACCACTGCCGGTGCCATAAATATCCGCACACAGCAGCCTGAGTTTACACCTAACGCTTCAACAGAAATTAGCTTGGGAAACCTTGGCTATACACAAGTCAGGGGAAGTGTTACTGGCCCCATTTGGAATGATAAATTAGCCGCAAGAGTCTCTTTTTCAAGTACAAATAGGGATGGGGTGCTCTATAATGTTCGAACAGAGGACGACCTTAATGATTTAGATAATCTCACTCTGCGTTCCCAATTTCTCTATGAAGGCGGAGAAACGACCACGCTATTTAGCGCAGACTATACGCGTCAACGCCCAGAGGGATATGCTCAGGTTTACGCAAGAACCGCTCCGACGTTGCGACCGGAAAATCGTCAGTTAGAGACGATTATTCAAGATTTAAACTACCAATTGCCGTCTAAAAATCCGTTTGACCGGCTCACTGATACTGACACCCCTCATCGCTCTTATCAGGATATAGGTGGTGCTGCACTTACCATCACAACTCCTGTTTGGGGAGGAGAGTTGACCTCTATCACAGCCTATCGATTTTGGGATTGGGACCCAAGTAGTGACAGGGACTATCTCGGTTTGCCTGTAACTACAGTATCTGCCAATCCGTCTAGGCAAACACAATGGACGCAAGAATTGACCTATCAAGGGAGTCTCACCCCCTCTTTGGATGTCGTAAGTGGGTTATTCCTGTTCAATCAAACTATCGATTCTACTGGTAAACAGCAGCAGGGCGCGGCAGCAAGCCGCTTTTTACTGAACCCCACAGCCGCAGGCGCTGACAATCCCGCGTTACTTGACGGACTGACTCAGCTTTCAGATATTCAGTCTGACTTCAGTAGTTTTGCACTTTATACGCAGTTTATTTGGGAAATCACCGATGCATTAACCTTCAACCCTGGCGTGCGTTTTAACTACGATAGAAAAAGCGTCGATTTTAATCGAGTAGTAACAGGCGGACTTGAGACAAACGACCCCGCACTTATTGCCACTCAACGCAGCATTCTTCGACCGCAGCAGTATGGAGCAAGTAACTCAGACAGCAATATTAGTGTGAATCTTACGTTAGATGCCAAGTTGTCAGATACATGGAACAGCTATGTTACCTATGCCACTGCTTTTAAGTCTATAGGTCTGAATTTGTCAGGCGTGCCAAATAACGCGGATGGCCAACTGGCTCTTGAAGCCGCAACTGTTGCGCCTGAAGATGTTCGTCATTGGGAGTTAGGGTTTAAGTATGCATCAGGCAACGGACTAAACCTTAATATTGCAGCCTTCGATACCTTGATAGAAAACTATCAGGCCAATGTAGTGAATGCGCAGTTGGGGGTATTACGCGGCTTCTTAGCTAATGCAGAACGAGTGAGCGTATCAGGTGTTGAAACCGATTTTCGCGCCGAATTCGGTTCTGGTCTGAGTTTAAATGCCTCAGTTGCGTATACAGATGCACGCTATGACCGCTTTGTCGATGCACCCCCACCTATCGAACTTACTGGCGGCGTGCGTGTTTTTGATGCAAGCGGAACACGTTTGCCCGGTATATCTAAGTGGGCATCCACTGCAACATTGACAAAAGTATGGTCTGGGCAGCTATTTAATAGCTATGGGGAGTGGTTTATAAGCACAGATGTACAGTATCGCTCTGATTTCTCATCATCACCAACTTTCTCTGAATTTATGGTGGTTGATGCATATACGCTGGTAAATGCACAAGCTGGATTTAAAAGTGATAACCAGTGGAACGCCTTTATATGGGCAAGAAACCTTGCTGACACAAATTACTTCCAACTTCTATCGGCTGTATCTGGCGGTTCGGGCATGATCGCTGGACTTCCCGGTGATCCGCGTACTTTTGGTGTGACGCTCTCTTACCATTGGTAACAATCGCTTTTTGCAAATAGGATAACGCGGATTACACAGAATAGAGTCCGCGTTTTTTTAATTTTATCTGGTCAGAAATTATAAATTATGGATGTATCTGGATGGTTTACGTTAGCCCTGACATTCTCAGTGCTTTTAGTCTTGATAACAACAAGAATAGCTCCTCACGTTGTGATGCTCGCTGCAATGACTGTATTAAGCGTTACTGGTGTTTTATCACCTGCTGAGGCGCTAGCAGGGTTTAGTAACTCGGGATTGATTACCGTTGGGGTAATGTTTGTGATTGCTGCAGGCATTCATCATTCGGGAGGGATAGATATTTTAGTTAATAAATTCTTAGGCTCTCCCAAAAATCTGCGTACTGCACTGCTTCGTATTTTTATTCCGGTAGTACCTCTAAGTGCTTTTTTAAATAATACGCCAGTTGTTGCAACCATGATCCCAGCGATAATGACTTGGGCGAAAAAAAATGAATTGTCTCCATCTAAGTTGCTGATACCACTGAGCTACACGGCAATATTGGGAGGAACAATCACACTTATAGGAACAAGCACGAACTTAGTAGTAAACGGCCAGTATCAAAGCATCACCGGCAATCCTGGATTTGGCCTGTTTGATATAACGTTCATTGGTTTACCTGTTGCGATCGTTGGAATGATTTTTATCTACGTTATTTCTCCGTTCTTATTACCAAACACGCAAGAAAATAAACCCTTTTCAGAACTTAGAGAATTCACGCTTGAAGTGTGCGTTACTGACAACGGTCCACTTGTAGGCAAGTCCATCGCAGAAGCAGGCCTGAGAAATTTAAAGCGACTTTATTTAGTTGAAATAGAAAGAGCAAGCAAAACTCTCAGTGCAGTTTCGTCTGACGAAATACTGTATGGCAATGACAGACTAGTATTTGCAGGTCAGACAGAAGCGATTACCGATCTTTTAAAAATCAATGGACTTGAAGCTCCGCCATATCAGGGGGAGCCTGTATTAGACCAAAAAAAATCAGGTAGAGTGTTAGTAGAAGTTGTCGTTTCAACACATTGTGAGGCCGTAGGAAGCGCGATTAGGGATTCAAAATTTAGAAACAGGTATGGTGCAGCTGTGCTTGCGGTAGCGCGAAATGGGGAACGCTTAAAATCTAACTTAGGCGGCATAAAGATACAGTCTGGCGATACGCTACTTTTGGAAGCCAGACCTGCTTTCATATCGAGACAAAAGTACAGTAAAGATTTTCTACTAGTTAATGCTTTAGAGCACGAGCAGCCCAACCATGAAAAAGCTAACTTATCGTGGGGCATATTAATATGTGCTGTGTTATCAGCTTCGCTTGGCCTGACATCAATGCTAAATGCCGCACTTATTGGTGCTGGACTTATGTTAGCAACCGGATGTTTATCGATAAAGCAGGCAGAGAAAAGTCTCGATCTGGCGGTAATATTAACAATAGCAGCCTCTTTCTCGTTAGGACTTGCGTTGCAAAAAACTGGTGTTGCCAGTTTCATTGCGGATAACATTATAAGTATAAGTGCTGGCAACGCACTTCTATTATTAATATTGACCTATATTACAGTTTCAATACTTACCGAAATCATAACTAACAATGCTGCCGCTGTTTTAATTTTGCCGATTATTATTGAGATTACTGACAAGGCTACACTAAATTCTGAGCCTTATATCTTCGCTATCATGATGGCTGCTTCCGCTAGTTTTGCGACACCTTTGGGCTATCAGACCAACTTGATGGTGTATGGGCCCGGCAACTATGGGTTTAAAGACTTTTTAAAAATAGGCCTTCTAATGAATTTAATCATAGCAATAGCCACAGTGACAATATTGTCTTTATTTTGGAGCTTAGAGATAACCTAACAATGAAATTAATTGTTCGAAAATTTCAGGAGAAATAATGTGCAATGAGAAGCCGAATTCGTGGGAACTCCTAACCCAAATTAGTAATAAATATGGTACGATTTCCAAGTAATAAAGTTGCATACTAATGCAGTAAGGCCTATTCTCGCTTAACGGAGAAATGTGGGCAGTTTATACATGGCCTCAAAAGGCGGCGGGTTTTCTGAGACGCAAATTGCAAAGAGAATTAAGGAAGGCAGAGGTCTAGGGCTGAATTCTGGTTATAAACCTTGGTTAACGGTTAGAGACTTGCCGTCTTTAGGAAGAGTACACCGTGTATTTGGTCACAAGTCTAAACGTACCCACCATTTGCTATCAGATCTTGAACTTTCCGTGTTCCTGATGCTGGAGTGGCATAAGCAAATCACCCAAATCCGAGAGCAATTCCCTCTGGAGCGTGATACTACCCGACAGTTGGCGGATGCAACAGGCATTAAACACCCTAACGTCGCTGGCGTTGATCAGTATATGTCGTCGGATTTTCTGGTTGATTCAGCCAATGATAATGAACCCAGATTCGTATTGCAGGCAAAATACGCGTCGGCTCTGCAAGATCCCAGAACGGTGGAGAAGCTGGAGCTTGAGCGCCGATACTGGCAGGAAAAGGGGCTTCCCTGGTACCTAATTACAGAGAAGGATGTACCGGCCGTGGTGACCAGAAACATCAATTGGATGTATCAGGCTCAGCGGGAAGAGGCAGATATGGAGCTGGCATTACAGCGGATCGAATTCTATTCCCATCATTTTGAAAAAAGCCCGACCAAGACAATTATTGCCATCTGCAAAGAACTGGACGCCGCCTACGATATGCCACTGGGTGAATCACTTTATGAGGTCAGGCAGCTGTTAGCAAAGCGCTACTTCACTTTTGACATTTTCATACCCACAACCAAACTCAAAGCCAGGGATTTACGGGCCGGAGATGTTGCCTTTATCCGGGAGGTGTATCTTGTTTCGAATCAATGAAATATTGAAATTCGGTGATCAGCGTTACCGGGTGCTGCAACCACTGGGCGAGTATCTGGTTTGGATCGATATCGACGATGATTCAGCCTTTCCCGAAATAGCGTCAGTTAGTGACTTGGCAGAAGCCATCGAACAGGAAAACCTCGATCGCATTGATGACCCCTATAAGGAGCTGGCTTTCGAGTCGCCTAAAGAGGGCACCACGGCCAGAACCAAGCGGGACAGTAATTATCATCTGATTAAACCATTACTGGACCTGCCTGACTTTTATGACCCCAAAAGCCGCGGTGCTGCCATCACAAGCATTCTTGCCGAGAAAGGCTCTACCAAGCAAACCCTCTATCGGCTTGCCAGACGTTATTGGCAACGTGGACAGACTCCAAATGCTCTGCTCCCCGACTACAAGAATTCTGGTGGTAAAGGTAAAAGGCGAATCGCCAAAGACAAGAAACTGGGCCGCCCACGCAAATACACACCGGGTGTTGGCGCTAAAGTAGATGAGTTTGTTGAGCGCCTGTTTCGCATTGCCATCGACCGTTACCTGTTGAAGGACAAAGGGCACTCCTTTCCATACGCCCACCGGCGTTTCAATACCCTGTATCTCAACTATTTCCCGGATACACCAGAAGAGGAATTGCCCAGTAACTGGCAGATGATGCATTTCTACAAGCGTGAGTACCTTCAGGCAGAAAAACTCAAAAAGCGCATTTCAGCCAATGAATACAACAAAGATATCCGGCCTCTGCACAGCACAGCAAATACTCAGGTGCTTGGGCCGGGTAGCCGTTACGAGATAGATGCCACTATTGCCGATGTGTATGTCGTTTCCGACAGTGAACGGGGCAATATCGTTGGTCGCCCGGTGGTTTATATGGTGATCGATGTATTCAGTCGGATGGTAGCCGGTTTCTATATCGGCTTCGAAAGTGCTTCTTATGTTGCTGCGATGCAGGCCTTGTATATGGCCGTGACGGATAAAACCAGTTACTGCAAGGAGCTGGGATTCGACATAGAGCCCGAACACTGGCCCAATGTGGGACTACCGGATGCAATCCTTGCAGATCGTGGCGAATTGCTGGGGCATCAAATAGAAAATCTGGAAAGTAACTTTGCGGTACGGATAGAAAATACCCCTCCATACAGGGGTGACGCTAAGGGCATTGTAGAGCGCAACTTTAAGACGGTTCAGGCCTCATTTGGAGCCTTTGTGCCAGGTTATGTCACCGGAAACCGGGTTAAAAAGCGCGGTGGTAAGGATTATCGGCTGGATGCTAAACTTTCAGTTAAAGAGTTTGCACAAATTATTCTGTCCTCGGTGCTCTATCACAACCAGTACGCCGTGCTTGAGAAGTACGACAGAGACTCCGACATGCCTACGGATCTGCCGACAACTCCAGTCCATTTGTGGAATTGGGGGCTGCAGCACAGAACTGGCCGCCTACATCATGCCGAGCCGGACGCATTGCGGGTTGCCCTGTTACCCAGAAAAACGGCGAGCATTTCCGAATTGGGGGCCTGCTTGTTTGGCCTCTACTACACTTCACCTGAATTTCTGCAACTGGGCTGGACGCATCGAGGCAGAACAGTGAAACGACCAGCAACGCTGGAAGCCGCCTACGACCCATTGGTTGCCGACCAGATTTACCTGTTCCCTGAGAAAGGCAGCAACAAATATTGGATCTGCAACCTGGCTGACCGCTCCCGGGAGTTTCGGGGAGCGTCATTCTGGGACGTCTGGCAGGCCAGAGATGAACAAAAGAAAACAACCGGCAAAGCAAAAGTGCAATCCGGAGCCAAAAAACGGCAACACGAAGAATTTGTAATAGACAAAATCAGTCATGCAACCAAAGTGGCACCGGATACTTCCGGTATACCCAATGCGCAGCGGGTCAGAGCGATTAATGAAAACAAGCGTCAGGAGAAAGCCAGAGAAAGAGCAGAAAAGGCGCGCCGCCCGGATGCTGACAGTAATCGCCGCCCAGGCAAAGTGATTCACCTGTCCGACCCCGAGCCAGATCTGGACTATCCGGATTATGTCGATGAGCTGTTTGGAGACGACGACTGATGCCTTTACCAGAAAACTATGTTGAGGCCGTATATGCCGACCCTGGGCTTGAGCGCTATCGTGGCAATCCATTGATCGAGGCCTTACCGCCAATAATGGATCTCCAGGCCCTCAAGGTAAAACTCACCGGTAAAGTGGAGTTTAATCCACATGACTGTTTCAGCAAGGGGCATCTTCGTGCTCACCAGATCAGTGCATTGCTTGATGATTTCTTTCAGCCTCTTTCCATCCACATACAACTGGAAGAGAAAATTTCCGTCATGATCCGGGGCGGTTATGTGGGGCGCAATATCGCCGATGGTTCGCTGAATAAGAAGATGCAGGAAGGCTACCAACGGATCATGTCAGGTGTCACAAGTGATTTCAGGTTTTCACAAACCAACTCCACAGCCAAGAGCCTGTCCCTGATTGGTTGTTCCGGCAGCGGTAAAAGTTCGACTATTAACCGCATATTGGCAACCTATCCGCAGGTCATCTATCACCAGGATTACAATGCCATTCAGCTGCCCTACCTGAGGATCGAATGCCCCTCCGATGGCTCCCTTAAAAGCTTGTGCCTGAACTTTTTCCGTGAGGTAGATCGCACTCTGCACACGGGGTACGAGGAAAAGTATGCCCGTAAGCGTCACAGCACCGAAGTGCTGCTCTCTTTAATGGGCCAGGTGGCAACACAACGGGCGGTCGGCGTACTGGTTATCGACGAAATTCAACGCCTGACACTGAAGCGCTCCATCAGTAAAGAAGCCATGCTGGAGTTTTTTGTGGCGCTGGTAAATGTTATCGGTGTACCCGTAGTAATGGTGGGAACTCCAAAAGCCAGGCCCATATTCGAAATGGAATTACAGGCCGGTCGGCGCAGCGCCGGATTTGGCTCATTGTTCTGGGAGCCGATGAAACCGGGGCCGGTCAGAATTAACCCCAAAACGGGTGAGCCAAGAAAAACAGAGTGGCAGGCCTTTACCGACAAGCTCTGGCAATACCAGTGGCTGACTAACCGGGATGAAATGCTGAGCGATGAAATCCGCGACTGCTGGTTCGATTTGTCGCAGGGTGTGCTGGATATCGTCGTCAAGCTGTTCGTACTTGCACAGATGCGGGCTATATCCACGGGCTTAGAGCGAATTACCGTAAAACTGCTGCGCACCGTGTACCAGCAGGAACTGAAGCCTGTACATCCCATGCTTGATGCTCTGCGCAGAGGCGACCCCGAACTTATCGTTAAATATTCGGATTTACAGTTGCCCGATATGGACAAACGCCTGCTTGAATTAAGGCAGGTGATTGATGAGCGACAGACCGAAAAAGAGCGCATCCCGGCCTTTGGTAGTAATGAAAAAGCCTTGCGTCTTTATACCATGCTGCAAGGGATGGGGTGCGAATCCGGATTACTGGAGCCGTTGATCGAAAATGCTTTCCAACAGCACCCAGATCTCTCGTTGCCCGAACTGAGCCGTATCATACTGGATTGGTATTCCAGTCCGCCCAAAACCAGCAAACCGAAGGCAGCAAACGTCAAATCAACCAGTTGGCATACGCTGCCCTCAGACGATCTGAGATTCAAATTTTCTCAGGCAGAAAAAGGCCGTTTTTATCACGAACTGCAATATGGCAAGGAACTGTTTGATGTGCCTAATTGGCTGAAAGACGTGGGTTGATATGCTGGGCTTTCCCCTGCCTTACCGCGATGAACTGCTTTACAGCACCATCGCAAGGCATGGGGTTCATAGCGGTATCGTCTCACCCAAAGAGCTGTTGCAGGATGTTTATGGTGATACCAGAGTTATCGCAACATCTGATCTGCCCGGGCATTTGAATCGCATTGCAGCACTTTACCCGGAAAAAGCCGGTATAACGCCTTGTGATCTGCTCTACCAGAATACACTCTTTCCCTTGCATGCGCTCTTCATGGGCGAAACCCGGCGCAAAGCACTTATCCGGGAACTGACCACAGATGGAAAAAGCGCAGTCCATTTAACGTCAGGCGCAGCGGCTTCGCGTGTTAAGCAACCTGAATACCTCCGATATTGCCCTGGGTGCATTAAACAGCAACTGCACGAATTTGGAGAGTGTTACTGGCGGCGGGATTGGCAAGTGGCTGGTGCAGACAGTTGCCCGATCCATGGAAGTCTTATTGACTCAGACATTCGTCGCCACGATGTTCACCGCCACCAGTATACTCCCGCCGATAGAGATACCTGCATACAGGCAGAGCAACAGCCGGGTTGCTGGCAAAGCGATTTAATAGCGCAAAGCATACATGAGCTTCTGAATCTTAAGCAGATTGCAGTGCCTGAACTTGTGCAATGGGGTTATTGGTATAAAAAGCTGGCTGCAGACCATCAGTTCAATCGCGGGAGCCAGATACACCATGAACAGGTAAGACAGAGAGTCATCGCATTTTGGGGAGCAGACTGGCTGACCCGCCAAAAACTCATGCCAGACAGCAGTGAGTCAAACTGGCTGCAGAATATGTTTCGCAAACACCGCAAAGCATTCAGTTATCTTGAGCATCTAATCGTCCTGCATTCCTTTCTGAAGCCCAGGTGGAAGCTGGCCGATGTGGTTACTTTTGTTGCGCGACTCCAGCCGAAAGCCAGGACATCAACCACCCCTCTGCAGGTAATAGATCAAACACACTTGGAGGACTACCGCAGCCGATGGCTGGACGCCCTAGAAAAACACGGAACCAAACTGGCCCGCCTTAACGGATACGGAGACGTGTACGCCTGGTTGTATCGTTATGACAGAAACTGGCTGATAGAAGTCAATCAGGGCCACAGAATACCTCTACCGGGACACCGGCCTAAGGTGAGCTGGCATAAGCGAGACGTGGATACGGTCAAAGCCCTGATAGCATTGCGCAACGAAAGCGAATGCAGACTGCATGCTCCCCGACTCTCGAGGAACTGGTATCTGAACCAACTGAAGCACAAAGCTGGTATAGAGAAGCACCTGGAACGACTGCCTTTGTGCAGTTTGTTTTTTGATCGTTACTGTGAAAATATATTTGAGTATCAGATTAGAAGAATAACCCGTACCGTTATGTGCACAGTGCAGGACGGTCAGCCACTTAAACGCTGGCAGGTGCTGAGATGGTCCGGGCTGAGTGAAGAACGCCTCACCGAACCGGCCCGCCGGTTTCTTAAGGAGATACTCGGGATTTGACTGGTAGTACCCGATTAAAAGGATTCAAAGACGATACCTGGATTAACGGTATCGGTGAGCTGTTTTGCAGAAAAGACGGTAACCAGTGGGGTGTTAACCTGAGCATTTATCCCAGCAAGGAGAAAGGGAAAGATGCGATTACCCTGTCCAATGCGCCCATCCTTATCCGCAAAAGAATTATCAACCCCACTAAAGATTACTACCCCAGGGGAGTGGAAAAGACACTAACCATAGCGACAACCCGCAATTGGCAGGTTGATGTCATCGGTAATTGCCCGGCCCGTGACAGGCCATTGCCAAAGGAAGCGAAGCAGCATTGTTTCGTGTTCCAGTTAACCGACGGCACAACTATTTACCTCCCCCAATTTGAACTGTCTAGGGCGCTTTTCTTTCATTACGGCTATCTGGCCCGGTCAGCCGTAGTTCACGACTTGCTGAACAATGAATATATCCTGGATTACGACGCAGAGCACGAAAGAGCGGTTATCACCGTGCTGGAGACTTTCTCAGGCAATTGGGAGCTGTTTAACGATTACAGTTTCCGGCGGATGCTTGCCTGGTTGCTGATGGATGAGGAGGCACGGCATTCTTACGACAGTATTGGACATTATCAGTTGAACGACGGATACGATCAGGGGCTATATCGCCGCTGGAATTTCAGGTTCGAGCCTCCGGAACTGAAAGATGTGACGTTGAATATAAGAGGCAACTTCAACGCCGACAGTCAAACTATGCTTGTTTATGAAATCACCGGCGTAAGAAACATCCCCGTCAATATTCCCGACCACGTTGATTTTTTCAGCCCCAGATTCGTCACCCAGGTGCAGGGGCAAGGCAGCGGTTCAGGGAGTGATGCTGCAAGGCCTCCCGGGCACAATATTGATGATGCCGCAGAGGGCAGCCGAGAGAATAAGCCGGTTATGCTCAGTGAGAATACGACAGTGTTTGAGTTTAAAAACGCAGTGGAAACATCAAAAGTCAGCAAGAAAAGAAAAGCTGTAGGACGGGGCGAAAAGGACGACAACGAGCCAGGCGAAGCCTCCCGTGATGTCAGCACCGAAGAGCAAGGCCCGGAAGGGAGCTTGCCCAGCGCCGAATGGGATAATCTGGACGATCAAACCTATGATGCACACCTTTATCTGAACAAGTTCGCCAGCTACTTTGAGATGCTAAAGTTGCTCGAAGAGAACCATGACTGTAAGGTCACCCTATACCCGCTCAGGAAATTGCCAGCGATTGGTAAATGCAGGATGCATATCCTGAAAACTGATAGCAACCCGAGATGCATGTCGGTAGCTCATGTTACAGCGCAAGGTATTGGGTATTACTTGTTGGAAGTGGATACGTCAGACGCGAAAAAAGCGCTATCGACCAGAATGATCCTCGCCAACACTATCGGAGACATTGAGCCTCACCTTTATGAGATCGAGAAACAGCTGCTGAAGGCATCCCTATCCTGGCCAAAGGAGCACTTGGACAAGTTAGTCGGCGCCGATAACCACTTCTGGGTACCGCATCAGAAGTCGGATAAGGCTGGTGCTTTAACTTCAGAGGATATCAAAAAATGGGCCGCTAGGGTGCACAGGCAATTAAGTTAGTTGCTGCAACACTCTGTTAATCATAAGGGTTACGTTATCTTTGATGTCAATGTATTCTTATGTGCATTAGGGAGTATAAACGAATACATAGGACGGAAAGCCGTGTCAAACGAGAAGAAAAATTGGTGGGAAAGCAGAGTATTGCGGTCAGTTGATAATCTGAAACTGTGGCATGACAATCCTCGCCTTGACCCATCTAACAAGTTAGTTACTGTTCGAGATTATGTAGAAGAATTAATTGCTGATCCAATTGATGAGCAAAACTTCTTAGCACTTATAAAGTCCATAGCAGCTCGTGGATTTATGTCTGTCGACCCTGTCGTAGTTTGGCAAAATGAAGATAAACAATTCGTTGTTGCCGAAGGCAACCGTCGTGTCATGGCGCTCAAATTATTACGTTCTCCCGAAAAAGCTCCATTATCAATTCGTAAAACCGTGGTGCATTTATCTCGTACAATCGATCGAGATGAAATTGAAAAGATTAAGGTGTGCTTAGCCCCTTCTTACGAGGAATCACGTTGGTATATCTTGCAGCGCCACTCTCTTGCTAGTAATCAAATCAGATGGCAGCGCTTGCAGCAGCAACGTTTTATAATTAGCGTTTATGATTCTGTAGGGCAGGATATTGATGAAACTATTAGTGTAACTGGATTCAAAAGAGCTGCAATTATCGACGCCTTGCGCTATGTGAAAATTCGAGATATAGCCACCCGCCAGGAAGTTACCGCATATTTGGCAGTCGCGGAACGAGAGTTAGTTTATAGCCACCGTATTAATATGACAGTTTTGGAACGCTGGTTTGGTAATAGTCAAGTACGAGAAGCGTGGCATATTAAATTTGATGAAAATGGAGCTACAATCAACGCAGAGCCAAATAGCTTCTATGCTGCGTATGCAAAACTTTTAAAGTTGATGTTCGATAAAAACAATGAGCTTGGTTTTATTGTTAATACGAGGACCATAGACTCGAAGTTCCAAGAAATTTTTGACTACTTACCCAAAGTACAATCAATAGATGAAGCTGCTGATAATACAGCTTCCCCTTTACCTGTCCAAGATGATCCTTCTGAGCATTCCGTTGACACACCATCAAGTAGTAAAGATGGAGAGCCAAAACCTGATGTTAAAGTGTCATTGAAAGGAGATCCTAAACGTAGGCAACTTACAGATAAGTATCATGCTATTACGTCTAAAAGTTATAAGCTTAGGTCTTTGTTTGATGAGTTACAGAAACTACCTGTTTACAGATACCCCAATGTTTCAGCTGCATCGCTCCGTATTTTTTTAGAGTTAGCGGTTGATGAATATATAGCCAACTGCGATTTAAAAACAGAGATGGCCAGAAGGGAAAGAAAGGGGTATCATGAAATTACACTCAGCCAAAAACTAAAGATCTTACGCGGGGAATTTATAGATGACCGTGATGCAAACAAAGTGATTGATCAGCTACTGCAAAATAGTAACGACCATAGCCTCAATACTCTAAATGAGTATATTCATGGTAGTAAGGTACACAAAGTTGAAGCTCAGTTTCTTAATCGGTTTTGGGACATGCTAGCTCCACTGTTTAGTGTATTGATTAGTTTGAAGGAAATTTGATGTTCTTCTCTCCTTTAAGATACCCTGGTGGAAAATCTAAGTTGACAGCGTATGTGCTGGAGACAATGAAATTAAACGACCTCGAAGGGGCTGCTTATGTTGAGCCTTTCGCGGGGGGATGTGCAATCGCTTGGTATCTTTTACTCAATGGTCATGCACGAAAAGTATATATAAATGACTTAGATCCTGCCATTCATGCATTCTGGTATTGCGTACTGTATAAAACAGACGAGCTTTGCGAATTAATTCAATCCACCCCTGTTTCGATGGATGAGTGGTATCAGCAACGTGAGATTTATAGAGAAAAACCTAATGATTACCTGAGACTTGGTTTTGCTACTTTTTTCTTAAACAGAACTAATAGGTCAGGAATAATAAAAGCTGGTGTCATAGGTGGGTTGAAACAAGAAGGAGAATATAAGCTTGATTGTAGATTTAACAAGGAGCGCCTTGTTGAGCAAATAAGGGCTATCGCTGAAAGAAGGCATGATATAAGGCTAACGAATTTAGATGCAACTCAATTTATCGAAGAGCATATTCCCGATATTGAGGGGCCGGCGTTTGTTAATATTGATCCTCCTTATTACGTCAAAGGGAAAGGGTTATATCAGAACTATTTTGAACATGATGATCACTATCGACTATTTGAAAGCATAAAACGAATTACTCAACCATGGATAGTCACTTACGATGACACGCCAGAAATTTGTGGGATTTATTCTGAGTATGCACCAGAATCGTTTGGTCTAACTTATACGGCCCAAACTAAGTGCAAAGGTTCTGAGGTCATTATACATTCACCAGAATTGGAGAAAACAGGATTTAAACCTGATGTGACATTTGCAGAGGTTAGGAAACATTATCGTAAAAAGTGCTCTCCTAAGGCGTGATTATTGTTTGAAGGACTTGCTACCATTTTCTTACAGGAAAAATAGCCGTTTCACATTGGAAGTATAAGAATAAATTATGATTATTAATAAAGTGAGCATAAGCTTATTTAGAGGCTTCAAAGACGTTGAATTCTCCCTTGGAGATTATATAACATTAATTGCGGGCCAAAACGGAACTCAAAAAAGCACTTTATTAGGTATTCTCACACAAACATTTACCATTCCCTCTGCTGGGCACCCATTCTCAAATGAAAAGCCTTTAACGGGAGGCTCTTTTCGCTCAGCATTTCAGGATAAATTCAGGCTATCGCCAACCCTTGATTTACCAGGAGAGCATAATTGGACTCTTTATCTTAGGGATAAAAACATGCATCCTGATACTGATGAACATGGAGGGTTTGCAATTGAGAGTATAGTCAGAAAACATCAAGGCAAGGAAAGCATTCGTTTTTGGCAAAAAGGAAAGCGAGATGCTGGTAGTGGATATGTTCAATTACCTGTTATATTTTTAAGCTTAAAGCGTTTGATACCTATAGCGGAAGCAGGCAGAGTACAGGAAAAAGATATCCAGCTATCTCAGAAAGAAACAGATTGGTTTTCAGATAATTACAATAAGATCCTGTTGAGCAATGATAACCTCGAATCCGTAGATTACTTGGAAAGTAGTAATAAAAACACCATAGGAGTTACTACGGACCATTATGACTGGAATTCTAACTCTGCGGGACAAGATAACCTAGGGAGAATTCTACTCGCAATTATTTCTTTCCAAAGGTTAAAGAGTAAATATCCAGATGATTATAAGGGTGGAATTCTTGCAATCGATGAAATCGATGCAACCTTGTATCCAGCATCTCAAGTCAAGCTTATGGAAGTCTTGAGTTCGGTTTGTAAAAAGCATGATATTCAAATCATAGCTACAACCCATTCCTTACACATGCTTGAGCGGATTTCTGAACTAAAAAGTGGAAAGGGCCGAAATGAGCAATTTAATACTGTTTACCTTAAAAAGGTTGACGGTGAAGTATGTGCGGAAGAAAGCCCAAGCTTTGAGCAAATTACACATAATCTCAATGTTACAATAGGAAAGGCTGCTAAAGTACCTAAAATTCCTGTTTACACTGAAGATAAGGAATGTATTCACTTCGCAAAAGCGCTACTTGGGAACAAGTTTAAAAACCTTCAATTCCCAGAAATAAGCTTGGGTTGTGGGAACCTTATTCAGTTAGGCCAAAAGAAAGTCACCAGTTTCTCTTTCCCCAACTCCATAGTGATTTTAGACGGGGATGCTAGAGATAAAATTAAAAATGCAAGGTTAAAAAATTATATTTGTTTGCCAAGTGAACTCAATCCTGAAGGAATTTTGGCCAACTTTTTGTCAGATTTATCCGACAAAAGTCCTTTTTGGGAAGAAAAAGTAGTAGGCTATTCTAAGCAAGTCTGCTTTAGAGAGTATAGGCTAAATGATATTCTAGGGTGCCGTGTTAAAGCTAAAGAATGGTATAATCAGCAATTGGATAGCGGGGCTTGGGGAAGGCAAGGCCGCAACGCATTTAAGTACCTTATAGAGTCAATCCCTGAGGGAAAGCAAAGCTTCGAGGAAGATTTCCGCAAAGTGTATGAGTTGACTATATGCACCGATAGAAGTCAGAACTAATTCACTTGGTCAGTATGAAACTTTATTACTTTAAATAAGCTCCGACATGGAGCTTATTTAAGTTTCAGTATGAAACTTTATTTTTTCGGTTTTGATTTTGTCTGCCAAAAAGTAATATCTGCATTATATCGCAGTATGATACTTTATTACTCTCCCACACCTGTAGATTCTGAATAAAGTTGGAAATGTCTAAATAAAGATGGAAACAACTGAATAAAGTTGGAAAGTGGAAGTTCTGATTGAGCTTCCACTATTTCAACTTTATTTTAGTTATGCTATGTAAGTAAAATACTGATATTATTAAATTAGTTTCTCAACCCCTGAAACTTTGCAAATGCTTCTTGAGCATTAGCTTTTCCTTCAATAAAGGTTTCTTGTTCCCAATGAGCGAGTTCTTCTGCTAAAAAGCGCTTTTCATAAGCGTTAGCTTCTTTATTATTGCCTACAGCTAACAAACAGTTGGATAAACTCGCTAATATCCACTTTCTATCACTTCTTTCCGCGAGCTCTTCATCGTCGGCGACTATTTTTTCCAACGATTCTATAATAGTCAATCTGACTTTATATGCTCTCATCCTGTTGTATATGATTTCATTTGAATCATTGCTGTGATCAGCTAGCATATCTAAACATGCGGCATAATTTTCTCCATTATAATAGTCTCGCCTGATTTCGAACCCTCTGCCGTATTGCTTTATTGCTAACTTTAAATCATCAGCATTACGATGGATTTGCCATAACCTTTTATGAATCGCTCCCGTTAACCCACATGTTTCAGGATCATTGGATTGATAAGGAGCCAGCTGTTTAGCTATGTCCAATGCATTCGCTAAAGCGGCTTCTTTGGTTGGAGATTCTGACTTGTAGGTAGCTAACACTAACTTTTGGAGTACACTTGGTTCATGTTGTGCCATTTCAGCTGCGGCCTTATAAAAGGCAATTGCTGAGCTGAAGTCGCTATTATTCAATGCTGTTTTTCCTGATTCCAACAACATATGTAGATGATCACCCTCTTTTTCCAATTCTTCGACTTTTTCTTGGAACTGTTGTTCAGATAGCATGGGATACTTAAGAGCTGGAAGGTATGTATATACAGGACTATCAACTTTTTGTTGCTCATCAATGGCAGCCAAAATTAAACCTTTTAATGCGCTACAAGCCCGTTTAGCCTCTCTTGAGCCAATATCTTTACCCAAATGTTCATACTGGAATGTACTAGTATGGTCTAGGTCAAATGAAAATCTTCCATCTTGTTCTTTCATTATTATTGTTGAACTTGGCTTTAATGCATGCCTCACTCCCAACTCATATACAGCATTTACATTTCCAGTGGTGATGTCTGCTATAACTAAGTCAGCTTGATAAAGCATCATATACATTTCTGTATCAATAATACCTGAATGTACTATTTCATCAGCACGAACGCACTTTAACCCAGCCTCTTCTACGGCGGGCTTAATTATAGCTTCAAAAGTTGCATCTAAGTCAAAAGTCTTACCTAACTCATAGTCTGTCTTTTCACCAAATCCCATTACAACAAAGCAAACTTTTTGATCCATATATTTGTTTTCCTCAATCTAGAGCGTTTGATAAATTTGACCAGGAGACTATTTTTGACGCGTTAAGCCAGCTAGGGATATTCCCGTTAAAATTATCGCCTTTATGGACTGCAATTACTTTCTTTCCGAGAGCATGACTTTTTTCAACTTCCCATTTAACCCATTGGCTCTTAGAAATGTTTTCAGTCAAGTAAACAACTGTTGTTGAAGTTCTGTTTATGCGTTCTGTGATTTTCCGTTTTATGTACTCGGCTACTTCACTATTGTATGCAGATCTCACTGAGTGATCGTTAAATTCTATATCACTATTTTCATTTTTTGTTTGGCCTCGAAGTAAGTTTACTTCGTTCATATCTTTGGAAGAAAAGCTAATGAATACATTTTTCTTTTTAGGCTGAAGCGCTAACTTTGCTTTCTCTTCAAGTGCTCTTACATTGCCAAGCCTACTCCAAGATCCTGATGAACTGCCTCCCATCTCTATACCTCCATCTCAAATTCTTTACATGCAATACACTTACCGCATGGTTCTAAATTACCTGTATGGCATGAATATGTTTTAGTTATTCCCTTTAATTTTGCTAACTCGATAACATCAGGCTTCATCAACCACAATGGTACCAAAAACCTGATCATTTATTGCGTGCGTTTGCAGCAGAGTTTATGGAACTCTTCACGCGATACCCAAATGATCGGCTCGCCGATATTGCCGAGTACTTAGAGCTTAATACAAAACGGGCTAGGTTACAGGAAGGTAATGGCTTGATGCTCTTACTTCAGCTGTTTGCGAAGCACTATCTTACTTTTGACTTAATGGTCTACTTCACTCGACTCAAAGGTCGCGACATATCATTCAACAAAAGCAAAGTTATGCAGGGACGAGTTAGCTAATGTTCCAGATGAATGATGTTTTTAAGATGGGTGACACGTTGTATCGAGTACTGGCTTTACCTATCGACCATGTTGTCTTATTTAATATGGATGACCAAGGAGCAATGCCCGAAATACATAAACGGAATTGCTTGGAAGAAATGGCATTTGATGCTGATTTAATCCGTGCTGAAGATCCATTCCTTGAGCACGTCGCTGCGGCAGAGTTTGCTTCTGATAGTGATAAAGCTATACGCGATCATAGATTTAGTGTAATTCAGAATATTGTTGAAGATCCTGAATTTTACATTTCATCTCGCCGGAAAGAGTTGTTTAAAGACGCTAAGTCTAAATTTAATAAGCAAGCGAAATTTCTATGGCAGAACTGTCGTTTATATTGGCGAAAAGGTCTCGTGCCAAATGCGCTAATCGGTCAATACTGTAACAGCGGGGCAAGTGGCAAGACGAGAAATTGCAATAAACCTCGAGTATGGAGGGCAAGGGAAGGTACCGGTGATGAGAAACCTATTGCTGTAGTGAAAACTCAAACCCGAGAATACTTTGACAAAGTAATAAAGCGGTATTATTTAGCACAACGAAAGACATTCGCGCAAACGCATGAAAAACTACAAGCACTGTACCAAACGGTCTACCGCGATATTGCTGATGAGGATATTCCAACAATAAACCAACTGCGCCAGCACTATAAAATGACTTATATTGAAGTCGAGGTGCTTAAACAGCGTATTGATAAGCACAAATATGAAAAGGATGTTAAAGCCAAACGTTCGACTGTTAACACGGAAGTTAACGGTCCAGGTCACATATTTGGAACGGATGCAACCAGAGCAAAAATCCATCTCGTTTCAAAAATTTAACATGGACAGCCACAAACTGGACCCTAGGGAAACCCACATCAACTATGCTTAAAGTATTCTTAATTCAAGGAATGAATTATGCCATTACCTAGGAAGCGCCAAATCAGTCTTTCAGACACCCCTTATTATCATTGTGTATCCCGCTGTGTTCGACGGGCCTTTTTGTGTGGCGAAGATAAACTGACTGGAAAAAGCTATGAGCATCGTCGCCAGTGGGTGTAAGACAGGTTGTTGTTTTTAACTACCGTATTTGCCATTGAGGTGTGTGCTTATGCGGTGATGAGTAATCACACCCATGTGGTACTGCATGTTAATTCTGACAAAGCAAAACATTGGACGGATAAAGAGGTTGCTCAGCGCTGGCATATGCTTCACAAGGGAACTCTACTTTCACAGAAGTTCACATCTAAGCAAACTGCTGAACTGATTGAGGCAGAGCTCAGTGACGCTGAACGCATCACACTTAATTCAACCTTGTCGGTTTATCGAAGTCGATTAATTGATATCAGCTGGTTTATGCGAGAATTGAATGAGCCTATTGCCCGACAAGCAAACCAAGAAGATAATTGTACGGGACATTTTTGGGAAGGGCGATTCAAGTCACAAGCCCTGTTGGATGAGCATGCTTTAGCTGCATGTATGGTGTATGTAGATTTAAATCCAATACGCGCTAAAATGGCAACCACCCCAGAATCATCTCATCACACCAGCATAAAGCGCCGCATTCATGATTTTAAAAAAGGGTATCAGCCCTCTACGTTAATGCCTTTTGTTGGCAATCCAAAGCAGCCACAACCGGCAGGACTAACGTTCGATTTAGTCGACTATCTACAATTGGTGGACCTATCAGGGCGCTTTATCAATCCTGACAAACGAGGTGCAATTGATATGTATGAATCGCCCATATTGCAACGCTTAGGATTCGACGAACACACCTGGCAAGATATGTTTTTAACCTTTGAAACACATTTTAGTGTGGCTGCAGGACAAGCAGACACTTTAAAGCACTACAAACGAAAGCGTCGGCAAACGAGTACATTGGGTTAACGCCCTTCTGAATCACTTTTCATTTCAGGCATTTTTTTCACAAGAGGCAGGCCTAGCCTCGTACTAAATTCACCTCAAAAGCACTTACCCAACGCAGATACCGAATCGCTGCATGCATTTATCTAAAATAAGAGCCGATTATAGTTTTTTGTTGGTACTCACTAAAAAATATTAAGTTGTTATCACCACAACCTAAAAAGATGCCTGTCCATATTGATATGATCCGTTTACCATCTTAAAATACATGATGTAAAACGTATTGATTAAATTATGAAGAGTGTCTTTATAAATTTATTCACCAATGGCACCGCAGGCTAGCGCACCGCTGGCGTTAGAATTGGTTAATTTATTGCTCAACTGTACTGCTTTAAGCGCAATGTTCACGGGGCTTACTTTTCATTGAACTGGCATGAGAGGCTTATCGATAACAAGGTGGTAAGTCGTGATCAGTCGATGCCTATCGTTGCACAAACGAGTCATTTTTATCGTCATTTCCCCAAAAATTGATTGAAAAGTAATCTCTTCTCGGCAATATATGCAAAGTACGGCAGCATAGTAGCGGTTTTTATGGGGTCGAATTTAACTGTGAGAGTTATTGGGGGCCTTGTTACGAAATTGGTTACATGGTGACTTTGCGGTATGCAATGCGGGTGTGAGCTCAAGTGATATGGAAAATCGACGAAGAGTACGCGGCGTAAAAGCGTCGCGACAAAAATTAGAAGCCGCCATGGCGGATAAAGGCTTTAGTACGCAAATTCAGTTAGCCAAATACTTGGCTGAGCTCGAGAATTTGTCGAGCCCGCCCAAAGATTTGATCAACAAGGTGTTTCGCGAGCAACCTGTATCTTTTCACAACCTCACGCGGGTAGCAAAAGCCTTAGGCGTAAAGGTTTACACTCTCATACTAGCTTCTGATGATCCGTCAGTATTTACCTTGGCAAAAGGACAAAGCGCTGAACAAGACACCGGCGCTGAAAAGGCCGAAAGTGACGATGGCGACCAGGTTAAACGTACTGAGGCTAGGTCAAGAATAAGGCGCGCATTACCTTGGTTGGCGTTTGCATTTGTCAGTACGGCGATTATTGTAAGCCTGATAGTTGGGCTAATACCACAAGATAGGGGTGACAGTACGAACAGTACGCATTTCGCCAGCTTGGTTCCCGCTATTGGCCCTACTCGTGTCATAGTGATTGCCGATCTTGAGCTGCGTGGCCTTGGCGCAAAGTTTGTTGAGTACACTCACGACAAGCCGACCATTAATGCTGTGCTTATTGACGATAACGATGCCACGTCGATGAGCAACAAAGCCGCTATTGAAATGTGGGATGCACACGTGGTGATACGCTTGCAACATACTCGCGCAAAACACTACTGGGGGATCACAGTTACCTTGGCCTCAGCGCGGCATAGTTTGGTGGCGTTACAAGAGGTTTTTCATCCCGAGGCGCAGCGCGCTCGCACAGAAAATATTGTTCGTACGCTTTTTAAACGCTTAAATCGAGTGCTTGTCGGTAAGGCGTTAGCGCCGCAATCTATTGCTCAACCCGCTGCCTTTCGGGCCTATGTTGAAGGTGTAGATCGCAGCTACACTAGCTACAATATGTCCCATTACCAGCGCGCCTTAGCGAGTATTGAACAGGCTCGAGAGCTCGACCCTAATTACGGCTTAGCCTATGCAGAGTCTTGTCGAATCAAAGCGAATATGAGTTGGCAGGGAGAAGAAGCCACATTATTAGAGCGGGCGGCTAGCGATTGTGCGAAGGCCGGCGCGCTCGCAGCCCCTCATATTTCGGTCATTCTTGCCAAGGCCGAGCTACTATCGCGTTTGGGCGAAAAGGCCAATGCACTGGCCATGGTGCAAGCAGCCCTGGTATCCGCGCCTCATAACGCCGATGCCTTGAGTCTTTTAGCAGAATTGACCTTGCAGATATGGAGTGGCAACGAGAGTAGCGCTGTATCGGATGAGAATATTCCACGCTTTATCAACCGAGCGCTGGCTCTGTCTTCTGACAACTGGCATGCATACAATACCCTTGGCAATTACTATTTTGCCAAGGGCAATATTGAAATGGCCTTAAAAAATTTTAAGGCTGCCAATCAGTTTGTGAAGCAAGAGGTGATCCTTTCTAATCTGGGAATTATACAGTTGTGCTTAGACGATCTGGCTGGGGCAAAAGCCACTTACGGCGAACTCATTACTCATTTTGAGCACAGTGCATTGGGCTATGAAAACCTCGGCACCGTGTTTTACTATCAGCACAATTTTCACACCGCATTAGACTACAAACTAAGGGCCATTAGTAAACGAAAGGCTGTGAATATTCATCAGGTTTGGGGCGATGTTGGTGACGTTTACTGGCAGTTGCAGCAAGTTGATAATGCCATTAACGCATATCAGCAGGCCTTATTATTGATTGATAAGGACGAGCTGTTAGGCAATGCGTCAGTGAGTCAGCAAGTTGCTAAAGCTTATTATAAAGCACGCCTAAAGCAGTTAGGCGTTACGCAACATGTGTTTCCCCATTTTGAGTCTATCGTCAGCCAATTGTTAGCCCATGGCGAGAGGCTTAACGTTAAGTCGAAAACGTATTTAGCTTGGTTGGCACAGCAGTTTGGTCAGACACGAGCGGCGCAGGAGATTTGGGACGCACTGACTTCTACTTGTCCGGTGTATGACCGCTATCCGTTAAAACAGTAAAAAGGGTATTGTGCGTTAGCATCAATACCCTTGAGTGTTTTTACTCGTTAAAGTGAATAGCTTATAAATCGGGGTACAGTACAGCCCTGACCGCGGTGCCTCCGCCCAGAGCAAGAATGGCTATTTCGGCCGAGTCATCTAATAACAGCACTTGATCACCGTCGTTAATAATATAATCACTTTCGATGAGTTCATAATCCTCTACGCCAAGTTGGGTGTGTAAGTACACATAACTTCTTAATATTGGGTAGCCATCATCATCGTAATACCACACTGGGTGTGTGTCGTCTTGCACGAGTTGCACGCCGGTGTTGTTAGTAAAGGCGAAACGGATCCCCGGCGAACCGTTCACGTACAACCACTCCATATAATCCGGGGTCAGTGTGGTGTAGGTGGTATTGTCGGCCACTATGTTGTATTCAGCTTCTAAGGCAAGCGTGATTCCAGTGACCTCGGGAAAGCTAAGGTCCTCACTGGCTGTAACTGCGTATTGGGAAAGTGTTAAATGGATCATGGTAGAGCCGCCAGGTGGTAAACAATCTAAACCAGGAAAGTTGACGCGATTAAAGCTAGTAAAATCATAGCTGTATTCGGTGTCATTAAATGAGTAGGCAACCGTTACCGATTTCGTTAACTCGGTACCGTCTGCTTTCATCATCTGCCAATTGTCGGTATCTTCCAAGCAGAGCTCGTAATCACTGGTATTGGAGATAGCAAAAGCCCCTTCTATGATAGTCTCAAAATAGGCTTCATCGTTCTCGCCGACGTAAGCAACGCCCTTGTCTACTGTGCGAGCATACACTTTTACATTGCTATCAATACTCAAGCTGCCATCGCCGGCACCGTCACCGGTTGTCACTATGGTCGCGGTTAGCGGTTTGGTAAATTTACTATTATCAACGCTTAACAGGCCAACACAGTTTCCGTCATCGGTGGTATAAGACAAGCCGCCATCTAATTGCGCTGCTGTGCTGGTCGCTAGGTTAGTGGCGCAAAACGTTGACTCAGTTGGCGCCTCAGAGCCCACCCAATCTGAGGTATCTACGTATTCATCACTGCTTAACCATTCGGCTGAGCCGCTAACTAAAATCGAATCGTTGCCGTCTTCCCAGATAAATTCTGAGTTAGCGAAGGTGATCAACTGCGCCTCGATATCAATAGTAATTTCGCAATTTACGGTGCATTCAAAGTTATATTCAACCCCGTCAACCACCGAAATAATGCTTGCTCCCGTGATGTTGGTGCCATCGGCAAAGGCAGCTACTAAAGCAAACCCATTATTGGGTGACGCGGTTAAATTGCTCAAGGTTTCAACAGAGTCAATATCTTCGCCACCCACTAAGAGAATAGACGTTTCAACGCCGGTAAACTCCACGTAGCCTACGGCGATGTCGCGAACCTCTAAGTAGTCCCAAAAATCGCTCAATGCGCCGTCATTACTGGTAACACTGAGGCTGGTCGAAGAACCTGTATCACTGTCAGAGCCACCACCGGTGTCAGTGTCGTCGTCACTGCCAGTGTCTGTGTCGTCGTCACTGCCAGAATCATCGCCAGTGTCCGTGTCATCGTCACTGCCAGAATCATCGCCAGTGTCAGTGTCGTCTTCACTGCCAGTGTCATCGCCAGTGTCTGTGTCGTCGTCACTGCCAGAATCATCGCCAGTGTCCGTGTCGTCGTCACTGCCAGAATCATCGCCGGTGTCCGTGTTGTCGTCACTGCTAGTATCATCGCCGGTGTCCGTGTCGTCGCTATTGGCTTCATCATCAATACTAGTGAGAGTGGTGTCTAAGTGCGCAACGGCATTGTCTATGGATACCATGCGTTCGTAGTTATATTCTAAGTGGCTGGCGAGTTGTGCGAGGGCAGCCGTGACTTCACTATTTTCGGCAAAGGCTGCGCTAGCAATATCAAAGCTAATGGTATAATTCTCAGCTTCTAGGCGCACGTTTTCACTAATCTCTATACCATTTGAGGGATCTCCGTCGAGATCCAAAGTTTGTAAAAATCGCGCAATATTAATGGCGATATCCGTAGAGTTTGTGGTTGCAAATGAATAGGGAGAAACAATGGCATCGCCAGTCACCGTGCCAAGTTGAATATTGCCTATCGAAAAGGTAATTGTATCACCTTCACTGTATAAAAATGTACCTTCGTCGTCAGTGATCCCCGAAGTTGTTCCCGTGGTGTATTGTAAGCCCTCTACTGCACTGTCTAGAAATACGCCCTCTATTAATTCACCACTGTCATCACTATCACTACAAGCTGTCAGTGTTAATGCGACTGAGGCACCAACGCAGATGCGCAAAAATTGATTAAACGTAGCTTTCACGATTTTTTCTCCCTAAATATTTCAGTGAACACAGTGCGAATCTATCCCCATGAAAAATATAAGTTAGCGCAGCGCTGATCAATGAAATTTACGCTCGTCGGTTTTTAAGTAGCGTTAACTGGCGTTAAATATCGCCGAGTATTTATACCGAGTTCACGGTGAAAGGAGATGTGTGGGCCATGAGAGATTGCAGTATTTAGCGTATCCAATATGTAAACGTATTGGTTTTACCGGGCTTGAAGTTTAGGCTACCGCCATCAGGAATTGATGGATATCACAGATTCGCAGTGGTAAGCAGTTTAGCTACCAAACCGATGGCTACTCCTTATTCGATACCAGCGTGTCTTACTTTTTAGATATACGTATTTAAGATTTTCTAGTGTATCTGAAAGGGCGCTAATCTGATCGATACTGAAGCCAAAGTACATATCTCGCTCCTCAAGGATATTACATCTGATCAACGTAGACAGCCACATGAACGTAACATGGACAGCCACAAACTAGACCCTCAGAAAACTAACTATGTTGAAGTTTGCTTAGTTGAGATTCGACATATTCTGCTTGTCAACTTTACCCAGATTTTCGGTCATTGCTTTTAAGAAATGCTTTTAGGCTGGAGTTACGTTTTGGTTTAAGTAGCCATATGAATAAACATTTCCATAGTAGGCATGGCTGAATACATTAATTTGAGACAAAAAGGCATTAATTTTACAAGGGGTGAGGTGCGCCCGCTTTATTCTTTTTTGGATGGTTCGCTGCAGTACTTGTAAAACAATTTCGAAAAAGCCGACAGTGAATAAGAACTTGTGACAAAGAGTTGTTTCCACGTACTTACTAAAAAATTTACTATTTCAAGGTTGGATGCCGATATATCACTCTATATTTCCCTGTACCAATTGCACTCATGGCCAAGTTACACCTATATTTGATGGCAAAGATGTTTCACAAAACCAATATGATGCCAAATTTCAGTAGCTTAACCCAAGCAATCAGCCGACTTTAAAGAAGGGCGCAGAGCTTATTTTATCGGTTTCACATCTGCCGGGAATGTATGAAGTGGCAACATGCCTTCTTGCGTCGCAAGGAACAGCACTACATGACTTGAAACCAATTCATATTGATATTCTCTAGCTGTCAGTTTTTTTTCAGTCAGAATTCGCTGTTTGTAGGCTTCGTGGTCTTCTGGAATGAGTTCAATAGTCATAAAGGACGCATAGCGTTTATTGTTAATTTGGGCTTTGTTTATAAGCGTTTCTGCTTCGTCTTCATCCATAGGCACATAGGCACCATGGGACCCTCTTCCTGATAATCCCATTTTGGGTCCGATGTACATAGTTTCAAACACAGCATATTTCTCTTTGAATTTACGGCTGTAATCACTGGGCGATGTGGTTACGATTTCACCATAGGGATAGAAACCATAATCAGTGAATAGCTGAACTAGAAAGCCTTTGTCGTCGAAGCTATATTCAGACATGAGCGACCAGTTAAGCACAGCAACACGGGTGATATGTTTCAATGGTTCGGCGTACTGCATAAGTTCAGGTATTGCTTCGTCTAAAAAGGTCCTCAGTAATCGTCTTTGCTCAAACGGATTGCCATTAAATACGCTACAACGGCTAAGTGAAAAATCTACGCTTTTCATATTTATATCGGGGCAGAAGTACTTGTGTATATGTGCAACCTCTGCAGAACTTAAAAACGCTTTTTTTACCCTTTCTAGCATCCAGTCTGCGCGGCGCTTGGCTAGAGCGACATCATAGGAGGGGGCACCGCCATTTTCACCTTTTGGGGTGGTTTTATACCACTTCACCAGTTCGTTTTTGTCAATAAATGAAGCAATGTCTAGAAAATCTCTAAGGGCTCGAAAACGTCCTTGCCAGTCAGGTACATTAGATGGAGTATAATTGGGTTGATAAGATGGCGCTGCTTTTGTCCCCGTGGAAAGAAGTCCGTTGCTGACCAGTGCTGGGATACCCTCATATACCGGCAAATGAAATGTTTTGTAGTTGAGGTTTTTGAGAGTAAAAGCGTGATCCGCGGTGGCCCATTGCTTACCAGCATTGCCTAACGGCTTAGCTGGCGGAGCATTGTGTGGTGGTTCCAACGTTTGGGTTGGCGCACCTTTAGCTACTTCATGCTGTTTAGATTTTTTTGTTGCTGGGGCAGGTGGTGTCACGTCGAATCGCTTCGCATTCTCTGCAATAATTGTTTGGCCATTCAACTTTAATCTTGCGCCACCTTGTGGCTTAAATAACGCGTTTACACTATTTCCATTCTCAAAGTGAATGCTGCCTCCCAATAGTTTTGGCTTTATGGCATAAAAATCAATAGTGTTTAACCCTAATGCACGGCACCTTTCCAGTTGTTTCTCATTGCGTATTTTCCCTTTTTTATTAACGCGATAGAAAGGAGAAAGAGATACCGAAAATGACATCTGAATTTTGTCTTCTAATGCGGTTACTACCTCAAAGGTACATGTCTTTCCATTTACCACTGCGCTAACAGTACCGAATTTAGCGGATCTTAAAAAAGGTGGGTTATTGGGGGTTGGCGGAATTTTAAGGGAATTAAAATTAATGATGATGTTTTGTTGTGAGTTTTCATCCGCCTGAATTCTGGTTACCCAAAAGCCACGGATACCTTTCGCAAATACCGAACTGTCCGGTAGGTTTACTGATTGGTTAGCCGATTTTGCAGAACTTGTCATGTCGCTCATGGTGTTACTAAGGGCATTGTGAGGTATTGCGTAAATCGTGACGATAAGTATTAGTAAAATACTACGAAGTTGTATTGGGGTCATGGTCTATTCCTTAGAGTTTACTGTGCGCTAGATACGCTTTCCTGTTCGCCAGTTGAAGGAAAAGTAAAGTTCATTAAATTGATTATTCGAGTAACAGTCGATCTGATCACTTGCCGACTCCCAAATAGGCATAAACGTTTTACCCCTCAATGTGGGATCAATGCTGTCTGCAAATATCCAATCGAGAGTTTTTATCTTAGCGAGGCAGCGTACACCGTTGTTTATGTATATTTTTTCCGCAAGTACCTCATCGACCTCTATCGCGTAAATGCTCGTTGCACGATCCAATATTTTGATTATCCCGGTTTCTGAAGAGGTGTTATTTTTATCGTAAAGCGCGGGGTTTTCGTATATTGCGGTATGCTTTAATAGTTGGGTTTTATCTTTTGGCTTGTACACACCGCCAGCATAAAAGCTCAGTGATATTTCAAGCTTGCCGGTGGCAAAGTTATAGCTACTGTTTCCATTAGAAATGATATACGCGTACGTACTATCAACAGGCAGCGAAGCGTTTTCGATAGCAGGAAACGCCTCGTTCATGAACGTTTGAAAGGTTCTTTTTTGCTCAAATTGATTGGCACCGTTTCCACCCCATCGCGAGGGCAGGCGTTTTTTTCCTGGTTTGCAATTATTACCGCAAAAATAATGCAAATAATACTCATCGTTGAAAAGCGCCCAGGGTAATACATAAACAACCATTCTCGAAAAAACATCATTATTTGGTATCGTGACATTTATATAGCGTCTTTTTCGCCCATCTGAGCGTTTGCGGTAATTATCATACTCGCGGTTTGGCTGTGCGTTACTTGCACTTACTGTATCCCGCTCGAAGTAAATTTTGTTTTGATGGTAGCCTACTAAGTTAAGATACGCATCTGTGTCTTCACCCTCTATTATCAAGGTGTCTTTATAGATTGGTAAACACAAAGGGCGAAACGCCGGATGGGTGGAAACCATAATGCGTTTGTGAACAGCGTAACCGTTTTGGGCAGTATCACTATGCTGACAATCGTATGCCATGTCTTTCTGCTTACTGTGGGAGACGAAGGCTATTTGAGATAAAAATATCGCGATGCTTACTGAAATAAAACTAGTATAAAATGATACTCGTTTCACTGCTCTTCTCCTTAAGGTCAGTACTGCATCTCATTATTGTGAGTAATCTAGGACGTGCCAAATAGAACAATAAATGTACTACAGTAAATAGCGTACCTCAACAAAAAGTACCTATTAACATGTATTAACATGGACAGCCATAAATTGTATGACTATTAACATGGACAGCCACAAACTAGACCCTAGGGAAACCCACATCAACTATGCTTAAGTATTCTTAACTCAAGGAATGAATTATGCCATTGGCAAGGAAGCGCCAAATCAGTCTTACAGACACCCCTTATTATCATTGCGTATCCCGCTGTGTTCGACGGGCTTTTTTGTGTGGCGAAGATAAACTGACCGGAAAAAGCTATGAGCATCGTCGCCAGTGGGTAGAAGACAGATTGTTATTTTTGACCACTGTCTTTGCCATTGACGTGTGTGCGTATGCGGTGATGAGTAATCATACTCATGTGGTATTGCATGTGAACTCTGACAAAGCAAAACATTGGACGGATAAAGAGGTTGCTCAGCGCTGGCATATGCTTCACAAGGGCACGCTGCTTTCACAAAAATTCACATCTGAGCAAGCTACTGAGCTTAGTGAGGCTGAACGCATCACACTTAATTCAACCTTATCGGTTTATCGAAGTCGATTAATTGATATCAGCTGGTTTATGCGAGAATTGAATGAGCCCATCGCCCGAAAAGCAAACCTAGAAGATAACTGTACGGGGCATTTTTGGGAAGGGCGATTCAAGTCACAAGCCCTGTTGGATGAATATGCATTAGCTGCATGTATGGTGTATGTAGATTTAAACCCCATACGGGCTAAAATGGCCACCACCCCAGAATCATCTCACCATACAAGCATAAAACGTCGCATTCATGATTTTAAAAAAGGGTATCAGCCAACGCCCCTCATGCCTTTTGTTGGTAACCCACAACAGCCACAACCGTATGGATTAACATTCGACTTAGTCGACTATCTAAAATTAGTGGACCTATCAGGGCGCAATATCAATCCTGACAAACGAGGGGCAATAGATATGAGTGAATCGCCCATATTGCAGCGTTTAGGATTCGACGAGCACAGCTGGCAAGATATGTTTTTAACCTTTGAAACACATTTTAGTGTGGCAGCCGGACAAACAGACACTTTAAAACACTACAAACGAAAGCGTCGGCAAACGAGTTCATTGGGTTAACGCCCTCCTTAATCACTTTTCATTTCAGGCATCTTTTTGCACAAGAGGCAGGCCTAGCCTCGCGCTAAATTCACCTCAATGATACTCAGTCACCAGAAATCGATGATTGCCGTATCTATTTACCTAAAATTCGAACGCGTTAAAACGTTTTGTTAAGCCACACTAAAAAAAATAAGTCGATATCACGAATACCTTAATAGTGCCTGTCCATGTTTAAACTCTAAAAAGATGCCTGTCCATGTTTAAAGTATAACTTAGCTTTTTTCCTTGATGAGCATGCCGTTAACTTTAGCAAAGCTTGCTTTTATGATCTTTCAGTAATAGTAGTTGGCTTTCAAAAATATCTTTATAAAGGTTAATGGCGATAATTAAATCCGCTCTGGACCCTGACGATGATACAGCCTCATCCATCGGTAAAACTTGAAGTAAAGAACCTAGCCGTACAAGCGGTGTCACATATGGCCTTGACCACTCACGACTAGCTTGGCTTGCGTGCAAGTATAAGTTTGTTAAAGAAGCATGGTTCACAAGTTCAGCGCGTAAAGATTCGTTGTTTAAAACGCTCATATCACCGTTGGTTATAAGCTGCTGGTATGTATCTGAATGGCCTTCAGGAGGGGGCAAGTTGAATGCCGTTTCAAAGAAACTTTGCATCAGCTCCAAATCCGTACCTTTGGGATAATTGACAATTTGTTGCTGGAACTTTTCTATTATCGGTGCGTTAACCTCAAGAAATTCAATATACTCGTCGGTATTTTTCTCAAGCATCGTAAAGTCGGAGTGTAACCGTTCTATGATTTGTTGCTCACGTTTGTTGTCTTTGCGTTCTTCATTCCAACTGGTGATTTGAAAGGCAATCAAGATGCCGGCCACGACTATGAAAAAATCGATGGCAACAGCAAACCAATTCTGTTCTTTGACGTGTTGTGAAATTCTTCGTAATAACAAATCGAATCCCTCCTGATGTGTTTGCCAAGCTTAGCACAGTAGTTTTGCAATAAAGAATACAATAATAAAGAAGACACCCACCTTTTAAAAATGATCTTGAAAACAGATTAATGGGTTATAGAAAGGCTAAAATTACCTCCGTTTTGGTATAGTATTTACAGTGCCAATATGACTTTTAAGTTTAAAGTTGATTGTGATGAAGGTGTAAGTCAGTGCAATTAAAAAGTAAAAAAAACCGTATATCAGAATTTATTCTCTCGTTGTTGGATAAAACCTCATACACTAGACATGAGCTGGACAAAATAATTGTCGGTTCAATTAGTCGTCGATATTTGTCTGAGCCGATGTATGCGGTAGATCACTTACGAAGAGCACTTGTTGATTACGGATACATGTCAAAGGATCCTGTTACCGATATTTACACCATAACAGAAACAACCGAAAAGCTGCAGGTACAGCATCATCGTATTGAAAGTGGACTGCAAAAGGCAATAGACGACGTACCCGAGGTGAAAGTGCAGTGTGAGTTTTGCGATAATAAAGCTAAGCCATCAGCAATGCTGAACCACTATTATAAGAAGCATTCACTGAAGGATTATTTAGATACGATTAAACAAGAGTTTGGTAATTCTTACATCAATGGTTAACTAATATCGCCAATTACATTGTGTGTCTTTAATCAACGACTGACCTGGTATCTGAAGAAGGTAGAGACGTGTCATATCAAGGTGACAGGAATCTGAAAAGCCATGATGACAGCCTTGATTGCAGCCTTGATTGCAGCCGATAGATTGCAGCCCTAATTACCTGAGTAATAGTGACACGAAAACTGTGTTAATCAAACTTGCGCTTTCGTTGCTTTAGTCACTCTTCGCGCTTTTTTCTCTGTTTTATTTTATCCCGCCAAACAGAGACAACGATTGCAACAATTATGGCTACAAACAAAAAAGCAATGCCCACTCCAGACCAAAAACACAATTGCTCGTAAACACATGGTAAGCCAATTTGAATTTCAGTGTTGTTCACAATTTTTGCTTACTCCAAACGTAATACTTTGTGCCAATTCGCCAGATGTAAGTGACTTATCATTCTGACCATTTTTACTCTTGATAGAGTAGACCTGTTTTTTGTCAAAAACCTTTCTGTTTCTGCATTATTGCGATCAAATTCAGTAGGAATCAGTAATATTAGGAAAGTCGACGACACTAAGTAGATTCAAATTTTACTTTCAAAAGCAGGGAGCCTCTTAAAAGTTTTGAAAGAATTTAAACGTGCTATTAACTCAGTAGTTTATCCCGTTAAACATGACCTAGATCAATATATAAGGCTGCCTAAGGCGTACACTGAAATTGTCAAATTTAAACCATAAATATGAGGTAAATTGCAGCATGCAAGTAGAAAAACATACGCTTAGTCATGATCTTCCAGAGCATAAACACACTATCCGTCATCTTAAAATGAATGATAGACACTTTGTTAAACAATTTGATCAGTATCATGATGTTAATAAGGAAATTCATCACATCGAAGAGCAAAATGAAGCTGTTTCAGATGATTATTTAGAGTCGTTAAAAAAACAACGAGTAGTACTTAAAGATCAATTGTTTGCGCAAATAACTGAGACTGAGAAAGCGCTCTAATTTTTAGCAAGCTTTTTGACAATGACAAGGCGGGTATAAAATGAAAATGCACAAAGGTTTAATGGTTTTCTCTGTTTCCCTTCTGCTTTTTGGCGTTATGTTCATCCAGGGATGCACCAGTCAGATGGCCACTAATCTCAGAAAAGTTACTTACCCGCCAGATTTTAAATACGTTGAACCGTCGAAATTGCGTTCAGATATGGATCGCCTCGCACAACAAATGCGTGTTTTAGAGTTTGCGTTAAGCCAGCAACATGAGCCGCAAAGTGTGGGGTTTGCTAATCAACAGCAGCAAGTATTAACTACTTTACACAATATTGAAAAGATTGCTTCTGGACTGCGTGCTGGAGATGCGGGTGCCAGTCACCCTTTTCTGCAAGATTATATGCGTGACTTTGTCAGTAAAGTTGATAATGCACGCATTGCCGCCTCTTTAGAAAAACCGAGTTATTATTTGGCTGGTAAAGTGTCTGGCGCATGCACTAATTGTCATAGTGTAAATCGCTGAAGCAGTTAGAAAGTGAGTGGTTATGAACTACAGCTAAATGCTTCTTAGTGATGTTGATTAGTCACTAACTTTAAAAAAGCCCCTACCTCTTCAACCCTTGTCACCCTATAAGCGTGACAAGGGTATTCGGTACCGATTAATCAAATTCTAAACACAGGTTTTACTAGATAGCTGAAAACTGAAATATACTTTATGGAGTCTTACTTTTTCGCAATGTTGCTCTTTTTTAAGTTTTCAATATCGGCAATAAGATACGCCACTGAGGCTTTATTCAGACCATTATATATACCTCGTACATGACGATTTTGGTCAATGAGTAGCAGGCTTTCAGTATGCAGAAAATCATCTGTATTTTGAATGTTACCTAAATCTTCACTGGCAAAATATGCGGATTTAGCAAGTGAATATATTTCGTCTCTATTGCCAGTGGCTAAGTGCCATTTACCACTAACTATGCCATTGGTATTGGCATAATCCTTCAATAGTTCCACTGAATCAGACGTTGGTCTAATGGAGTGTTGAAGAATTTTCACCTCAGGATCATCCAGAAATTTTTCTTGAACCGCTATTAATTTCGATCGAATTGAAGGACAAATTCCGGGGCAGGTGCTAAAGAAAAAACCAGCAACATAAATTTTATTTTCGAAGGTTTTTTCGCTGACTTCTTTACCATCTTGATCCGTAAAACTAAATGGTGGAATTTGATGAAAGTTTTCAAGCTCTTTACTATCCGGCTCTAGCCAGATGGGCGTAAACTCTTCACTGTTGTAGTAGGGCAAAGTATCAGACGCGTGGGTAAACGCACTTAAAAGCAATCCACTAAAGAGAATTGCTTGCTTGATTTTGGTAGTAATCTGGTGAAATGATTTCATTTTCAACCCCAACACAGTTATTTGCTTTTCTGAGACCATAAATCCGCCCATTTTTATATTCAAAATTGGAAAATAGTTTTCCGTTTAATCGCCAGGCTTGTTGCAACCCTATGGGTTTGCCCGCGAGATAGTTAAATTTCTTAAACTTCGCCCCGTTTCTGTACCAGCGCCATGCCGTGCCCTCAACTTTGCCGTTAATATAAACAAAATGAGATCGTCGATTGCCGTTGACCCACCATGTTTTGGTGTCACCATCACGTTTGCCAGAAACATAGTGAGATTCGTACCCTAAGGTTCCATTTGCAAACCATTTGCGTGCGAACCCCTGACGTCTTCCATTCACAAATTCATCGCTGGTGGCTACATTTCCTGCTGGGTGATAACTTCGCATATCACCGCTAAAGGGTTCATTTTGGTATACCCGCTGCCCTTTGCTGTTAATGGCAATTTCTGATTTATCAACAACAAGTGGGGTGACAGGGATAAACGTCTTCGCCGCAGCAATGGCAGTTACTATCAGTACCGCCAACACACATATTGAGTGCGGGCCAAAGCAAAAGCCGTTTTGGCGACTAGTTGATATCACTCGGTGTACCCTGAAAATTACCTGGGAAAATTAAATAGTAGTCACCATTTAAATATTGTTCGGTTGATACGTGATAGTGATACTCTGCATCTTCTTCTGTTCCGCCGGTATATAAGGTGACTGAAGTATGCCCGTTAGACTCATCAAGATCTGTTGGATAGCCAGCTGTCGAATAGCAACGTCTGCCAAATATAAAAAAGCCATCAGCCATAATACCAACCAGTGAATCATCATCATAAGACACTGCTTTTGGCTCTAAATGGTAGTGGTAGGTTTGAGGGCCTGTGTGCGCGCCGTTGCGGTCAAAACCCTGAATGACACCTAAGGAAACATCACCATTACCTTCTGAGTCGTTGAATATGGGAGCGCCACTTATGGCAATACCAATAGCGCCAAGAGGTGTGGCTGAAGACGTGGCCGCAAGCTCTGGGTTTACGGGAACCGTTAAATCATAATCATTAATATAATCTTCGATATCCCCTGGTGAGCGTTGCTGATCAAATAATTCAGCATCTTCAGGTTCAACATATAAACCGCTTTCGTTGCCAGAATCCCAGTATGAAGAAGTGTGATCAGGTTTACCTGCTGACTCCAGCGCTACCGTGCAGCCATCTTCAGATAAAACAACAGTGACGTTTGGCGCTGCTACAAATTCAAGAAATGCACTCGATAGTTCAGTCATCGGCGTGTCGCAGGAACTGGTGTCTGAACCTGTATCCGTTCCTGAATCTGTTCCCGTTCCCGCATCACTGTCGTCTTGGGTAAGCGCAGTATCTGATGAACTTCCGCCGCAGGCTACGAGCAATGACAGCATGCTGAACACACAAACTATACGCAATGGATTTTCTAATTTAAACATAATCGCTCGCTCCGGCCGCTTTCGTTACACAGGGCGGCTTTATTTGTATTAATAAGGTCAATTCATGTGCAATTTAGCATTAAATAAAAATGTAGAATGTGCATTTTCAGAGGAGATTTACCTACAATAAATTGCACTTTTCAGTGGACAGCTATTAAATTTCGTTGTTTAAAAGTTTTATCTCCACAGGTTTACAGTGGTTCGTGTGCTAGGTAACCTTGCTGAATTGAAACCCTAACCACCTTGCTATTAGCAATCTAAGAGAAAATAGATGATACCCATTGAAACTTTACTGATGTTTTTGGCTGCGTCGGTGGCGCTGTCTTTTGCGCCAGGCCCAGATAATATTTTTGTGTTAACCCAGTCAGCACTCAATGGTCGAAAAGCGGGGATTTTAGTGACCTTAGGTTTGTGTACAGGCCTGTTTGTACATACCGCTGCGGTGTCATTCGGTGTTGCCGTTATTCTTCAAACCTCGGCACTGGCGTTTAACATTCTTAAAATCGTGGGCGCTGTTTATTTATTATATTTAGCCTTTCAGGCTTTTCGAGCCGGTGCCGCTGGCTTAGATGCTAAATCAAATACCCAATTGCCTTGGCGACAACTCTATTCACGAGGCATCATCATGAATATTACCAATCCTAAAGTGGCGATATTTTTCCTTGCTTTTCTTCCTCAATTTGCCGATCCCGACAAGGGTTCTGTTACCTTACAAATGGTAATTTTTGGTGGGGTTTTTATTGTTACGGCCCTAGTTATCTTTAGTTTGATTGCCTGGTTTGCTGGTTATCTAGGAGAATGGCTAAAAGGATCTACAAAAGCCCAGGTGGTAATGAATCGAATTGCAGGAACTGTTTTTAGCGCCCTTGCGTTGAGGCTTGTTTTAAGCGAGCGTTGATATGCTTCTGCCATTTATCGCTTGTGGGAACATGAAGCTAAGCCACGTGCTCTATCGCACCAGATAGTCATGAAAGCACAATCAACCCATATTCATGAAAGCACAAAGGAGCTTTCCTGTTCTATATCTTAGAATGCCACAATTTGTTGGCCATATGATTGTTGTTTGAAGGATGTCTATGAAAACTATTTTGTCTGCGCTGATATTCAGTGTGTCGTTATTTTCTACTTATACGCAAGCCGATGAAACTATCTTAGCGGGTGGTTGTTTTTGGTGTATGGAGTCTGATTTTGAGAAGTTAGATGGGGTTACTGATGTCGTATCTGGCTTCACCGGTGGTAGCTCACCAAACCCAACATACAACGGCAATCACCGCGGGCATTATGAAGCGGTCAAAATTACCTATGATGCCAATGTGGTGACTTATCAGCAAATATTAGATCATTTTTGGGTAAACATTGACCCCTTCGATGCTCAAGGACAATTCTGTGATAAAGGCCATAGTTATTTGAGTGCAATTTTTGTTGCTAACGATGAAGAGCGGGGGATAGCTGAAAAATCAAAAGCGGCTGTGCAGGCTAAATTTCCTAGTCAGAAGCTGGTGACACCCATATTAGCGGCTACCCGTTTTTACCCAATTAAAGGCGATGAGATTGGACATCAAGATTTTTACAAAAAGAGTCCGGTTCGCTACAAAATATATCGTTGGAATTGCGGACGTGATCAACGTTTAGAAGAAATCTGGGGCGACAAGGCTAAGCATTAAATTTGCTACAAGTCAGCAGTCAGGGGTTTCGCAGTGCTGTTAAAGGCAAAGGGGGTAGGTTTTTACCTTTTAGTCAATGTTGGTGGGCTTATTTGCTGATTTGGTGGGGTTAAGATATATTGCTTTTCATATCAAGAATATCGAAAAAGTTAACTTTTTTAACAATGTAGGGAAGGGATATTTTCTTATCAAATAAACTAAGTTGAATGATTTATTGCTAACTTTTTGATTTTAAAGGCCTTATATGTCTAAACGTTTGCCGCCGTTAAACACGCTATGGGTATTCCTCACCGCTTCTCGTTTATTAAGTTTTACTAAAGCCGCCGATGAACTCTTCATCACCCGGTCTGCTGTCAGTCGGCAGATTAAAAATTTGGAAGAGTATTTTGGGTTTAAATTATTTGAACGCCATAAAGTGGGTTTAGAACTGACTGAGCAAGGCGTTATTTACGCTAACTCCATATCGAATGTTTTTGCAGATTTAAAAGTTGCCACTGATACAGTCCATCACGGTAGCGAAAATCGAAAACTAAAGTTGGGGATTTCTGCTACTGTTAATTCTACGTGGTTGATGAGTCGGCTATGTCGGCTTGAACAACATCACCCTGAACTGACATTGTCATTTTTTACTAACAGTTTCGATACTGGTAAAGATTCAATCGATTTTTCAGGCGAAAATATGAATGCGGCGATTCGTCTTGGAACAGAAGAGCAATGGCAAGGTTGTCACTTCGACAAACTCATCGATGTCTATGTGCAACCTGTGTGTTCTCCGTCTTTGCTTGATGAATCTCATAACCCTGAGGACATCTTGGATTTAGCCAACTACAATTGGTTGCACTATGGTCACTTGTCAAAATTATGGGCTCAATGGTTATCGAATAGTCGTTATCCTGCTTTGCAAACAGACAAAAAAAATATTGTTTTAGACAATGTTGCTGTGGCGACGCAAGCGGCTGTTGATGGTTTAGGCATTATCCCAATGTATCGACCATTAGCTGATCCCCTTATAAAGGAGGGAAAATTAGTGGTTGCTCATAATTATATGATGCTAAAAAAAGAGTCATACTACTTTGTTTGCCCTGAAAATTATAAAGATAATCAAACACTAAAAATCTTTCGAGACTGGTTAGTTAACGAGTCTGAGCAAGCACAACAACAGTGGGATAAAGAATTTTTAGACTAATACTCTAGGCCTATTGGGGCAGCCTAGCTAGATGCCGCCCATACACAGATATTTGATCTCGATGTAATCGTCGATACCGTATTTAGACCCTTCTCTGCCGTTACCGGATTCTTTTACTCCGCCAAAAGGGGCTACTTCTGAAGAAATAATGCCTTCGTTTATACCTACAATGCCATTTTCTAAGTTTTCGGAAAATCGCCAAATTCTTGCGTAATTTTGGGTATAAACATAAGAAGCCAATCCCGCCTCAGTGGCGTTGGCTAATTCAAGGGCCTGTTCTTCGGTGTCGAATGGAATAATTGGCGCAACAGGGCCAAATATTTCTTCATTAAATATACGCATCTGAGGGGTAACATTGGTCAAAATGGTAGGCAAATAATAATTAGAACCCAACTCGCTTGCTGCGCCGCCTAACACCTTAGTTGCACCATTTTTTTCAGCATCTGTCACTAATGCATGTATATTTTGTACGGCATCGGTATTAATCAACGGACCCATAGTGACGTTTTCGGTATTGCCGTTTCCTACTATGAGTTTTTTGGTTTGTTCAATAAACTTTTCAGTAAATTCTTGATAGACGCTTCGTTGCACCAAAAACCGGTTGGCACAAACACAGGTTTGGCCAGCGTTACGAAATTTGGATGCAATAGCACCTTGAACAGCTTGATCTAAGTCAGCGTCTTCAAACACAATAAAAGGCGCGTTGCCGCCAAGTTCCATTGAGGTCTTTTTAACCGTATCGGCACATTGTTTAATTAATAATTTCCCAACCTTAGTGGAGCCTGTAAATGACAGTTTTCGCACTAGTGGATGATCTGTTAACGCTTTGCCTATCTCTATGGCGTCAACTCCTACTACGATAGAAAGTAACCCTTTAGGCAGACCTGCTCTATCGGCTAACTCTGCTAGGGCCAGCGCACTTAATGGCGTAGCTTCTGCAGGCTTGACCACAACAGCACAACCGGCAGCCAATGCTGGCGCCACTTTGCGAGTGATCATCGCATTTGGAAAATTCCAGGGTGTGATGGCTGCAACTACACCAATAGGTTGCTTAACCGTTAACAGTCTTTGATTTGCATTGTTACTTGGAATGATATCACCGTAAATACGTTTGGCCTCTTCTGCAAACCATTCAATATATGCAGCGCCGTACTGTATTTCCCCTTTGGCCTCAGCTAAGGGTTTCCCTTGCTCTGCACATAGAATTAACGCCAAATCATCAATGTTCTCCATGATCAGGGCATGCCACTGTTTTAATATTTGAGTTCTATATTTGGCTGTTAGTTGACGCCATTTTTGCATGGCATTTTGGGCACACTTTATCGCTGTATTAGTATCATTTTTGTTGCCGCTAGCAAGCTTGCATATTTCTGTGCCTGTGGCCGGGTTGACTATAGGAAAGGTGTTTCCTGAGTCACCGTTCACCCATTCCCCATTTATAAAAAGTTGTGTTTTTAACAGCAACGGATCGTTTAGCGATAGCATTTTAACCCCATTTGATATTGGCAATAACGTTGATAGAGGGCCTTCCTTTCACTGAAGGCCCTGAATTGGCTGAAGGCTCTCAACCAGTTGAAGACCTTTATCTAGTTGAAGACTCCTCCAATGAAACTAAGGTTGCGCGGTAATGAGGTAAGCATTTTCCTAGCAAAAAGGCCGAGCCGCCCATGGCGATGGCTGAAACTAATATGATTGAGTAGCCAACCATGTCAGGTGAACCAAAAATGTAATCTGTCGATAAGGCTACCAATGTTGGCCCTAACCCTAAGCCGATTAAGTTGACAATGAACAAATATAAGGCACTGAATTGTCCTCGCATATTTGTCGGCACTACTTCTTGAATTGCTGCAGGTCCTAAACCCATCATAAAGTTTGCAAAGAAAGTTGAGATTGCCAATATAATCAAAATGATCGTTAAATCAGAAAGCAAAGGGTAAATCACCGTAGGAATGATACCTAAGATCATCGCCCACATTGCGACTCGCATTTTCGCATCAGTTTGACCTGCTCTATAACGTTTATCAGCAATAATGCCACCAACAATTACCCCTCCGGCACCACAAAACAGTACGATTAGACCGAATGCCATTCCGACTTCACCACTTGACATTCCGTGTACTCGAATCAAATAACTTGGCACCCAAGCTAAGGCTCCGTAACCAGCAGCGGAAGCTAGGGCTGCTCCAAAGTTATGTAAGAGCACGGTTTTTTTGTTTTTCTTAAAAAACTGAATAACTTCGGCGACGGGAACCGCCTTTTCTTGTTTTTGGTTTCGGGCTGGCTCTTTTAGAGTAAATAGTAGGGGTACTAATAGTAAACCCGGCAGACCTACCGCAAGAAATACAGCCTGCCAAGCATACACTTCTCCTAAAATAGGAATGGTGATTGATGAAAATTCCGCAGCCCATTGAATCACCATACCGCCTACAATCAGCGCCATGCCGCCGCCTAAGTAGATACCCATGGTATAGACTCCAATTGCTTTGGATAGGTGTCTTTTCTGCACACTATCGGCGATGAGTGAGTATGCTGCTGGAGATAATCCCGCTTCACCTACCCCCACGCCCATACGAGCAAAAAACAACGACCAATAACTTTTGGCTAAGCCACAAGCAGCGGTCATTAAGCTCCAAATAAAAATTGACCAGGCAATAATACCTCTGCGGCTTTTGCTATCAGCTAATCGGCCTAAAGGTAATCCCATGAGGGTATAAAATAATGCGAATGACAGGCCTTGTAACAAACTCATTTGCGTATCGCTTATGTCCAAATCTCGCTTCATAGGTTCAACTAGTAAACTTAGAATTTGTCTATCAATAAAGGAAAATGTATAAGCTAATAACAATATAAAAATTAAATAGGCCGCATACAGACCTTGTCTTGATGATTGTGTGGGTATAGAAGTTGTTTCAACCGAGCTTTGTGTTTTTTCAGTCATTTCACTATCTCATCTAAAAATTAGAAGGAACTAATAAGCGGCTTGATAAATGGCTAGAATATCTGCTTCGTTCATCGGTCTGGGATTATTAATCAACAATCGTTCTTGTTTCATCGCATCTTTCGCTAGCATTGGCAAAGCGTCTTCATTTACTTCTACACTCGCTAAACGATTTGGAAGGCCAATATCGGCAATTAAATACTCTAAATGTTGGATGAAAGCCTGTGCTTTTTCGTTATCAGACCCAAGGTTCGCACAATCTTTAGGAATAATAACGTCGGCTAATTCAGCATATAAATGCGCTGCAGATGACATATTAAACTTCAGTACATGGGGTAATACCAATGAATTACTCAAGCCATGAGGAATATGGTAATGACCACCCAGTGGATATGCCAAAGCATGAACGGCCGCTACGGGTGCATTGGCAAATGCTTGTCCGGCTAAGGTTGCACCTAACATCATGTTAGAACGAGCGGTTAAATCTTCACCTTGATGCACAGCCGTTTGAATATTGTTTGCCATTAATTTTAACGCTTGAACGGCAAGCATATCTGAATAAATGCTTTTCTTAATTTTACTGGTGTAGGCCTCAATGGCATGGACCATGGCATCAATACCAGTGGCTGCAGTAATATGTGGTGGGAGTTTGACTGTTAGTGTTGCATCTAGCAACGCAATATCGGGCAGTAATACACTAGATACTATTCCCATTTTCATGGCTTCACCTGCGGTCACAATGGAGATAGGTGTCACCTCCGAACCTGTACCAGCAGTCGTTGGAATTTGAATCAGCGGTAATCTTGAGTTTTCAAGTTTGTCGATACCAAAGACGTCGTTTAGGGATTGCTTAGAGTCAGTAAGTGCAGCGATTAACTTTGCCGTGTCTAATGAGCTACCGCCACCTAGACCAATTACCCCGTCAATATTATTGTTTTTGGCAAACGCTAAAGCGTTTTCAATAACTTCGGTAGGTGGATCAACCTCGACGTCACTAAAGAGTACATAATTGATTGCACTATTTTCTAAACTCGCAATCATTTTTTGATGTAGCCCTAGTTTTACAATTCCCGGATCGGTAACCAGTAACACATTCTTGATGTTGAGGGTTTGACAATATAGCCCTAACTCAGATGACGCGTTCGGTGCATTAATAATTGACTTAGTAGTATTGAAAACAAATGACATATTTTTAACTTATTGTTGGAAAGAGGGGGAAGCCCCCTCTTTGATTTCTGCAATCATGGTATCGAATTTAGAATGCTAATTTCACTTTCGCATAGAGCACACGGCCTAGTGGGTTATGTTGTTTAGGATCATAACTTAAGCTGCCTTCAGCAATATAAGCACGTGGTGGCATTTCATTGAGTAGGTTTTTAACACCTAAGGTTAATATAGCTTCACTGTCATCGGTAATATAAAAATTAGCCGAATATTGCATATCTACAGTTGTAAATGCGTCTACTGTTGAACTTTCGTTTGGTAAAGCGGACACATCTACTCCAGTGTCATAGCTTGAAACATAGTTAACATTAATTGAAGCTCTTTGGCTTTCACCCAACCAATTAAAGTTTACAGAGCCTTTGGTTTCAGGCATTGAGCGAGCAAAGTTATCAATATTAAATGAGCCAGCCGCTTCAACTACTTCACCGTTATCTTTAGTCAGTTCGTACGAATTAAAATGCGATGCATTTAAACTAATATTAAACTGATCTGATAAAGTCCATGTCGATTCGAAGTCAATACCTTCAACACTTACCGACGATGAATTGAAGTAGTTAACTTTGACAGAAGATAAGAAACCAGCATCAGTACGAATAATATCTACACCATTTGGATCATCAATCAACTTCCCCTGAGCATTTTCAACAGTGATCAAATTGGTATAATCAACACGCCAGAAGTCTACTTTAAAATCCAAGTTATCAGTTGGTTTAAAAATCAAACCTATATTGTAGTTGTCAGATTCTTCAGGCTTTAAATCCTCGTTACCAGTAGCGATAACACCAACAAAGGCACTGGATTTTGCGGTACCGTCATCATTGTAATCGGTAATACTGGTAATAACTGCCGAAGAAGCATTTTTCTGTGATAACGATGCGTCTCTAAAGGCGGTACTTGCAGATGCGCGCATAATCCATTGATCAGATATTTGCCAGCGAACGGCTATTTTCGGATCGACACTTGAATCATTTTCTAATTTTTCGTAACGCAGTGCCGCTTTTATTTCAATGTCTTCTGTAACAGGGATAACACTTTCAGCAAACAGGGCAAAGGTGTTTTTATCAGCATCAACTTCTGACAAACCTTGTAGAAAGATTAAATCAACTGGGATAGGGTTGCCTTGGTCATCAAATTTGATTTCATTGACATCATCGGTTTCAACTTTAAAGCTTTCAGTTCGCGCTTGAATACCAGCCGCAAAACCAATTGTTCCGGCTGAAACTTCATATAAATCACCGCTAACAACCGCATCGAGTACCAACAAATCGGTGGTTTTCTCTGATTCTGTCATATAGGTAAAGTCATCGATAACGGATTGGCTAAGGCTAGAGCGATCAAAAGGGTTAAACAGCTCATCGTTATTCGGACCACCAACCCCTGCTAATGCTGCTACTAGTCTTGATTTCAATTGGTCTTGCTGATACTGCTTATAGTTATTTTTACTGTAAGTTAATGCTGTGTCCCAACTCCAACCATTATCAAAGTCACCTACTAAACTTAACGAGGTGCGGAAGGTATCATTTTCACGGGGTGATAAAGCGGGTTCATAATCAGCTCCTAATGGTCGACCTAACCAAACGACACCGACACCAAATGGGTTACCTGAGTCTGTAGGACCAATGTATGGAAATGTTAAGTCCGGGTAACTAGGTGATTGAGGGTTATCTTTTACCTCATTTGAGCTCCAACTAAGATCAGCAGATAAGGCAATTCCGTTGTCAAAATCATGAGATATATTGCTATACAGTTGTGCACGGGTTTCAGTATTCACTAAGTTATATAAAGGCCCATAATTAAAACCACAGCGTGAACCATATGCTTGGGGAATTATCATGCCTAAGGTATCATCTAAGCAGGTGGGGTCAGGTACATTTTCATAGGCACCATAGCTCCCAGCGTAGGGTCCATCGGCTACCTCAGCATTAGCCAAAAGTAAGAATGAATTACCCAAAGAGCTAAATGCTACATCACCTAACTCCGGTCTATCAGCAATGGTTAGCGGTGTTCTGTCTAAGTAATGCCCCGATACTACAATCGAGGTGTTGTCAAATTCAGCTCCCCACAAAAAACCTATGTCAGTGTCTTTTTGACTACTATCGTCGGCTTTGCTAATTGAAGCGTTAATTTCAAACCCTTCAAAATCTTTACGTAATATAAAGTTAACTACACCGGCAATGGCATCCGAACCATAAGTAGAAGCGGCACCTTCTTTTAACACTTCAACTTGCTCAATAGCATCAATAGGAATATGACTGGTATCCACAAATACACTGCCATCATTGGTCAGTGCTCCTGAAATTGTTTGACGACGACCATTGATGAGCACCAATGTTGAACTTAAGCCTAAGCCGCGTAAATTCACATTACCTGTTCCTTGGCTAGCGGCTTGTGAAAAAGAGTCAGCTTGGTTTTCAGCACCAGAAGAAATAGCTAATTTTCCGATCAGCTCTGAAACCGTGGTGGCACCGGTAGATTGAATGTAATTGTAATCTAGTACTTGTACTGGCTCGGCGGCATCCACTGAGGTACGTTTAATGTATGAACCTGTAACTTGAATTTTTTCAGGTTCGTCTTCACTACTTGTGTTTTGTTGAGCACTTGCTGAGAAAGCTAGTGCAGCCGTGATAGAAATAGCGAGTAACTTTTTTGTAGTTAATATTTTAGTTGTTTTCATAAATTGTGTCCCGAAAGTGTGTGTCCTGAAAATTCGTTTTAAAACAAAACGCGTCTTACTAATTTTTTGGCCTATTAGCTCTGGTACATCACTGAATTGAGCACCATCGCGCACTCAGTGACAGCGTCTTTTGATTGTTGCAATACGCCAAAGTTGATAAACCCATGAAACATGTCGGTATAACAAGAGTGTTTCACTGCTACACCATTTTCGGTGAGTTTATCTACAAACATTTGCCCTTCATCCCTAAGGGGATCAAAGCCACAAGTTAAAATAAATGCAGGAGGAAGGTGTGCAAACTCCTCGGCATTTAATACGTTAAAACGGGGATCGTTTTCATCTTCTTTACTGATGTAATGTTGGTGAAACCATTTTAATAAATTTTCAGTTAACAGCAGATCTTTAGAGAATGCCTCTCGACTTGGAGTGGAATTGTTACCGACAATACTGGGATAGATTAATAACTGAAAATAAGGTTTAAATTTGTTTTTATTGAGTAAGCAATAAACGATAGCTAAATTAGCACCTGCACTATCCCCCCCTAATCCAATGCGTGTTGAATCAAGCTTTAGAGATAGTGCATTTTCCACAATCCAATCTGTAGATTCTTGGGTGTCTTCAATGGCTCCAGGAAAGACCGTTTCTGGAGCGAGTCGATAGGCAACGGAAATAATCACAACATTTGATTGCACACATAGTTGTGCAAGGAATTTGTCATAAGAATGAATGTCACCAAGGACAAAACCTCCCCCATGAAAATAAATAAGTGTAGGGTACAGATTTTCATGTGAGGAGGCTGGCCTATAAACTCGCGCTTCTAATTCATGGTTTGCACACGGAATGCTTATATCTTCTCTTGTGATATCGGTAACATCCTCATGTTCGTAGGGGTTCTTCCGAAATTGTCTAACATATTTAGGTTCGAATTCGTATGCTGGAGGTAAAGAATGAATATAGTTAAGCACTTCTTGAGCATGGTCATCAAGACCAGTACTTGATGCTTCGGCTTTGTCTGAGACATTTTCTTTTGCTGTATTTTGACTGCCAAAAAATGTTTCTTTTTCAGTCTGACCTATTTGTTTATTTGCATCTTTTGACAACATTATTCCTAGCCACTGTTATTTTTTTGTTATTTTTTTGTTTTTTGGAAGTGGTAGTTTTTACATCTTAAAAATTGCGCGCTCAAGTAACATATATGAAACACCCTGTTGACATATACTCAACAGTGATGAAAAGTTTATTTGAAACAGTGGGTTATATTATGTTTTTGTATGGTTGCAAGCTAGTTTAGGTAAATAAATTGTTTGATTTATTTTGTGGTAAGTGACAAGGCCAATAACAAATAGAGGGATTATTCTTAATGCTTGTTGAATAAAATACCCAGCAAAGCCAGTTAAATTAAATGGATGGCTAGGGTCTGTAGAAAGCCGATAAAAACAAATTAGCAAAGATAAACGCAGGTTTACCTTTGCTGTGGTATTTAATAGTGAATGGCACGCTAATTTTGTTACGTCTTAAGGTGATTATCACCCTAGTTCCCAGGCATTGAAATGTAACCTGGTAACTGTTCTATTCGATCCATCCATGCGGTGATATTGGTGTACTTAATCATTGTGATATTTCCCTCATGGGCGAGGGACACATAGGGGTATACCGCACAGTCTGCTATTGTTGGTCGACCCGCCGCCAACCAGTCATTGTTCAAAAGGTGGTTATTGATTAACTCTAGAATTCGCTCGGAACGCTGCGCACACAGGGCCATATCACTTTGTATGTTGAATTTCTCAATGAGTCTTGCAGTGTTGGGGCCGTGTTGAATTTCATTTGCCGCAACTGACAGCCACTGCATCACATCCGCTTTTAGGTGGGGTTCACTTGGCCACCATGCCTCACCGCCAAATTTACTGGCTAAATAGACTAGTATGGCTTGGGCATCTCGCAGAACCACTTTGCCATCCTCTAAAATTGGAATTTCCCCCCATGGATTTAAGTCAAGTATGTGTTTTTCCTTATGTTCACCTTGCATAAAATCCACAGGAACTATGGTCAGAGGTATCTCTGCTAATGAAGCAAATAACCTTACTTTGTAACAGTTTCCTGAAAGTTCTAAATCATATAGTTTCATTGTTTCCTTCCTCAGGTAGTAATTGATTAAATTCAAGAACGTTTCCATCTGGATCGCGAATAAACAGTGATATTCTCCGTGGTCCTAGTCTTTTCGGTCCTTCAGTAATCATAATTCCCTCTTTTGCTAACCATGCTTGGAATTCACTCATGTCGTTAATAATGAATGCTGGATGGGTAACACCGGGTCGTTTAATTGGTTCGTCTAATAAGACATTCTTTTGCTCTTTTGATTTTGCGCCGTTAAATATCAGATTAATTCTGACGCCAGCGGAGGTGACCATTTCATTGGCTTCACCTTCTGGGATCCGATAGGTTTCTTTAAATCCAAGGCGTTCATAAAAATGGATTGCAGTTTGTCTGTTGCTAACCCTAATTCCAACATGATCATAAGCAAGGGCTGCCTGAGGATTGATAGGGGGCACAAAGCTCATTTTTTTGTCCTTCTGTGTTTAAACTTAAACTATGACACTTTGTGATTTAAAAGATAATACGGTAAATTTGGTAAAGATATTTTCATAAAGTGAAATAATAATGGATCGATTAGAAGCGATGTCAATGCTGATAAAAGTCTTGGAAGCGGGCAACTTCTCTAAAGCGAGCAAAGAGTTGAATGTGCCTTTACCAACATTAAGCCGGAAAATATCGGAACTAGAGGCTCAACTGGATGTTCGCCTGATACATCGAACCACGCGAAAACTGTCATTCACTGAGTCTGGGCTTGAATATATCAAGGCTTGTAAACGCATTCTGGAACAAGTAGAAGAAGCTGAAAGTGATTTAAAAGGCGAGTATTCAGAGCCTAAAGGGGATTTAGTGATTACGGCTCCGGTCATGTTTGGTCGCTTATATGTTTTGCCAATAGTGACGGAGTTTTTATCTTTGTATGCCAATATAAATGTGCAACTTGTGTTGGCTGATGGAAATGTCAATTTGTTTGAAGATGAGGTGGATATGGCGATTCGCATTGGTAAGTTACCGGATAGTTCCTTAATCGCAACACCAGTCGGAAAGATGCGTATCGTTACTTGCGTCAACCCTAGCCTGTTAGAGGAGTATCCGCCGTTAGCTTCCCCAGAGGATTTAGCTGGTTTTCCTTGTGTGACGTTAAAAACGAATATGACAATTCCCCATTGGAGTTTTCGACTTGCTAAGTCTACTTCCCCCGTAAGTATGAATATTGCCTCTCGTTTAACGGTTACCGACAGTGAATCAGCCGTGTATGCGGCAATAAATAAAGTGGGGGCGACACAGCAACTTCATTACCAAGTGATGCAGGGGGTGCAAGCAGGTACTCTAAAAATCGTCTTGCCTGAATTCGAACCAGAATCTGTGCCTGTGCATTTACTCCATAAAACCAGAAAGTACATGCCGCAAAAAATGAAAAGCTTCCTTAATTTCGCAGCTCCCAAACTAAAAGATCGTGTTCAGGCACTTTCTTCTTAAATGAAAGGCCATTACATTTTCTACCCTTACAGGTAAAACTCTATTCGCTTCATTTTTCAATTTAACATTGGCAATGGGACTAAGTATTGTCCGTCCACTGTACGTTACTTTCGTTTTTTATTGCAGCCTTTAGTAAATCGATTAAAGGTAAAGCACGGTGAGAAAGGCTAACATCAGGCGTTTCTTCGTTATCGTCAGTAAGCTCTTCTGATTCGGCGTGTTGCGTTGCTACTCCGAGCGCAGTCTCCAGGTTCGCAAGAGCTGCAGGGACATCTTTTGCTAGAATTGCACTGGGTACCGTGCCGCTATGCCCCATCATTTTTAGTAATTGCACTGCAATATCTCCGAACATAGTAATGTTGGCACCTGCTTGACTGGAAAAGATTATTAACATGATGATTTAACTCTTCGGGTTGTTCGAAAATGTAAGATAAGTGTACACCATACAACACCCTATACTTCAACTAACGAGTTTCACGGCATTGGGTTAAATACCTTCCTATCTGAAGTCTAAACATCGAGGTTATAAAGGAATTATAAAGACACCCATGTTTAGGAGTTACCAAGAGAGTTACCAAGACACCCAGGAGGAGATACCAAGACACCCATGTTAAGGGGGGGAGCTTCGATTGGGAATTATAAAGACACCCATGTTAAAAAGAATTATAAAGACACCCATGTTTAGGAGTTACTAAGACACCTATGTTTAGGAGATACCAAGACACCCATGTTAAGGGAGGAGCGTGAGCGTCTAGCAAAGACCATCTCGTCAGTTCATATTTAGCACCGCACAATGTCGTTTTTGATGATCAGTCGGAGACATTATGCGCAGAGAGCGTCGAACGAAAGAACAATGGCAAGCGATATTT
>NZ_BAAGTF010000022.1:0-66454 GCF_054782055.1 Aliiglaciecola aliphaticivorans
ATACATCGACTATTACAACAACGAACGCATTAAGCTAAAACTAAAAGGCCTGAGTCCGACACAATATCGAAATCAGGCCTTGGTTGCCGCTTAGAAATGAGTCCAACTTTACGGGGTCACTTCATTACTACAAGGGGCTTTTTTTTTGGCATTTAGGCCTTGTTTAACCTGTGTTTCGCATGCCCACGGCAATACCGGCTATGGTCACCATCATTGCCCTTTCCAACAAGGCATCGTGTTGACTGTCATCCAGTTTTCTTATTCTAGATAACAGTTCAATTTGTAGGAAATGTAAAGGTTGCAAGTAACCTGCTCTAATACTCATAGATTCTTTACCGCGAGGATCGGTTTCCATGACGCTTTCTTGACCTAATAATTTAAGTAAAGATTCAATACTTTCATCTAACTCGGTTCTTAGAGCTTGACCAAAGTACTGTAATTCACTCGGTACTAGACGGTCGTCATATTCTTTGCTGATTCGGGTATCTGCTTTGTTAAACACCATATCGAGCATCGATAAGCGGGAGTGGAAGAAGGGCCAGTTTTCCAACATGTCATCTATGGTTTGTTGTTGACCTGATTGATAGTAATCAGTCACAGCTTTCATAGACCCTAACCAAGACGGCAATACTAAGCGAGTTTGCGCCCAGGCAAAGATCCATGGGATGGCTCTAAGGCTTTCAATACCGCCAGTGGGTTTGCGTTTCGCGGGGCGACTTCCTAGGGGCAATTTTCCAAGTTCTTGCTCTGGGGTTGCCACTCTGAAATAAGGGACAAAGTTTTCATCATGACGAACTATCTTGCGATAGTTATCACGGCCTTCGTTGGCCATGGACGTGATGGCTTCTCGCCACTCTTGTTTAGGTTTAGGGGGCGGAAACAAAATTGCTTCTAGAATCGCGCTTGCATATAAACCTAAGCTTCCTTTAGCAAGCTCTGGCATACCAAATTTATAGCGTATTGTTTCACCCTGTTCAGTCACCCTGAAACCACCAGTAAGTGAACCAGGAGGTTGTGAGTGGATGGCAGCATGAGCAGGTAACCCGCCTCGGCCAATTGTACCACCACGACCATGGAACAAGGTTAACTTGGTATCAAATTCATCTGCGAGTTTCACTAAGGCTTCTTGAGACTCATATTGTGCCCAACCAGCGGCTAAAGCCCCTGCATCTTTCGCCGAATCTGAATAACCTATCATGACATACTGAGTGCCTTGAATGTAGCCGCGATACCAATCAATACTGAGTAATTGGGTCATGACCGATGCGGCGTTATTTAAGTCATCCAATGTTTCAAATAACGGGGCAACAGGCATAGGCCAATCCACACCCGTATCTTTAAGTAAAAGCTGCACGGCAAGTACGTCAGAGGGTAAACTTGCCATTGAAATAATATAAATGCCAAAGCCTTGTCGATTGTTTTTAGCGATAATACGACAGGTATCTAATACTTCCTGGACTTCTGCTGATGGTTCCCAATTTTCTGGGATTAATGGCCGTTTTGAGCCTAATTCCTTTAATAAGAACGCTTGCTTATCTTCTTCACTCCAATGCATGTAGTCACCCATGCCGAAGTAACGTGTTAATTCACCGAATACTTGAGCGTGACGCTCTGAATCTTGACGAATATCAAGCTTGAGTAAGTGCACACCAAAACAATGTACTCGTCGAATGGTGTCGAGTAATTTACCATCAGCGATTACTTGCATACCACATGCATGCAAGGATTCGTAGCAAACTAACAAAGGTGAAAGTAACTCATCTTGGGAGGTAACCCAATTACTGTCATCTACTTGGTGACCAGCTAAGAAGTCTTCGATACCTTCTTGAGTTTTAGCAAGCCTATGATAAAGAGGGCGTAGTAAGGCTCGATAGGGTTCTAGCTTATCTTCACCGACAATATCTTTTAAGGCTTGATTACAATCACCCATAGACAGTTCTACTTGCAGACCGTCAATATCTTTAGCAAAGAGTTTAGCCGCTCGTTTTCTGGCTAATAATAAAACTTCTTGGGTAATTTTTGATGTAACGTTAGGGTTACCATCGCGATCCCCCCCCATCCATGAACTAAATTGCACCGGTGATGCATCAATAGGTAAAGAAATACCGAATTTGTTATTTACCTTTTTATCTAAAGTACGGATAAATGCAGGAACGGCATCCCATAATGAGTTTTCGATGACCGAGAACCCCCAGCGAGCTTCATCCACTGGAGTCGGGCGCACAGAACGTATTTCTTCAGTATGCCAAGCTTGACTAATTAAGTCGGCAATGCGGGTTTCTATTTCGCCACGTTCGTCGTCTGAAAGCATGCTTTGATGCATTTCACGTAAGCAACGAGCCAGTTCACCGTGTTTATGAATTAAGGTACGACGGGTCACTTCTGTTGGGTGAGCGGTAAGTACTAAGTCAATTTTAAGCTGCTCGAAAGCATCCGCAAAATCTTTCTGATCGATTTTAGCGTCATCTAAATGTTCAAACAACTTTTCCACAGGGTCATCTGTTATGGAAATGCTATTGAATTCCTGTTCGGCAATATTGGCTAAATTTAGGAATTGTGAAAATGCTCTTCCTACTGTCAGAAGATCCTCATTGTTAAGTTCAGCAAATAGATCTTTTAACTGCTGAGTTGAATCGGTATCGCCTAAGTGAGACTTACGTCCTCCGATACGCACTGACTCTATTCGTTCAAGCCACTCTTCACCAAGCTGAGCTTTAATTGTGTCTCCGAGAGTCGAACCTAGAAATCGTACTGATTCCTTTAATTGAACTGCTAGTTGCTCTTTCACATATCCTCCAAACTGAATATACAAATTAGAATTTATTATTTATTAAATATGTTTTAGTTCGGGTACAAAGTTAAAACTTTCTTATATATTTAGGCCGTTTGAATAAGTTTTTATGGTTATTTTGATGCTTATTTTACGACTTTTATTATTTTACTCTTTTTGTATCTAACCAATTAGTTTTTGGGGTACAAGGCAACACCTTAATTATGTTATCATCGCCGTTTTATCTTTTCCCAATCAAAACAGGATATAACGTGACAGAAAAATATAACAGTGTTGAGCTTCAAGCAAGTTATGGTATTGGTTACCAAATGGGCGAACAATTGGCTTCTAATCCATTTGAAGGTCTTGACATCGAAGCAGTTAAAACTGGCTTAGAAGACGCTTTTGCTAAACAAGCACCCCAAGTTGACAATCAGACCTTGGGTGCTGCATTCAACGAAATTCACCAACGCATGCAAGCTGCTAAAGCTGAACAGCATAAAGGTGCTATCGAAGAAGGTGCCGCATACTTAGCTGAAAATGCTAAGCGTGCAGAAATTACGGTCACTCCTTCAGGCTTACAATATGAAGTATTGACTGCCGGTGAAGGTGAAAAACCTGCTGCGACTTCTAAAGTACGTACACATTACCACGGTACTTTAATTAACGGTAATGTATTTGATAGTTCATACGAGCGTGGAGAACCTGCTGAGTTCCCAGTAAACGGAGTTATCAAAGGATGGACAGAAGCATTACAAATGATGCCTGTTGGTTCTAAATGGCGTCTACACGTACCACACGACTTAGCTTATGGTGAGCAAGGTGCAGGTGGTGCAATTGGTCCTTTCAGTACGTTAGTATTTGATGTGGAACTATTAGATATCGTTGCTTAGTAATAGCAAATATCCATTGAAAAGGTCGGATTTATCCGGCCTTTTTTTGTGTTTTTTAACAAACCGTTAAAAGACCTAAACACACTTAGCTGCTAAAATGTACGATCAAACAACTAAATTAATAAAATAACAAACTTGGGGTAGTAAATGATTGACCTGATAACCAACCGTGACAGTAACGTCAAAAATGACGTGCTATCAGGAATAACTGTTGCCTTGGCATTGGTTCCTGAAGCGGTTGCCTTTGCCTTTGTCGCCGGCGTTGAGCCTATGGTGGGTCTCTATGCCGCTTTTATGATGGGCTTAATAACATCTGCAATTGGTGGTAGACCTGGAATGATTTCTGGTGCTACGGGCGCAATGGCCGTGGTCATGGTCGCGTTAGTTGCTGAGCATGATATTCAATACTTATTTGCCGCAGTCATTCTGGCCGGGATTTTGCAAATTCTCGCAGGTGTTTTCAGGTTAGGGAAATTTATACGTTTGGTGCCTTACCCAGTCATGCTGGGCTTTGTAAATGGCTTAGCAATCGTAATATTTCTTGCCCAATTAGGCCAATTCAAAGTAGTTAATGAGCTTGGCGTTCAGGAGTGGATGCAAGGCAGCATGCTGTATTGGATGTTGGGTTTAGTGGCATTAACTATGGCTATTATTTACTTTTTACCTAAGCTAACCACTGCTGTTCCGGCTTCACTTGTCGCCATTGTGACTGTTACCTTGTTAGTTCATGGTTTAGATTTAGAAGCGCGCACTGTCATTGATTTTGTGAGAGGCATGTTACCTGAAGATCAAAAAGCGACGGCTACCTTAGCAGGTGAATTACCCAGCTTCACTGTGCCTATGGTGCCGTTGAACATGGAAACCCTGTATATCATTTTACCTACCTCCGTCATTTTATGTTTGGTGGGGCTGATAGAATCACTCCTTACTTTGTCGTTAATAGATGAAATGACAGATACCCGAGGCCGTGGTAACAAAGAATGTGTTGGTCAAGGCGTTGCCAATACTGTTAATGGCTTCTTCGGTGGTATGGGGGGCTGTGCGATGATAGGTCAAAGCATGATTAACATTAACTCAGGTGGTCGTGGACGCTTATCAGGTATTACCGCTGCTTTAGTGTTACTTGGTTTTATTCTTTTTGCCGCACCGTTAATCGAAATGATCCCCTTAGCCGCATTAGTGGGTGTTATGTTTATTGTTGTAATTGGCACCTTTGAGTGGGCTTCATTCCGCATCGTGCGTGGGGTAAACAAAGAAGACGCATTTGTGTTGTTTTTGGTTACGGGTATTACCGTTGCTGCCGACTTAGCCATTGCGGTCGTTGTTGGTGTAATTGTTTCAGCGTTGGTTTTTGCCTGGAAACACGCAACTCATATTAGCGCGAAAACTCATACAGATGAAGATGGTTGGAAGGTTTACGATCTTGAAGGGCCGTTGTTCTTTGGTTCGGTTTTACATTTTAGAGATTTATTTGACCCTCAGAATGATCCGCAGGATGTAGTAATTGATTTCCGTGATTCACGAATCTGGGATTCTTCAGGTTTGGATGCCATTGATGGTTTGGCAGATAAGTACAAAGTCCAGGGTAAAAAATTGCATATTCGTCACATTAGCCCCGAATGCAGTAATTTGCTAACCAAGGCACAAGATTACGTGGAAATGAACGTGAATGAAGACCCACGTTATCGCATCGCATCCGACAAATTAGGTTAAAAAATTAATAGGGGATTTCCCTAAAGCAGTATCCTATCAGAAGGCCGGTAATTAATATCGGCCTTTTTTATGACGACAGATTCAGTTTATTTAGCCGTGGAAGGTTGAAACCGCACCTGTGACATTGTCGCGGGGCTAAAGCACCCTCCTACAGGGTGGAAATTTGTAGCAGGGTCTTTAGGCCATATCGCGGGGCTAACGCACCCGCCTACAGGGGGAAGTTTGTAGCAGGGTCTTTAGGCCATATCGCGGGGCTAAAGCGCCCGCCTACAGGTAAAATTTTGTCATCACCTGTAGCATGGTCTTTAGACCATGGGGGGCAAATGTCCCTTGCGGGGCTAATCGCCCCCTTAACAGACAAACTATTTTTGCGTCGTTAACCAAATAACTAATTCAACAAACTCATCTGGCGTCATTTTTGCGCCAAAGATTGCCTTATACTTGTCGTTCACGATAAAGGTTGGAACACTGCGTACGCCTTGGGTTAACTTATCGTTTTTGCGCACAGCGCCGCGTATGCCATAGCTATTGGCTAACTTCTTCAACTTAGCACTATCACCACCTGCTTGTGTATAAACCTGCAAAATATCATCCATGGACGCAATGCTTTTGCGCTCTTTATGAATCGCGGTAAATAGTGCTGTGTTAAATTTATCTGCTTGCCCCAGTTGTCGTGCAGCTAACATCGCTTTGGTCGCTGCAACCTGAGTCTCTTGAGTTGCGCCTCCCATAAAGTTCACATGGGCTTTGGTAAATGTCACATCACTGGGTAATTTACCTTTAAGCTCTTTTGCAATGCTTTCAAACGTAAAACAGTGTGGACACCAAAATGAAAACACTTCGCGAACCTGTTTAGTTTGGCTTGGTACCTCTTTCAACACTGTGTAGTGTTCACCTTCTTCCCATTTGGATTGTGCCATAGCAAGAGCTGGAACTGCGCATACAAACGCTATTAAAAGATTGCGCGTCAATTTGAAAATCATAAAAATAAAATCCTGTAAAAAGTAATGTTATTAATCTTGTTTAGATAACCAAACAACCAATTCTGCAATATCGTCTCTGGTCATACCTTCAGCGACTTGGGCTTGATATTTCCCATTAACAATAAAGTTAGGGACACCACTTAAATGTTCACGATAGGTTTCAATAGTTTGATTATTTTGTTTGAGTAGGTTATTAATTTGAAAGCTCGACTCCATTTTATCAAACTCATCACTGTCGATCCCTTTGGCTAGGAAAATGTTTCTTAATTCTGGAATACCAGTGATCAGTTGACGTTGTAAATGAATATAACTAAAGATAGCGCTATTCATTTCTTCTTCCTTATCCATCGTTCTGCCAATCAGAAGGGCTTTAGTCGCCGCATCTTGAACTTGTGGACTGGTAAAACGCATAAAATTCACATGCACTTTTTTGAATGTGACATCTTTATCTATTTTAAGTTTTATCTGTTCAACAATGGGTTCGAAGTTATAACAGTGTGGACACCAAAAAGAAAAGAATTCTAGTACTTCGGGTTGTTCTGATGCCGTGTCGCTAATGATTTGATAGTGGGTACCTTCTTTCCATTTAGAAGGCGGTGCCGATTGTTCTGATGAGCTCTCCTTAGAGCATGCTTGTAGTGATAAAAGTAAAAATAGCGCTAATACAGTTGATAGCTTTTTCATATCAATCAATTCCTTCAAAAATTTGCTAAAGGTTATCATAGCTAGTAAAAGATTAGGTATAGTTAATCAGTCAGATGAATACAATCTGCAGATGAAATGCATAAAAAAACCGCTTTAAGAAGCGGTTTTTATAAATCTAGGCTTTTCTACAAGGTAATGGTGGTGGATACAAAAAAGTTTTGTCCGGCAGTATTAAAGCCATTTACCTCCTGATAATCTTCATCAAAAAGATTATTTACACCGGCTTTAATACTAACTGATTCAACGATTTGCCAACGGGCACTTAAGTTTGTTACTTGGTAGTCTTCAATCTCAGCACCCGCTATGTCTACAGCGTTTCGAACACTTCTATAGGTAAGCTCTGCTGACACTTTATCGTCTAACCAGCCGTGTCTAATACCTAAGTTGAACTTGTTTCTAGGTCTTCTCAAACGGGCTTCACCAGAACTATCTTCCGCATCGTTATAGGTGTAATTAGCCCATAATCTTAAGCCGTTAGCAAATACTTGCTCAACACGGGTTTCAATTCCCTTAGATTTACTTTTTCCACTGGATTGCAAGTAGCCCTGGTAAGATGCCAAATCGAAAACGATTTCATTTTCTATGTACTGTTTGAAAAAGACCATTTCCGCGTTCAATCCATTTTTTGTATCGATAACAACGCCTAGGTCGAGGCCTTCACTATTTTCTTCGGCCAATTGTAAACCGGCAGCCTCACCGTATGCATAAGGGCCGTCGTTATAACTTTGCTCATAAATACTTGGCGCGCGGAAACCCGTTCCATAGGTCGTTTTAAACTTTACGTCAGCAAAATCAAAGGGCAGGACTTTGACTGCACCTAAGCGCACACTATTGTGTTTTCCAAAGGTGTCATTATCGTCGAATCGATAACCAAGGTTAAAGGCGAGTTGATTGTCGAACTGGCCTAACCATTCAACGAATAGGGATTTTTGATCTCGACTTAAATCACTGTTTTCGATTTCTTGAGTTTCTTTTTCAAGGCCAAATACCAAATCATGCTGTTGCCAGTTCAGGCTACCTAGATATTCAAACTTGTCGATGCTACCTGAATTGCTAAACCCGTACTCGCCATTATTGAAAAAATCCCTGTCAACATCCGTTTTGTTATAGGCAAGTTGATGTTGGCTGTGACTTCCCTGATAACTTAACGCGCCACGAACGGTTTGCTGTTCGGCTTCAGTGGTACAAGAATTGATGAGTGCGAAAGTGGCATTATCGTAGCAACCGTCGTATTGATTTTCGGCATCGACATTACGAAACACTACAGAAGCAGCGATATTTTCAGTTAATGCTAATTGTCCTTTAAAATGCACTGTTTGGTTGTCATAAGCATCTTTTTCGCCGCTATCATCAGAGGTTTTAGCATTAAAACCGTCACTTTCCACCTTTGATGCGGACAAAAAGAATGACCCTGAGTTGTTTCCTGCGGCAATATCCGCATTAAATATTTGGGTATCAAATGAGCCTGCCGCTAGGGTGCCACTGGCCTCAAAACCTTTTACCGGCTGCTTGCTGTATAGACTTATAATACCGCCAGCATCAGCGCCATAAGACAAGCCTTGGGTGCCTCTTAAAATTTCAATTCGAGATAACTGATTAATTAATACATCATCAAAAATCGGCGCGACTTGTGGCGATGAGGTATCACTTAGTTCAACATCATCAATATATAATTTGGTTCTGAATGCTTCTTCACCACGAATTCTGACAGCGGTACTTTTACCTAAACCGCCTGAATTTGACACGCCAACACTTGGGGTTTGACGCAAAATTTCAGTGACATTGATTGCGGTTTGCATTTCAATGTCATTTTCATCTAACACAGAAACACTGGTAGCGAGTCGATTAGTTGGTAATTGAATTCGGCTAGAAACAACGGTCATCTTTTCAATGTCTTGTTGTTCTTGCGAGTTTGATTGAGCATAGAGATTGGAAGATGCTAGTGCCAAGCTAACGCTTAACCCTATAAGAGTCGTTTTATTTTGCATTTTGTTAAGCCTTGTTAAGTACTCCGCCCGAGTACTAGATCATATGAGTGACAGTTCGTGGTTTTAATCACGAACCTATGCTTCTCAGGCCGGTATCCGGGCTCACAAGTGCCTAATAAAGACTTGATTAATACCTTCCCATTCTTTCAAACAGTGGTGACTTATTAATCAACTATACCTTTGGGTATCACTTGTTTACCGTTGCGGGGGCAGCGTCAGCATAAATCAGATAAAGATCTGATTGCACTGTCTTCCCGTTTAACCACCTATGGTGGCACCTAAGAGGTGTGCATTATATCCATCTGTTCTTAAAAAAATAGGTCTTTATTTTTTCTGTTATTAAAATAACGTCAAACTGGGCTCTTGAAGGGCGGAATATTGTTCTTTTAAGGCCAATATTTGTTGTTCCCAATATTTAGCGTCGGCAAACCATGGGAACGCTTGAGGAAATGCGGGATCTTGCCAACGACGGGATAACCACGCCATGTAGTGAACCATACGCATTGCCCGCAAAGGTTCAATTAAGCTAAGTTGTGCGCTGTCGAATTGGGAAAATTCTTCATAGGCTTCAACTAGTGTGTCCATTTGTATTCGTTGCTGGTAAGTGTCACCAGATAACATCATCCATAAGTCCTGAATAGCTGGACCCATTCTGCAATCATCCAAATCTACGAAGGTTGGACCATCTCGCCATAAAATATTGCCCGGATGACAGTCACCGTGAAGACGTATGCTAGTGTTAGGTTTATATAAGCTTGCTGCTAACCCGCTTACTTGTTCTAAAATGGTGAAAAATGCGGTGTGTAAACTGCTCGGAATGAGTTCCGTTTTATGCAAGGTTGCTACCGCATCAAGCAAATGCTCCTGCACACTGAAGGTCGGACGATATGCAAATGAATGACCTTTTGATACTTGATGAATGCGACCGATAAAGCGTCCCATCCATTCCAGTTGGTCAAGATTATCCACTTCGAATTGTCGACCACCCACAGATGGGAAAATGGCAAAATGAAACCCCTGATAACTGTGCAAGGATGAGTCGTCTGTGCGCAAGGGTGCTACCACCGGGATTTCATGGTCATTTAGTTCTTGGGCAAAGTCGTGTTCTTCTTGAATCTGTTCGCGACTCCAACGCTGAGGGCGATAAAACTTGGCTACATAGCGTTGTTTATCGTCGCAAACAAATTGATAAACCCTATTTTCATAACTGTTTAACGCCAGTAATCCTGAGTCTACTAAATAGCCTTTGGACTCAATAGCATCCAAAATTGTATCAGGGCCCAGTTGCGCGAAATCAAATGTTGTATCAATTGAGTCACTCATCGATAGATAAACTTACTGGTTTCACTCATTTCAATGGGGGTGTCATGGCCATCGATAGACGTGACTTTAAATTTAAACTCAATGACTGTTTCATCTAATGCATAAGGGTCAATGGCAATGCTAATTGGTAAGTTTAATACTTCACCGCCTGCAACTGTTACTTGTTCTGGACCTATATATTTATTACCTTCTAAACCGACTACATCAATTTTATAAGTGTGTTGAGTTTGAGATTTGTTTAATACTTTTAAGGTGTAGACATTTTCGATTAATCCCTCATTGGTCTCTCTAAACAACGAATTGCGATCTCGAATAATGTCGACTTCCAATGGTACTCGAGCGATAATCTCGTAGGCTAAAAGAGACGTCATAATTAATAGTACGACGGCGTATCCAATCAATTTGGGACGGAATATCTTAGTTTTACCGCCGGCCAATTCATGTTCCGATGTAAAACTAATTAACCCCTTGGGATAATTCATTTTCTCCATTACCCCATTACATGCATCAACACAGGCACCACAGTTAATGCATTCATATTGAAGACCATTGCGAATATCGATGCCTGTGGGGCATACCTGAACACACAAGTTACAATCGATGCAGTCACCAATGCCTTTTTGTTTGATTTCTTCGTAACTGGTTTTCCGTGAACGGGGTCCGCGTTTTTCTCCCCGGCTAGGGTTATAAGCAACGGTAAAAGTATCTTTATCAAACATGGCAGATTGAAATCTGGCATAAGGACAAATGTGAGTACACATGATTTCTCGCATCCAGCCAGCATTCCCATAGGTACAAACCGTAAAAAAGATAACTGAAAACCCCGCCCAAAAACTGACATTGAAGGTGAAAAAGTCCATAAACAATTGGTTTATTGGGGTGAAATAACCTACAAAACTAAGAGCTGTCAGCAACGCCACTGTTATCCAAGCAAAGTGTTTTAACGATTTGCGCCAAAACTTGTCGAAATCCATTTTTCGTTGGTCAAGTCTAATGCGCTTGTTTCTAGCTCCTTCTATTTTTTCTTCAAACCAAATATAAATAAATGTCCAAGTGGTTTGCGGGCACATAAATCCGCACCAAACTCGGCCAGCAAAGGTGGTGACAAAGAACAGCGCGAAGGCGCTAATAATCAGAATCCAGGCGAGTAGGGTTAAATCCTGTGGCCAAAGGGTGAGGCCAAATATATTGAAGCGCTGGGCTCCAATATCAAATAGAACCGCTTGATTTGAATTGTATTGAATCCAAGGGATGACTGCAAAAATACCTAGAAAAATTAAGCCGAAGAAGCGTCGAAAAGTCTCTAACGTCCCCTCAACTGCGCGGACATAAATTCGACTTCGTGGTGTATAAGCATTTTCATGCTTACTGGCTTCTGGTTGGTGAACTTTTACGGCGGTGACATCTTTGATTGGAATGCGTTCACTCATTCATTTATCCTTTACGGGACTGCTAAAAATTACAATTAAATCGAAATTTTTATAAGTTAACAAATTATCTCCCTATTATCGCACAGACTGTTCGCTTATTGTTAATCTGGATCAATGAATTAACTGGTTTTTTTAGCGTTTCAGCTATGTTGGGGCCTAACACCGTTAAGAATAATTGTCTGAATGCTATGTAATGTCGCGGCAAAAAATTCAGGATCGTCTAAACTTTGTCCAGTAACGGCCTCCACTTGGACACGAAAATCTGCATAATGTTGGGTTGTGGCCCAAATGCTAAAAATTAAATGGTAGGGATCAATAGGCGCTAACTTTCCGGCTTTAATCCAATCTGAAATGACTTGAACTTTTGCTTCGACAATTGCTCGTAATGGTGATTCCAATTGATTAAACAAAAGTGGCGCACCTTGCACTACTTCCATACAAAATAAACGGGACTCTTTAGGGTTGTCACGGGATAACGCTAATTTTACTTCTATATAATTTGCAATGGCCTCTATGGGATCTTGCTCTGAATTAAATCCTTTAAGTGGCACTAACCATACATCCAATAACTGCTGTATCACTTCAACGTAAAGCAGCTCTTTACTGGCAAAATAATACAGTAAGTTGGTTTTTGATACCTTGGCTAAATCAGCGATTTGTTCAACACTGGTGCCGTGAACCCCGTTGCTAGAAAATAAATCTAGCGCCGCTTGCATAATAATTTTACGCTTATTACGTTTTGCTTCAATACGTTTACTTTGCGTTTTAGAGCTTGATTCGCGTGTCGATTTTTTTAATGATTTTTTTGCTGGAGTAGAACTCATCTGACTATGGATATCCTATTTTAATGTTTCCCTGTCCACTATGTTTTAACCAAGATTTTGTTATTAAGCAAACCTAACTGATTTTAAACTTAAATAAATAACCCAACAAGGTGCTGCATCATTTGTGCGCAAATTGCACAAACCTAGTGCCTCAATGTAGACCAAGTGGTCCATATTTTTTGATGGGTTTGCAGTAACTATTTGTTATTTATGCTTTATATTTGGTTGGCGCACTTTGTGCTTTTCAGTTAGTGCTATCAATAAACTTCGGTATCTCAAACCCCCGCTGTTGCTAAATGCTGTTGACTAAACAAAATGTCTAAGGGGGTGGCTGCTCGTTATCTAATGAACAATAAGTGAGGCAACAATGGAAGTAGGTGTATTTATCCCAATTGGGAATAATGGTTGGTTAATTTCAAGTACGTCACCCCAGTACAAGCCTAGTTTTGATCTGAATAAAGATGTTGTTGTTAAAGCTGAACATTATGGTTTGGACTTTGCGCTTTCGATGATCAAATTGCGAGGATTTGGCGGCAAAACCGAGTTTTGGGATTACAACCTCGAATCCTTTACGCTAATGGCGGGCTTGGCCGCGGTGACAGAAAAAATCAAATTATACGCGACCGCCGCTACCTTGGTTATGCCGCCTGCCATTGTTGCAAGAATGGCTACAACCATAGATTCTATTTCACACGGTCGTTTTGGGATCAACTTAATAACCGGTTGGCAAAGACCTGAATATTCGCAAATGGGAATGTGGCCTGGGGATCAGTTTTTCTCTAATCGTTATGAGTATCTTGCGGAATACATCAAAGTCTGTAAAGAACTATGGGAAACCGGTAAGAGTGATTTCAAAGGCGAACATTTTCAAATGGATGATTGCAGGATGCTGCCAAAACCTGAAAAAAACATCCCAATTATTTGTGCTGGTCAAAGTGCCGCAGGAATGGCGTTTTCTGCGCAACATGCCGATTACAACTTCTGTTTCGGAAAAGGTTTAAACACGCCAACTGCCTTTGCGTCTACTGCTGAAAGATTGCAGGATGCGGCCCAAAAAGTGGGTCGGAATGTAGGCTCGGTGGTCTTAATCATGGTGATCGCCGCAGATACCGATGAAAACGCCATGGCAAAGTGGCAATTATATAAAGATGGCAAAGACCAAAGTGCGTTGGACTGGATGACGACTCAAGGCGCTGCGGACAAAAAGTCAGGTAAAGACACTAACATTCGTGATATGACAGATCCCACTTCTGCGGTTAATTTGAATATGGGCACCTTGGTTGGTTCATTTGCTTCGGTGGCCGCAATGTTGGATGAAATTGACACCGTCCCCGGTTGCGAAGGCGTGCTCCTCACCTTCGATGATTTTATTCAAGGAATGGATGATTTTGGTCAAAAAATACAACCATTAATGAAATCTCGCCAACATATTCTTACTGCCCAACCTCAAGCTAAGGAAGCCTGATGCTGAATAACGGTGAATTGAATATTGCTGGGCTTCGCAACGCAGATAAAAGTAATGAAGTCATTTTGTCGGCGCAACCAGAGCCTCTGGCAATGGATATTAAACAAACAGCGCTTATCGTGGTCGATATGCAAAACGCTTATGCCAGCAAAGACGGCTATTTAGATAAAGCGGGTTTTGATATATCGAGTACCGGTCCAGTGATTGCTAATATCACTAAAGCCATAGCCGCAGCGAGAAAAGCAGGCATAACCGTGGTGTTTTTCCAAAATGGATGGGATGCAGAATATGCTGAAGCGGGCGGACCAGGTTCACCCAATTGGTACAAGTCTAATGCGCTTAAAACAATGCGCAAGCAACCTGAACTAAAAGGCACTTTGTTGGCAAAAGGATCATGGGACTATCAGTTGATTGATGAGCTCAGTCCAAAACCAGGTGACATAGTTATTCCTAAAACCCGCTACAGTGGCTTTTTCAATACAAATTTAGACAGCATGCTGCGCAGTCGCGGTATTCGTAATTTAGTCTTCACCGGCATAGCAACCAATGTATGTGTGGAATCTACCTTAAGGGATGGTTTTTTCTTGGAGTATTTTGGAGTGGTGTTAGCGGATGCAACCCATCAAGCCGGCCCCGATATGATTCAAGAGTCAGCCCTATACAACATTTCTACATTTTTTGGTTGGGTGTCAACAGTCGAAGATTTTTGCAAAGTCGTTGCCTAATGATGGCAAAACACGCTAACTCAACTTTCCTAAACCCTAAAACATAGGTAATTAAGTATGACTAAAAAATCAATTATACCAGCAGGAACAGGCAAGCCATTAGCACCTTATGTGCCTGGCTCAATGGCTGATAATATTTTGTATGTTTCAGGTACTTTGGCCTTTGATAAAGACAACAATGTGGTACACGTTGGTGATGCCGAAGCGCAAACTCGTCATGTATTGGAGAGTATCAAAGGTGTCGTTGAGGCTGCTGGTGGAACTATGGACGATATCACCTTCAATACTATTCTACTTCGTGATTGGGAAGACTATGCTGCTATCAACCAAGTTTATGCAGAGTATTTTGCTGGCGAAAAACCCGCTCGGTATTGTATTCAATGTGGTTTAGTGAAACCAGACGCACTGGTTGAGATTGCCAGTGTTGCGCACATAGACCAAGGATAATAAATATATGCATTTAATTGCATGGTGTTGTTCTAAGCAATGCTTTTCATTTGAGTGCATGCATTTTAACCAACTTAAATGAATAAGTGAGCAACATGTTTTACGAAGTAGTTGGTTTGCAAGATAGTACTGCGCCCACCGTGGTTTTAAGTTCGGGATTGGGTGGCTCTGGGCGTTTTTGGGAAACACTAATACCAGTTTTAGAATCCACATGGCGGATAATTGTTTATGATCATAATGGAACAGGAAGAAGTCCAGCGAGTTTACCTAACGACTATTCGATAAAATCGATGAGCAAAGAATTACTCGCATTATTAAACGATATCCAAATACAACAATGTCATTTCGTTGGCCATGCATTGGGCGGTTTGGTGGGGTTAGAAATTGCCCTGCAACGTCCAGAGATCCTTCAATCTTTGGTACTCATTAACGCCTGGAGTAGCCCAAACCCACACACCCTTCGTTGTTTTAATATTCGCAAGGCACTATTACATAATTGTTCAGCCGAAGTGTACTTGCAGATGCAGGCACTTATGCTCTATCCGCCGGATTGGATTGCGGAAAATGTCGAATTACTCAACCTCGAAGAACAACATATGTTGAAAAGCTTTCCCGATAAACAAAATTTGCTGGCCCGAATCTCCGCATTGAGCCAGTTTGATATCGATGGGCAACTCAATGCAATCACTACCAATACCCTAATAATTGCCAATAAAGACGATGCCTTAGTACCATGGCAACGTTCTGCTATCTTGGCAAATGGGATTGGCAATTCAAAACTACACATTTTTGAATATGGCGGGCATGCGTGTACAGTAACCATAACTGATGAATTTAATCAGCTTTTACTTGAACATCTTAATCACTTTTTAAAGGGTCATTGAATCAACGCCTAATTTCAGGTGACTCTGACATAACTCGGTTTGGAATTTATAAATTATGACAACACAATTAGATAATGCGGCATTAGCGCAATTATTCACTCAAGCTCATACTCACACTAGCTGGCAGGATCGAAGCATACCCAAAGAATTGCTATTGCAGTTGTATGACTTGGTTAAATTGGGGCCAACATCCGCTAATTGCTGTCCGGCTCGTTTTGTTTTTATCAGTTCAGATGAGGGCAGGGAGAAGCTAAAACCAGCTTTATCTAATGGCAATATAGAGCAAACTATGAGTGCGCCTTGTACCGTGATTGTTGCATACGATAGTGAATTTTATGAGCAATTACCGACTCTGTTTCCCTACGCGGATGCCCGCAGTTGGTTTACTTCCAGTCCGGATGCAGCCTACGAAACTGCCATGCGTAATAGCTCTCTACAAGGCGCTTATTTAATTAGCGCTGCCAGAGCTCTAGGGCTAGACACTGGCGCAATGTCAGGGTTTAATCCCGAGTTGCTTAATCAAACCTTCTTTGAAAACAGCACGTGGAAAGTTAATTTTTTGATTAACTTAGGTTACGGTGATGGCATCAAAGTGCATAAGCGACTTCCTCGTTTGGCCTTTGATGAAGCCTGTGAAATTGTATAGCCCTTTGGCTTTACTCTGCTGTTAAAGGCGAATGTAATTAGGAGTGGTCCAGTGGAACCAGATATAAAAAAATCATCCTCACAATCTAATGGGATGCCTTGCATAACACCAGAGTGTTTTCGAGATAGCATGGCAAGTTTAGCCGGTGCCGTTAATATCGTCACTACCTCTGGTGATACTGGTGATGTGGGGTTTACTGCAACTGCGGTATGCAGTGTAAGTGATAATCCGGCGACCTTATTGGTCTGTTTAAATAGAAGTGCTTCGGTACACAGTGCGTTCGTTGACAGTCCTTATTTAGCGATAAATACACTTACCGAAGGCCATGAACCATTGTCGAATGTATTTGGTGGTAAAGCTGCAATGGCAGATCGTTTTGCAATAGGGAAGTGGGAAAGATTGAAAACCGGGTCGCCAGTGCTAGCAGACGCTGCTGTCGCCTTTGATTGTAAAATCACGCATATTCAAAGTGTTGCTACTCACGATGTTATCTTTTGTGAGGTCGTCGCAGTGAAGCAAAGAGAACAAGCTGGCGCTTTAGTTTATTTCCAACGGGGATATCACCATTTGCGTGATTGAATTTTACTGTCAGCATAGAGGCTTTTTCGCCTACAGCTTTTATAAAACAATTATCTGGTTATTAAATTGAGCTAAGTATTTGTTTATATGGGTATTGATTAACAGACTCTTGTATAAGCATGGATAATACCTGAGTCTTTAAAAGCTAGACTAGTTAGTCTAAGTTAGACTTCCGTTTTGGCTCTGGGCATTTTTTGTCCTGTTTAGATGTGAAACTATGTTTAGGTATTTAATTATTTTAGCGGAAATAGTGATCTTAGTCATGGCGCTGCGCTCGCCATTTGCTCAGTATTTGCTAGCGGATATTCAAAATAGCTTAACCCAATTCATGACTGATATATCCATGAAAATGGAAAAAACGCAACTTAAAGATGTGCGTTATTCTTTGGCTCCTTACACTGAACAAATGCGTGATTTTCAGCGAGATTATATATTACAAATTACCGATAGTTCTGAAAACCTAGTGAATTTCCACGCTAAATATTGTATTGAGCGCGAAATCAATCCTTACGTAAATGGCTCAAACTTAGAGCTGGTTTGTCACACAATTAGTCATTCTACCTTGTTACAAGTTAGCGAGTCTGGCTAGGGGAGTTGCAACATAACCTTTGTATCTGGATATGAGCTCAATTGTTACGCGACTTAATCATAGGTGCAGTTTTAAATAAAAGACAAAAGCTTGCGCCACCTAATTCGGCGTTTTCAACCCAGCACTCACCTTCATGCCAGTGCATTATGCGTTTGATAATCGCCAGTCCTAATCCTGCGCCACCACGTTTTCTATCACGACTATTGTCTGGACGGAAGAAAGGCTCGAAAATACGTTTTTGATAAATTTCAGGTACCCCTAAGCCGTCGTCTTCCATGCGCACTAATATTCCTTTTGAGTCACGGGAAACCTGAATTGAAATTGTTGATTGCGCATATCGACTGGCATTATTAAATAGGTTGTCTATTACCCTTTCGATGAAGTGTTCGTCACCTAAGATAGTATAATCTGAGCCGACAATATCAATTTTTAATTGGGATGGAATACTTTTCTGTATATAGCTAACCCGTTGCTTACATAAGGTGAGAAGGGGGATCTCTGTGATGTTTAACTCTGGCTCTTGCACTTCCATACTGGTGTAGCTCAACATTTCCTGTACTAACTTTTCTAATTCATCAATATCTTTATTCATCTCGCTCCAAGGGCCCCCTTGAGCATAATCATGAGCCGCAATGGCGAATTTTAAGCGAGACAGGGGAGTTCTGAATTCGTGGGCAACCGCCCCCGTTAGCTCTCTCTGTGTATTTAATAATTCTCGTACCCGATTACCCAAGTCGTTCAAGGCAATAGCAATTGGGTACACAACTGAAGTTCGGTCGATTTCGATAGGTGGGAAATCTCCGCTTGGGCCAATACGCGTTGCCGTTTGTTTTAGCTGTAGGAGATCTTTCCACAAAGGCCATAACCACAGCGCAATTACACCTGCTAATAGAAAGAAAAATAAACCACTGTAAAGTATGTATTTGCTGTTGCTTGTTTGATTGGGCAATAAGGTAATCTCAAGCAATTTTTCGCTGGGTGATTGAAAATAGATTTGAGTACCCTTGTGATTATCAAATAACACAACAGGTAATTGGTTTTCTAATGTTGTTAATTCTTCAGCGTTCCATGCCATATCACCTTTATTCAATGTTCTCACTGAAAACAGCTTGGTATCTAGATCACCAGCCGTTATCCCACCTCGTTGGTGCAAAGCAGTGAGTGAATTAATGAGTAAGGCATCACTTTGATTAATGCTGTCATCGTTAAAAAAGACATGGTTGAGCAAAGCACTTAACGCAACTAAGGATAAGGCGATAAAAATATATAGGCTTAGAAATAACCGAGTCATGTTGTTGCTGGGGATTTTTTCAAAATGGGGTTACTCCCAAGCATCAGGAACGAAGAAGAACCCTTTGCCCCAAATTGTTTTGATTTTATAAGGGTTTTGCGGATTATCTCTGAGCTTTTTGCGTAAACGAGAAATGCGGACATCAGCTGATCTGTCTAAACCATCATACTCTCTGCCAATTAATTCACTGTAAAGGGTCTCTCGTTCAACCAATTTGGATGGATTGCTGGCTAATTTCCACAACATATCGAATTCATGACTGGTCAATTGTATGGTCTCATTTGCTAAAAATACTTGTCGAGAATTGCGATTTATACGCAATTGCCCAAAATGTAATTGAGCGCTTTGGGATTGAGTGTCATTGGTTAGGGTTTCGCTACGCCTTAACAAGGCATTTATTCGCGCTAACAATACGCGAGGTTCAACGGGTTTTATCACATAATCATCTGCGCCGAGTTCCAACCCCAACACCTGATCAAAATCGGAGCTTTTAGCTGTGACGAATAGTAGGGGGCCAGTAAAGGTTTTACGCAATTTTTTACACAATTCGAAACCATCTTCCCCTGGCAGCATGATATCCAAAATAATAATGTCTGGTTCAAATTTGCTCATGGTGTTGGACAAATTAACAGAATCATATAAACACTGAACTTCAAAATCTTGCTGATTCAGAAAATTAGCCATTAATTGACTCAATCGTTTGTCATCTTCAATTAGTAGAATACGCTTGCTCAAAATAGACTCCAAGGTTGCCTTACCCGCCTAACTCGCTTTTTACTTGCTCTGGCTTTGATATCCAGTTGATGGGATAAAATGACCTTACCATTATCAGATTTGAGATATAACGTGGTTTCTTCAATGAAACGAATAATAAGGGTTTTGTTAACCGCAGCACCTGTCCAGCAGTTTAATCGAGTTTGCCCTTGATAATAGCAGTATGTTCCTGGTGCTAAATTCTCAAATTTGAGGGTTAAAACCATTTCACAGGTATCCCCTAAGTTTTCAACGATGCATACCTTTGGTTGTACACGCCAGCTCGGTGTTTGACTCCAGGAGTTCGGCAAGTATGCAAGTGCTAACAAACTAATCATTGATAGGGAGCCCAAAAAGGTTTTTGGTTTGCGGTGAATCATCAAAACCGACGCCCCACGCCAAAAAATACATTGCTGACATTGTTTTCTTCAACAATGGGGCTATTAACCATTGAAGCATGGAGTTTACGATATGCTAGGTTAGCTACCCAGTGCCAATCTTCATTCAGCTTTTGGGTGTATAAAAAGGATAACCCCGGCTGTATTCCAGATGAGACCGAGTAGTGAAAGCTGGAGTCGATAGTATCTTTTTCGTTAATCCCATAGTAATAATTTGCTAGTTTAGCGCTCTTCCAAATTAAACTTGGACGAACGACAAATTGCCAGTCATCACCTGACCAAAAATACTGATAGGATAAATTGGCCTTTTGACCGTTATGCACTTTGCTTGCATCGGTTTCGATGGAGAAACTGACTTCATGATTTCCGCTATAGAAGTGAAATCGAGTACCGAAATTCATTGCCCAATTGCGGTCACTAATTTCATCAACAGACAATCTTAGGTTATCAGAATTCGGCTCATCTTCTGAGCCTTTATCAGGCGTGTCTACTGAAGGAGAAGAGGGGAGAACGGCAGGGACAGTGACGTTGCCAGGGTGCCAAAGCTCAAAGAATGTTTTCTCACGATCTAGGGTTAAATAGCTTTCAACGCCGAACTCTTGAGTTTGTAACCATTGGTAGCCTAGTTCAGCATTATCAAAATAAAACTGTTCGCCATACCAGGCAACATCAATCAATATAAGGTTCGGGAAGTTGTCGCCGTCTACTAATGGATTTGTACGTAAGCCTAATCCAAACGCCACACCAATATCCCATTCTCCTTCATGAATGCAGTATTTAGATGCTTCACAGCTCAAAGTTGGTATTGCATAACTCGTTGCAATGAAAAAGATAACGTATTTAAGATAGTGTTTTAACACCCCAGTCCTCAACCTTTTATTAGTGCAATTCTAATATGCAAAACGTCCCTCAATATTCAAGGTTAACAGACCTTTTACAATGGGACATCTCAGGGTTACAAATTTTCACAATTATTGTCAATTGATAATAGAAAATGACAAATTCATTGACTAGGATTAGTCCAATAAATTTCGCAAAATTTAGGTTTAGGTGTTTGCCATGTACGGATATAAAGTTGCAACAACCGTGTTTTATTCTGCCTTACTATTGGCTGGATGCGGCGGAAGTGGAGGGAAAAGTGAAACCAACACCAAAGTGATTGAATCGCCTCCTCAAGTCAATCAACCAACTGGGTTTATCGGACCTTTAGCTCAAGATGCTGGAAAAGCCGAAGAGTATATTAAAAATGGGATTTATGCCGCTTCATTATTTGCTGCAGATTCTATTGTCGAAGGGGACGTGGCAAGTCCGAGCCTGGCAACTCCCCAATTTTCTGCAACGAACACCATTGAAAGTGGCGTCGATGAAGCTGACAGAGTTAAATATGATGGGCAAACTTTCTATTTGGCAAATTACCCTGTTTGGTCATATGAAAACCAAAGCCCCGCGGATATAGGTATTATTCAGCGCAGCGACAACAATAGCTTAAGTCGTTTGGAGAGTCTTCAATTGGCTCGTGAAGATGACAATATTATGGGAATTTACTTACACCAAAACCGCTTAGTTGCAATAAGTTCTGAGTCGCCTATTTATCCTATTCATGGGATTACAATTGCGCCTTGGGAACCCGTAGAGCAGCAATTTGATATTCAAATTTTTAATGTAAGTGATCCCGAAAATGCCACTGAGGCAAATCTACTTACCTTTGATGGTGCATTGCTTTCGACTAGAAGGATAGAGGAGCAGCTTTACTTAGTTAGTAGCTATGTGCCCTATATTGAAGGGCTCCAGCCGCAGGCGAGTACAGATGAAGAGAAATTGGCCAACTATCAAAAAGTCGCGCAATTAGATGCTGATGAGTTGATGCCGCATTTGAACATTGATGGTCAATCCAGCGCAATGAATGATATGTCAGAATGTTATGTTGCAGAATCTGCGGAGGAAAATGATGGTTACGCGCAGATATTGACGGTGACGAGAGTCAATATAGAAGATCCCAATGATCACCAGTCCATTTGTATGAGTTTACAAGCTTATTTGCTCTATATGTCGGAACAATCCATGTACTTAGCCAGCAGTATTGAAGGACAACAAACTGCTTTTCATAAAGTGAGTTTGGAAACTATGGCGTACCAGGCTTCTGGGGAGGTAGATGGTATTTTGAGCTGGCGCAGCGATCCTCTATTTAAAATTGATGAAAGTGAAGGCTATTTGCGGGTAGTCACTACGGATTATTCTGTTTCTCCAGCAACTCATCAACTTAGGGTATTGAGCCAAAATGGCAATGAATTAGCGATTGTTGCCAGCCTGCCAAATGAAAATCACACTGAAACCATAGGTAAACCCGGTGAAGATATTTACGCAGTGAGATTTATTGATGACAAAGCTTACATAGTAACATTTGAACGAATTGATCCCTTATATGTAATTGATTTGAGTGACAATACAACACCATTTATCGCCGGTAGTTTAGAGATACCAGGTTTTTCCAGTTATTTGCACCCCCTTAAGAATGGTTTATTGTTAGGAGTTGGACAGCAAGTCGAGATTGAAGATCTAGCTAACAGCACCGATTCCAACCTAGTTGAAAACAATCCATCGGACCTAAAAAGCAGTGCTGAAACAATGTTGTCGCCACCGCCTGCTGAACCCGTAGGCATGAAAATCAGCTTATTTGATATTCGAGATAGTAGTCACCCCATTGAACTCTCATCATGGATTGCAGCTGATGCATTCACGCCAGTTGAGTTTAATTATAAAGCGTTGAGTGTATTGGAAGTGGGCGGGCATTATCGGTTTGCCTTTCCAGTGGAAAAACTCAACAGTGACAGCGATATTAGCATCCTGGAAAACGTGGTTGATGTTCCGGGCAATAGTTTGATGTTATTTGAAGTTGAATCGAAAAGTGAATCGCCAGAGTTGCAATGGTTAGGCAATGTCAAAGGGGATGATGCTAGTAATGAATATAGCTACTCTGGTGATGATCGCAGCGTGATCCAAGGTGATTACGTGTATTACTTCCGTGGAAATCAAGTTTGGCAGGCATTGTGGGATAACCCGAGTGCTGCCATAGGACCTTTTTAAGGCTGTCCATTTAACGCCTTAGCGTTTTAGGGCGTTAGGCCTGTAGAGCCGTCATTCATTACGGCGGCTCTTTTTTTGTTTTACATGTTTGGCGAAGGGAACATTTTAGTTAATTTGCCTGTCTACTCTAATAGAATCAATAAAGCTCTCAAAATAGATATATTATTGTTTGATGATTAAGGTTATTCAGTTAACGTTCAGACAATGAGCTTAAACTGTAATGAATAAGGTTATTTAACTTAAACAAAGGGGATTAATAATGAAAAATTTATCATTAGCATTGTTTGCAATGGTCGCAACAACGGCTTCTTGTTTCAGTTATGCTAAAGCCGATGTAGAGATTACATGGGAAAACCCGAAAGAGTTTCGAGATGTGAAACCGACGCTTCAATCACGCACTAAATTTAGAGAGCAAACATTTGAAGATCTTGAAGAATATATCAATAAGCTAGCGGAAGATTTACCCGATGGCCAAAAGTTGACCATGACCGTTTCGGATCTCGATTTAGCCGGTGAAGTTTGGCCTTCCTCTTTTGTCGGAATGGGCACGGGCGGAGGTGAAGTAAGAGTGGTAAAACAACTCGACATCCCTAGAATGAAATTTTCTTATGCTTTGACAGATGCAAGCGGAACGGTTCTGCATTCTGCAGATGAAGTGAAATTAAAAGACATGATGTTTATGGACAATGCTAATTTTTTATCAAAAAGTGATTCTTTGCGGTACGAAAAAAAAATGATTAAAGATTGGTTTAAGGATGAATTTCCAGATTTAATCGCCAAAAAATGAAAAAAAATGCCGCCATTTGGCGGTTTTTTTCTGACCATTTGTTCAGGTTTATTAATTGAATAACCCTTTAAAATCAATATGAAACAATTATTTCAATAACTTCTAGGTGAAATAAATTCCCCCTCCAAAGGTTTTCGGACCTTTTTAATTCGTTGAATTACTAACCTGTTTCTGACAATATCATTGGCGGAAAAAGGTCCAGCTTGTCATGTAAATGTCACACATAGACAATACCATCCGAGCACCACTATAAAAGGGCTAGGCCCAATAAAAATAATTAATTATAAGCCATTAAATGGCATTCGAAGTACTCAGGTTAGGAGAGGCTATGAAAATTAAGTATCCAGCGTTGCTGGCGCTTGTGTGTGCACCTTTTGCACATGCAGACGTATTCATCAACGAATTTCATTACGATAATGTCAGTACGGACTCCGGCGAAGCAATTGAAGTTGCTGGCACGGCAGGAACTGACTTAAGTGGGTGGAGTTTAGTTTTATATAACGGTAGTAATAGTGAAGTCTACAGTACAACCTCATTAAGCGGCAGTATACCCGACCTGCAAGATGGTTTTGGTACAATCGCTGCTTTGTATCCTTCAAATGGTATACAAAATGGTCCCGATGCCATTGCACTAGTCGATAGTAGTAATAACGTTATCCAATTTATTAGCTATGAAGGTTCGTTTACCGCATCAGGTGGCCCTGCTGATGGTATGACATCTATCAATATTGGGGTTTCTGAAAGTGGCAGTACGGCTGTTGGTAACTCGTTGCAGTTATCTGGTTCTGGCACCGTATACGCAGACTTCGCCTGGCAAAGTGCTGCGGCCAATACTTTTGGTGCTGTTAATACTGGCCAAACTTTTGGTAGCGGCGATGATGGTGGCGATGACGGCGATGATACTGGCAGTCTTGAAGGCGTCTGTTACAACTGTCCTGATTTAGACAAAATTGCCGACGCGGCAACCTTTGATGATGCTAGCTACTACGCTGCAGTTATCACCGAAGTAGACAGTGGCTCTAGTAGTACCATTATTAAGTCAGCCTTAACCGACGCGATAACTACTGAGCATAGAGTGCTGACTTATGATCAAGTCTGGACAGCCTTAACTGAGTCAGATGAAGATCCAAGTAATTCTGATAACGTGCTATTAATTTATAAAGGCATTTCACTGCCTAAGTTATCTAACGGTAGTGCAGAACAAAGCTCTGACCCAGACAATTGGAATCGTGAACATGTATGGCCCAACAGCCATGGATTCCCTGATCGTGATTTTGAAGCTTACACAGATATCCATCACTTACGTCCTTCTGACATATCAGTTAACGGCTCTCGCGGAAATCTTGATTTCGATAACAGCGATTCTCCTCTAGCTGAAGCTCCTAGTAACAGTATTGATAGTGATTCTTTTGAACCTAGAGATGAAGTGAAGGGTGACGTTGCCCGTATGATGTTTTATATGGACACCCGTTATGAAGGCTTAGGTGATCTTACACCTGACTTGGTGTTAAGTAACGGTTTGACCAGTTCAGGCGAAGCACAACTTGGCAGACTTTGCCGCTTGATTGAGTGGCACAATGATGACCCCGTTGACTCATTGGAGCAGCAACGTAACGAAACCATTTACGAATACCAAGGTAACCGTAATCCGTTTATTGATCATCCTGAATGGGTTGCAACCTTATACACTGCTGAAGTCTGTGGAGATGAAGATGATGGTGGTGACGATGGCGGTGATGACGGCGAAGATAGCGGTGATACAGGTACTGTAGAAGCCAATGCATTGCTAATTACTGAAATTATGCAAAACCCTAACACTGTTAGTGATAATGATGGTGAATGGTTTGAAGTGCTCAATACCAGTACTCAAGTGGTTAACCTCAATGGTTGGACAATTCGTGACAATGATACAGATTCATTTGTTGTAGACCAGGATGTGTTTATTGGTGTGGGCGAATATGCCGTACTAGGTAAGAATGCAGATACATCAGTAAATGGTGGAATTACTTTGGCTTATGCCTATGGTGGTTCTATGGCATTGGCAAACGGTGACGATGAGCTAGTGTTGGTTGACCCAGAAGGTAATATTGTTGATGAAATTGCTTACGATAATGGCGACACATTCCCTGATCCTAATGGCGCGTCTATGTATTTGGTTGACCTATATGGTGATAACAACATAGGTACTAAATGGGCTGAAGACACAACTAACTTCTACGATACTAATAACTCGGGTACACCAGGTACAGGTGATGCTAGCTTTAACTTAGTTATCACTGAAATTATGCAAAATCCAAGTGCAGTATCAGATTCTAATGGCGAGTATGTTGAAATACTCAATACTGGTGTTATTGCCGCTAACTTAAATGGTTGGGTATTGCGTGACAACGATTCTGATTCTCATACCATTGCTGGTGATGTATTTGTTGCCGCTGGAACTTATGCGGTTTTAGCTATCAACAGTGACTCTGATACCAATGGTGGCATGGATGTTTTATATCAATATAGTGGATTTACCGCAGCAAATGGTGGCGATGAAGTTGTATTAGTGCGCCCCAATGGTGATATTGAAGATATTGTTGAATACGACGGTGGTCCAGATTTCCCAGATCCTAATGGCGCGTCTATGACGTTGATTTCAGCCAGCCTGGATAACAATGTCGGCGAAAACTGGGTAGCTGAATCTACAGAAACTTATGGTGACGGAGACTATGGAACGCCAGGTTCCGGCCCCGACGGTGGCACAAGTGGCGGTGGTGAAGACGACCCCGTTGACGAAACACCTGAAATTGGTATGTGTACTGATCCAGCAACCTTAATCAGCACGATTCAAGGTAACGATTTTGTATCGCTTTTAGAAGGTGAAGAGCACATAGTTGAAGCTGTGGTGACGTCAGTAGTTGCTGATTTCAATGGTTTTTATTTACAAGAAGAAGATGCTGACGCTGACGCGGATCCTGCTACTTCTGAAGGTATATTCGTGAATTATTCAGGGTCAGAAGTATTACCTGAAGAAGGCAATTTGGTACGTGTACTAGGTACAGTGACTGAAAACTTTGGTCGTACTCAGTTAGATGTATCTTCTGCATTCTTAGCCTGTGGTACGGGTAGCGTGACTTCAACGGTCTTTACTATGCCGTTTAGCAGTTCTCTTGATGCGGAATCATTAGAGAATATGTTGGTGGAGAATGAATCTCCTCTGACCGTAACCGATACTTATACTTTGGCTCGCTTCGGTGAAGTAGGTTTGTCGTTTGGTAGACTGTTCAACCCAACTAATGTATATGCGCCGCTTTCGCCAGAGGCGATTGATTTAGCTGCTGAAAATGCACTTAATTTTATTGTAATGGACGATAACTTAGACGTACAAAATCCAGAAACGGTTATCTATCCAACGGGCAACCTTTCCGCATTAAATACCTTGCGCACTGGTGATACCGTGGTCAATATTAAAGGTGCATTGGATTACAGCTTCAGTCATTTCCGTATTCACCCAATTGAAACACCTACGATTGTGCACTCAAATGAGCGTGAATCTGAACCAGCGATTACCCGTGGTAACTTAACGGTTGCTAGCTTAAACGTGTTGAACTTGTTTAATGGTGATGGACAAGGCGAAGGTTTCCCAACCGAGCGTGGTGCAGATTCATTGTTCGAATATGAGCGTCAGATTGTTAAAACCGTAGCTGCAATTTCTACTATGGATGCTGACATTGTCGGTCTTATGGAAATCGAAAATGACGGCTTTGATGAGTACAGCATGATTGCAGAACTAACTGACCGTTTGAACGCTGAAATGGGTGAAGGAACCTATGATTTTGTTAGTTACTCTGGTCCAATTGGCACTGATGCTATCGCGGTAGCGTTGTTATATAAACCTGCCAAAGTTACTTTAGATGGTGAAGTGAAAATTAACTTCGATAGTATTTTTAATCGTCCTCCAGTTGCACAGTCATTCACTGCTGCAAATGGCGCTGATATTACTGTTGTGGTAAATCACTTTAAATCTAAAGGATGTGGCAGTGCTACCGGAGATGATACAGACCAAGGTGATGGCCAAGGCTGCTATAATGCGAAACGTACGCAACAATCTTTAGCGCTAGCAACCTGGTTAGCCAGTGAAGAAAGCTTATCGACTAAAGAGAATGTGTTAATCATTGGTGATTTGAATTCTTACGCTAAAGAAGACCCAATTGCCGCTCTTGAAGAGCAAGGTTTTGTGAACTTGGTTGAAGCCTTCCAAGGTGCTGAAGCTTATTCGTATACCTTCAGTGGAGAGTTTGGTTACTTAGACCATGCCTTAGCCAGCGAAAGTCTATTAGCCCAAGCTGTTGATACCATTGAATGGCATATTAACGCAGATGAGCCTTTTGCACTGGATTACAACGTAGAGTATAAATCAGACGCTCAAGTGACTGATTTCTATTCTGCTGATATGTTTAGAGTGTCAGATCATGATCCTGTGATGATAAGCTTTGAGCTTGAGTCTCCATCAGTTGCTGGTGACTTAGACGGTGATACGGACGTAGATTCTTATGATATGCGTGCGTTAATGTTGCTAATCCAACGCGGTGAAGCGACCGTTGCCGAGCATGATTATAACAATGACGGTTTGCTTGATAGCCGTGACGTATCTGCATTACGCAGCTTATGTACACGTCGTGCTTGTTCAACTCGTTAATTAAATCTTAGGTAAATAAAAACCGGTAAAACTAAGTTTTACCGGTTTTTTTATGTCTATCTGATATTGCCTAGGAGTGCTTTACAATCACCAAGCTTTCAAAGCTGTGCTATTGATAATCAAATAAATTATCTGCAACATCAATTAAATCGTTCGCATCTTCCAATAGATTCACTTTAAACGCATCTTTACGAGGCAACATGCGCTTGATGTAAAATTCACAAGTCGCTTTTTTGCCCAGTTGTATCGACGGGTTTTCGTTTTGCGAAGCTTTATCAGCCATACTTAACCACAATACACCTAATAAACTATAGGCACTGAAATTCATATAATCATAAGCAGCACCCGCAACGTTTACCGCCGATTGCTGTTTAACCTGTGATGACGTTTGATACCATTCTTCCAGTATGGATTTTGCTTTCTCTAAACCCTTGGAGTCAGCAATATCAGCGACCATTTTGTCAAAGACCTGATAGGTGTCGTTTAACATGTCACCGTTATCTCTGGAAAGTTTCCGACCTATTAAGTCGGCAGCTTGAATACCATTGGTTCCTTCATAAAGTTGCGTAATACGGCTATCACGCATGTATTGCTCCATACCCCATTCACGGATAAAGCCATGTCCACCGAATACTTGTACCCCTAAACTACTCACTTCCTGGCCAACATCTGTCATAAAACCTTTGGCAATTGGGGTCAAAAACGCAACGACGTTAGCTGCAGCCTGCTTACTGGCTTCATCATCAGCAGATTTTTCAATATCCATTTGACTAGCGTATAAAAAAGATAATGCTCGACAGCCTTCGGTGAGTGATTTTTGGGTAAGAAGCATTTTGCGTACATCGGGATGCGCCATGATAGGGTCTGCTTTACCTTGTGGATTTTGAACCCCTTGAGGTGCCCTTGATTGTAGACGATCACGGGCATAGGCAAGAGCACCTTGGAAAGAACCTTCAGCAATGCCAAGACCTTGCAATCCAACCTGAAAACGCGCGTCGTTCATCATCGTAAACATGCAGGCCAGTCCTTTGTGGGGCGCGCCTACTATGAAACCTGTCGCTTGATCAAAGTTCATTACGCAGGTAGGACAGGCTTTGATTCCCATTTTCTTTTCTAAACTGCCCACTGACAATGAGTTTTCTGCGCCTAGCTCTCCATTTTCTAAGACCATTTTTTTAGGCACAGCAAACAGGCTTATGCCTTTTACTCCCGCAGGCGCATCAGGTAATCTGGCCAAAACCAGATGAATGATATTGTCAGTCCACTCTTGATCGCCGCCGGAGATAAAAATTTTATTACCGGTAATTTTATAACTGCCGTCTTCCTGGGGTTCCGCCTTGGTAGACAATAAACTCAAATCAGTACCAGCTTGGGGCTCAGTTAAACACATAGTGCCTGTCCACTCGCCGGAAATAAGCTTTCTGAGATAGGTATCTTTTAGGGCCTGGTCACCGTGTTTGTTGATGGCTAAAACCGCACTCTCAGTCAACATGCTAATTAAACGCCAGCTTACATTCGCTGAACACAGCATTTCCTGAACAGGCACAGCCATGGTGTGGGGAAGATCTTGGCCGTCGTATTCTGGATTTCCGAGCATGGCATTCCAGCCATTAGCAATATATTCATGGTAAGCTTCAGCGAAACCGTCAGGCGTAGTCACTTTCCCATTTTCGAGTTTACAGCTTTGTTCATCGCCTTCCCGATTTAAAGGAGCGATAGCTTGCTCAGCAAATTTAGCACCTTGACTCAGTATTTCATTAACTAAGTCCTTGTCGAAGTCTTGAAGACCCAAGGATGAATAGTGATCCTCTAATTTTAACCAGTCGTGCAAAAGAAATTGCATATCTGTTAACGGAGCTGTGTATTGCGGCATAAATTTCCACCCTATAGGTTAAGTAAACTGTTCAGACCAGTTGATGGGAGGGCATTATACAGCCTCAGCCCCTAAACTTTAAATTACCTATAGTAATAGTTTATTATTTATTTGCTGGCCGTGTTTGGATTGAGGAGTCTTTGACTTTATTGAACATTTGACGAATCTGAGTTAATTCTTGTGGATAGCGCCACTGATTGAATTCGGTGGTAAAGGGATCAACTAATTGAATGGACGCCACTTCTATATTAGCCCAGTCTGGTACTGGAAACTCTGTAAAGCTACCATCAAAATTGGCGGCTAAATGACATTCGTAAAAACGCATTCCATTGTTACTGGTTCCCAACCACTGCTGTACTTCAACATTAAAGCCTGTTTCTTCCCATGTTTCTCGATGGGCGGTGCATTTGGCCGATTCTAGGGTGTCTGATGTGCCTCCAGGTAAATCTAATTTACCGCTGAGTCTTTGGGTGATGGTGACTAATTTATCACCCAATCGTATCAGACAAGCCGCATTCGCTGTTTGCTGGGGGGATTCTGATTGGTCTACTCGGCAAACTGGATCGCTGGGCTTTGTCTCACTGCAAGAAGTAAGACAGAATGACGATATTGCTAGGTAGATGACTAATTTATTCTTCACAATAGAGGGTACAATAATTAAATAATTTTTCTGCCAGCAGTTTACTACTTATTACGCCAAATAATAACTGCTTAGATTAAACACACTACATTATTCAGGAACTATTCATGACAATAAAAACAATGCTATCACCAGTATTGATAGCCACGCTTGCCCTTGCTGGCCTGCTTGTTTTCTTAAACTACCCTGGTTTCAGTGAGCAAGAAAACGCTGCAAGCAAAGGGAGACCTGCAACCCCCGTGGCATTTTTTGAGGTGTTAAGAACTGACTTTCCTGTCATTGTAGAAGCTCTGGGCACGGCGCGAGCAAATGAAGCCGTTTCTCTGACTCCTTTGCAGTCAGATGTTATCCAAGAATTGTATTTTGATGATGGCGATGTAGTTAAAAAAGATCAGTTATTAATGCGCATGAATGATAGGGAAGAACGGGCTAGATTGAATGAACTGAATATTAATTTACAAGAAGCACAACGACAGCTGAAACGCATCGTTAACTTGGCCAAAAGTAGTGTGGCTTCCCAACAGCTTCTAGATGAGCAGCAAGCTAAAGTAAAAACTCTCAAAGCACAAATTGAAGTGGCAAATGCACAGTTATCTGAACTGACATTAAAAGCCCCATTCTCAGGAAAGTTAGGCATTCGCATGGTGAGTGTTGGGGCTTATGTAACGCCTGATGATGTGATAACGACTTTAGATGACTTACGTAAAGTGAAAGTAGATTTTAATATTTCAGAAAGTCACTTGCCTTCACTTTCAGAAGGTCAGCAGGTAAAAGCACTATCGATTGCTTATCCAGATGACTTATTTATAGGTGAAATTAGGAGTGTGAACTCGCGCGTAGACGCAAATACACGCTCAATTCAAGTTAGAGCACTAATTGATAATCCTGAGTTGAAATTGCGACCAGGCATGTTGATGCAAATAAATTTAGAAAAACAAGTTTTAAGCTCGTTAGTTATTCCTGAAAAAGCAGTTATTCCGAACGAAGATAAACAGTTTGTGTTTATTATCGAAGACGAAAAAGCAGTATTGAAAGAAGTTAAAGTCGGCTTGCGACGTCCAGGCTTAGTGCAAATACTATCTGGGCTAGAAGAAGGTCAGAAAGTTGTAACTGAAGGTGCATTGAGATTAGTGAATGGATCCTCTGTTTCGCTTTTAGAACAAGTGACTTTGTAGGGAATTAACATGCTTTTATCTGATATTTCAGTCAAACGTCCAGTCTTTGCTTCAGTTGTTAATTTGCTCCTAATTATATTTGGTATCGTTGCCATTAGTTTATTATCGTTACGAGAATACCCGGATATAGACCCACCCATTGTATCGATTAATACCAACTATATTGGAGCATCAGCGTCAATTGTTGAAACTCGTATAACACAGTTGCTCGAAGACCGTATCTCTGGCATCGAAGGGATTAAAAATATTACTTCAACCAGTCGAAACGGTCGTTCTGATATTAGCATTGAATTCGACTTATCAAGAGATATTGATGCGGCTTCAAATGACGTACGAGAGCGCGTTAGTCGTGCGTTAAATAATTTGCCTGACCAAGCCGATCCGCCAGAAGTATCTAAATCGGATTCCGATGAAGATGTTGTTGTTTGGTACAACTTACGTAGCGACAATATGTCTGTAATGGAGCTTACCGATTATGCAGACCGTTTCTTGGTGGATCGTTTATCTGTTGTAAATGGTATTGCCCGGGTGCAATTAGGTGGCGGTCGAACCTATGCTATGAAAGTATGGTTAGATCGCAATGCCATGGCTGCTCGTGAAATTACCGTTGCTGATGTTGAACGAGTTATTCGCTCTGAAAACGTTGAATTACCTGCTGGTGAAATTCAGTCAAATGATAGGGATTTTGAAGTACGTGTTGCAAGAAGTTTCCTCACACCAGATGACTTTGCTGATCTGACCATAAAAGTAGGAGCCGGTGGCTATTTAGTTAAGTTAAAAGAAATAGCGCTGGTGGAGTTGGCCGCTGAAGATGATGAATCTGCATTTCGTGGTGATGGCGTCAACATGATTGGTATGGGGATTATAAAACAATCCAAAGCCAATACATTAGAGGTGGCCAGAGAAGCGCGAAAAGCAATTGAAGAAATATCTGAAAGCCTACCTGATAATATATTTATCGTACCCAGTTACGATTCCTCAGTATTTATCGATGAGTCCATTAGTGAAGTCTACAATACCTTAGGGGTTGCAATGGCTCTGGTGGTGATTGTGATTTATATATTTTTAGGAAGTATAAGAGCCACTCTCATTCCTGCGGTCACTGTGCCTGTTTCACTGGTGGCTGCATTTATTGTTATGTATGCACTTGGCTTCTCCATAAACTTACTGACGTTGTTAGCTATGGTGTTGGCAATTGGTCTAGTGGTAGATGATGCGATAGTGGTAATTGAGAATATCTATCGTCGCCTAGAAATGGGAGAGCCACCCTTATTAGCTGCTTTTCGCGGTGCAAAAGAGGTTGGTTTTGCGGTAATTGCGACAACCCTTGTGTTGATATCTGTATTTGTGCCATTGGTTTTCTTAGAGGGGAACATAGGCCGTTTATTTACGGAGTTTGCTTTGGCTATCGCTGCTGCAGTGGCTTTTTCGAGTTTTACTGCTTTAACTCTTTCGCCCATGTTGTCATCTAAATTATTGAAAAAGAGATCTCGTAGTTCAGGCTTTGGGATGTGGATGGACAATGCTTTTAAGAAGGTAGAAGGCGCTTATTTCAATAGTTTAAGTCGTACTCTCCATCAGCCTGTTCTGATTGTAATCATGCTAATAGCGAGTGTTGTAGCGCTAGTGCAAATGAGTCAAAAAATACCAAGCGAATTCATTCCTAAAGAAGACAGAGGCAATTTCTTCCTTTCTTTGCAGGGGGCTGAAGGAGCAAGTTTCGAAAGTAACTCGGCTAACCTTGATAAAGTAGAAGCCTTACTTCTGCCATATCTGGGCGAAGGTGAAATTGAAAGAATTATTGTGCGCACACCCGGTGGTGGGGGGTCTGCAGGTCGGGCAGTCATTGGAATGGTGCCATTTGATGAACGGGAGCGCTCGACCTTTGAGTTAATGGACGAGTTAAGTGCTAAGTTATCTCAGATTCCTGATGTTCGCGCTTTTGCTATTATGCGTCCCGGCATTGGTGGGCGAGGTTTAGGACGACCTGTGCAATTTGTATTGCAAGGTGATACCTATGATGACTTAGTTAAGTGGCGAAATACACTACTACAGAAAGCCTCAGAGAATCCGAAACTATTGCGCTTAGACTCGGATTATAAAGAAACCCTACCGCAAATATTGATTAATATTGATAGGCAACGTGCAGCGGATCTTGGCGTTTCCATCTCGGATATTGGCAGTACTTTAGAAACCATGCTTGGGCAAAGAAGGGTATCTACGTATCTGGACCGTGGACAGGAATATGACGTGATTCTTGAAGGTAAGGAAGAAGATTATCGCAGTCCTCAAAGTATTGAAAACTTGTATGTTAGGTCATCCACTACCAATCAATTGATCCCAATGGACAATTTGCTGAAGTTCGAAGAGCAAGCAACTTCAGCAAGATTAAATCGATACAACCGCATGCGAAGCGTGACAATCAGTGCAAACTTAGCAGATGATTATACGGTTGGTGAAGCCTTGGAGTATTTGGAAAACATTGTTGAAACCGAATTACCAGCAGGGGTCTCAATAGATTACAAGGGAGAGTCCCAACTTTATAAAGAAACGGGTAGTTCGATTATTTTTGTATTCCTTCTCGCTCTAGCCATCACATACCTAGTATTAGCTGCCCAGTTCGAGAGTTGGATACACCCTTTAGTGATTATGTTGACTGTTCCATTGGCTTTATTAGGGGCATTTATTGGACTATATGTATCGGGCGCAAGTCTGAATATTTATAGCCAGATAGGATTGGTAATGCTAATAGGTTTGGCGGCTAAGAATGGGATTCTAATTGTCGAGTTTGCCAATCAGCTGCGAGATGCTGGAATGGAATTTGAAGCTGCATTAAAACGCGCTGCCACGCAACGACTAAGACCAATTGTCATGACGGGGTTTACCACCGTCTTTAGTTCACTCCCTCTGGTTATTGCTACCGGACCTGGCTCAGAGAGTCGGGCAGTCATTGGTATCGTTATTTTTTACGGTGTTTTATTATCTGCATTAATGACGCTTTACGTGGTGCCTATTGCCTATTATTGGTTAGCCAGACATACAGGTTCACCAGAAGAGATTGCACACGAATTAGAAGAGCTTGATGAAAAAATACCTTATCAGAAAGGCGATGCGGTTTAGATGGAAACTAGTCTAGTCTGTATTTTGAGGTTAGACTAATCAACATTGTTGATAATGTTGACTAAATTAAATGATTTTACGGTTATATATACTAGCGTTATGTGGGTTTTGTTCGGCAGCTATAGCCGAACAAAACTTGTTAGATGATGCTCAAGCAGCAATTGCTTATGTATATGGTGACGATGTTCAGAAGCACCCTTATGAGGAGCTCGATTTAGTGGCATTAGACCATGCGGCCGATGTACTCAATAGGACAATTGAGTCTCATGATCTTCCACTGGAACGCGCCGTTGTACTTCACCAAGTTTTAATAAAAGCCCTCACAATATTAAACTTCGCAAGAATTGAATTAGATCAAACTGTCCACATTGCGCAATTAGAAAATGGTTTGGAAAAAGTGGATAAATTAATTGAACACTACCCTAACATTTCGGATTTGGGTGATATGCTTTTTGAATCCGGTCATATTGCACGATTTTTATTAGAAGCACCTCGTTTAGGTTATAAATATTGGCATTTGTGCGCTAATCAAGCACATGCTGGCCGTATGAATATTCTTGCTTTCAACTATTTTTCCGGCGGTTATGGAATTCGCCAGGATATAGAAAAATCATACTATTGGCATAATCAAACCTATCTAACTGGAACCCGTTTTCATTGTGCAGGCGTTTATTCTGCTAGAAAAGCTAGAGAAATATTATTTCTATTTCCAGAGGTAAGTGACAATAAACGATGGCAAGACTGGAATCCTGAAATTGATGAGTTAATTCAACAGTTGGAAGATATTAATGAAGATAGTCCTGCAAATATGTGTGGCAAAGGTCAGGGGCTTTTAAAACAATATCTATATGAATTAACTGAGAATAATGAACAGAATATTGCATTATTAATGCGCGCTAAAAACACTATTAAATTGGCTCAAACGAGTGAATCTGAAGGTAATATAGTGGAAGCATTCGATATCATTGGACGGCCCGACTTTTTTGATAAATCTATAAATTTACTACGCAAAATTGAAGATCCTTTCATAAAATGCAGTATTGCATTTAACCATATTCTGTATTCACAAGCGCTAAAGGCATCACAACATTCCGATACTGTTTTTACAGTGATCTCGGAACTGGATTCGGAGGTTTGCAAAGAACATATTACTAGCATTGAACTAATGCAAACCAAAGGTACTTGGTAACTATGTTGATTTTGTTTGTCCACGGCATGGGCCGGACGCCAATATCGGCCACCCCCATGTTATGGCGACTGCGTAGACACGGTCACTCGGTTGATGTGGTGGGCTATTTTACTGGCACTGAAACATTTGCAGAAATAGCCAATAGGGTTAGCCTGAAAATTCAGGAAGTGGCAGAGAAAGGGGAATACGTCTTAATTGGGCACTCCCTAGGTGGCCTAATGTTAAGAGCTGCATTACAAAATATGCCTAAAGACATCAGATCGCCAAAGCATCTATTTCTGTTAGGCTCCCCGGTCTCCCCAGCAAGGTTGGCTCAAAAGAGTCAGCATGAACTGGGGTTTCAATTAGTCTCAGGCGATTGTGGACAACTATTAGCTAGTGCAGCTAGACTTTCGAAAATTCCTATGCCCAGCATCCCTAAAACAGCAATAGTTGGAACACGAAGCTTTCCCCTAACGAAAAAGTACTTTTTAGAAGACGAAAATGACGGTGTAGTATCTGTGAGTGAATGCGCACATCAAGATATTTCAGAGGTTATTAAAGTGCCAGTAGTACATACATTTCTACCCAGCAGTCGCAAAGTCAGTCGAGTTATTGTAGATAAGATCAGTGACATTCAGTCTGGTTTAACCATTCAATAGGTGTTGTCTTGATCCTGAGTGGATATTGCACCTATGTTGTAGCATGGTCTTTAGGCCATGAAAGGTTGTGCATACCTACGGCATACGGCATACCTGCGGGGCTAAAGCACCCGCCTACAGGTTTAATCTAATCCCATGGCGATATTGCATATTGCGCCTATGTTGTAGCATGGTCTTTAGGCCATGAAAGGTAGTACATACCGGCGGCATACGGCATACCCGCGGGGCTAAAGCACCCGCCTACAGGTTTTATTGTCCCAACGCGATATGTATATTGTGTCGATGTTGTAGCATGGTCTTTAGGCCATGAAAGGTTGTGCATACCGGCGGCATACGGCATACCTGCGGGGCTAAAGCACCCGCCTACAGGTTTTATTGTCCCAAGGCGATATGTATATTGCGCGATGTTGTAGCATGGTCTTTAGGCCATGAAAGGTTGTGCATACCTACGGCATACCCGCGGGGCTAAAGCACCCGCCTACAGGTTTTATTGTCCCAAAGCGATATTGCATATTGCGCCGATGTTGTAGCATGGTCTTTAGGCCATGAAGGGTTGTGCATACCTACGGCATACCTGCGGGGCTAAAGCACCCGCCTACAGGTTTTATTCTCCCAAGGCGATATGCATATTGAGCCGATATTGTAGCATGGTCTTTAGGCCATGAAGGGTTGTGCATACCTACGGCATACGGCATACCTGCGGGGCTAAAGCACCCGCCTACAGGTGTTTAATGATATGCAAATAAAAAAGCCGCTGTTAAGCGGCTTTTAAAGGTATGTATCTTTTCTATCAGACCCAATTACTCGTCTAAGAAACTGCGTAATTGCTCAGAACGGCTAGGGTGACGTAATTTACGTAAGGCCTTAGCTTCAATCTGACGAATACGCTCACGGGTAACGTCAAACTGCTTACCAACTTCTTCCAAAGTATGGTCAGTGTTCATATCAATACCAAAACGCATACGCAATACTTTTGCTTCTCTAGCGGTTAGCCCAGCTAGTACTTCTTGAGTGGCGTCTTTTAGACTGCCGCCAGTAGCAGAGTCGAGAGGCTGTACAATCGTACTGTCTTCAATAAAGTCACCTAAGTGCGAATCTTCATCATCTCCAATAGGGGTTTCCATGGAGATTGGTTCTTTGGCAATTTTAAGTACCTTACGGATCTTGTCTTCAGGCATTATCATGCGTTCTGACAACTCTTCAGGTGTTGGCTCTCTACCCATTTCCTGTAGCATCTGACGAGAAATACGATTGAGTTTATTAATCGTTTCGATCATGTGCACTGGAATACGAATAGTTCTAGCTTGGTCAGCAATTGAGCGAGTAATCGCTTGTCGAATCCACCAAGTTGCATAAGTTGAAAACTTATAACCACGGCGGTATTCAAATTTATCAACGGCTTTCATCAAACCAATGTTACCTTCTTGAATAAGATCCAAGAATTGCAGCCCGCGGTTTGTATATTTTTTAGCTATGGAGATAACCAAACGTAAGTTCGCTTCTACCATTTCCTTTTTCGCGCGACGAGCTTTCGCTTCACCAATCGACATGCGACGGTTAATGTCTTTTATATCAGCGATAATCAACCCAGTCTCTTCTTCAACTTGGTTCATCTTGCTGATAGCGCGTTCTAATTCCTCTTTCACTTCAAGTAGCGCAGGCACATAGCTTGCGCCACTCTCAAGTACTGCTACCAACCAATCAGTGGTGGTTTCGTTACCCGCAAATGCCTTGATAAAATCTTTCTTCGGCATTTTAGCGTTCACTACACAGTGCTTCATAACAATTCGTTCTTGAACACGTACGCGGTTCATCATGCTACGCATGTTTTTAACCATACGATCGAACTGTTTTGGAACTAATCTGAACTCTTTAAAGACTTCACTTAATTCATTAATTTGTTTTCTAGCGTCTTTATGAGAACGTCCTTTGTCTGCGATTACGTCGCGGGCTTTGATGTACTGCTTGCGCAATTCATCGAACTTTTCTCTTGCTAGTTCAGGATCAGGACCGGTATCTTCTTCCTCTTCGTCCTCATCATCTTCATCATCATCTTCGTCTTCTAACTCTTCTTCAGATAACTCAGAACCTACGTGTGTCGCAGTTGGAGCTACATCCGTTTCGTTAGGGTCAACAAATCCAATAATGATGTCACTTAGACGAATTTCTTCAGCTTCGAATTGGTCCCACTGGTCAAGCAAATAGGTAATTGCTTCTGGGTATTCTGCGACTGAGCATTGAACTTGGTTAATACCATCTTCAATTCGTTTAGCAATTTCAATTTCGCCTTCACGAGTCAGTAGCTCAACGGTTCCCATTTCACGCATGTACATACGAACTGGGTCAGTTGTACGACCAATTTCACTCTCAACCGTTGCTAACGCTTGGGCGGCGGCTTCAGCGACTTCTTCATCGGCTGTCGTTTCTTGCATCAACAATTCGTCAGAATCGGGAGCTGATTCGAATACCTGAATTCCCATATCATTGATCATTCGAATAATGTCTTCGATTTGATCTGAATCGATAATATCCTGGGGAAGGTGATCGTTTACTTCAGCAAAAGTTAAATAACCTTGCTCTTTTCCTTTTACAATAAGGAGTTTTATCTGAGACTGCTTGCTTTGCGCCATATAACCTACGTTTCTCAAAATCAGTTGAAAGTGTACCTGGAACTGACCAATCTAAATTGTCAAAAATCCAGATAAAATCTGCGCGCACCGAGGCGTTTGCGAATTAGCCAGTATAGCAGAAAACCCTGTAGTCAGGCCAGTTAATTAAGCCATTTTCGGTTATTTTATCGTTAAACCTGACAGTTTTTTATATGTATGGGTGAATAGTTTTTATTCAAGTGCAAAATAATTAAAACACTGGAATAAACAAAGGGGGGAATTTTTACCTCACAAGATAGGATGTTAAGGCTATTCGGCACTATAAGTCGCTTTAGTTTGAGTGAGCAATTTCACTTCTTGCATCTCTTCTCTAGTCATTGCTGAACCTTTGGCCATAAGCTGTTGATATCTTGCTTTAAGCTGCTGTTCAATTAAGCGATTAAAACTGTCGATGTACAATTTATCCGGTCGATTGTCATCGGCATCATGATCAATTTGTAATAATTGATGCAAGAACTTTGCTTCGGGATCTCCCCTGAAATGCTCTAGCACATGACCTGTATTGATATTTGATTGCGACGCACAAAACTGTTGCATTTTAATCAGAACATGTAGGCCTTTGATGAAGTCAGGATTCAACGCTGCAGGTTGAATATCTGGGTGTTGCTTTGCTAAATTAGGGTGCAGCAATAAGAGGCGTAGTAATTTCCTAACCGGTGACATGTTATTTTTATTTGGTAGCTGGTAGTCAAGTTTTTGGGCTTTTCCAACTCGATTAGCTTGTTTGATATCCTCTAAAATATCAGCTTTATAGCTATCGCCTTTGATCTTTTTACGCAATTCTTCTTTTAGCAGAACAACAAGATTTTCAGCATTAATTTGCTCAATATATTCATTGGCAGCTTTGGTTAACGCCGCCTTGCCTTCACTGCTACCCACATTGAATTGTTGGATTAGATTTTCGAAAAAGAATTGGGACAAGGGGACAGACTTTTCCCGCAATAGGGTTTCGAATTGTTCTTTTCCTGTTTGTCTTACGAGAGTATCTGGATCTTCACCATCGGGCAGGAACAAAAACTTCATTTCCACCCCATCTTTGAGCTGTGGGAGCGCATTTTCAAGGGCTCGCCACGCCGCATCACGACCCGCTCGATCACCGTCGTAACAGCAGATTATTTCTGGTGCCGCGCGAAATAACATTTGTATGTGTTCAGGGGTGGTGGAGGTACCCAATGACGCTACAGCATAGTCGATACCAAATTGCGCTAAAGCGACTACGTCCATGTAACCTTCTACAATCATCAAACGTTCAAGTTTTCGGTTGGCCTGCTTCGCTTGATAAAAGCCATATAATTCATGACCTTTGTGGAAAATTCGGGTTTCAGGTGAGTTTAGGTATTTTGGGCCGCCTTCTTCAAGTACACGGCCACCAAAGCCAATCACTCTGCCTCGTTTATCACGGATCGGGAACATGATCCTATCTCTGAAAAAGTCATAACGACGACGGTTATCATTTTCAGTAATCAGTTTTAAGTCGAGTAGTTGTTGTTGCTTTTCTGGTGTGCTGCCAAATTGCTTGAAAATACTGTCCCATTCAGGCGGCGCATATCCTATACCAAAGGCTTTAACAATTTCCCCACTAAGACCACGCTGTTTTAAATAGTCTATGGGTTTGTTTTTTTGTTCGTGCTGTTTTAATTTTTTTTCAAAAAAACGGGCGGCTTGTTCCATTAATTGATAATCGTCAGCAATTTGGGCCTTTTGCTGAGGAGTAGGGCCCGGTTTGCCACCCTGTTCCCGTGGCACTTCTAAACTGTGAAATCTGGCTAATTCCTCTACGGCTTCGGGGAACTCAAGACGGTCATATTCAATGACAAAGGAAATGGCATTACCATGGGCGCCACAACCAAAACAATGATAAAACTGTTTCTCTTGGCTGACCGTAAATGATGGACTTTTTTCACTATGGAAAGGGCAACATGCTTGATAGTTTTTGCCAGCTTTTTTTAATTTAACTCGACTATCGATTAGCTCAACAATATCAGTGCGAGCAATCAAGTCATCGATAAAATCTTTTGGAATTCGTCCAGCCATGAATAGGATTCAAACTTGTAAAAGGGGTTCAACAAACATTACTTTATCAGTAAGGAACAGAAACAAACAAGCCGCAATTTTGCAATTGCGGCTTGGGAATAGTTTCGCGAGTGGCTTAAGGTAATCAGGCAAGCTTAGCTTTAATTTGACCACTTAATTTGCCCATATCAGCACGGCCTTGAACTTTCGGTTTTAACCAGCCCATTACCTTGCCCATATCCTGCATCCCCGCAGCCTGAGTATCTTGCATCGCTTGTTGGATCAAATCATCTAACTCGTCAGCGGTTAAAGGCTGAGGTAAAAATGATTGGATAACATCGATTTCTGCTTTTTCAGTGTCAGCCAAATCTTGGCGTCCAGCATCTTCAAATTGGCTAGCGGCATCTTTACGCTGCTTGACCATCTTTGTTAGCAGTACAATTACATCAGTATCAGTTAACTCAATTCTCTCGTCTACTTCACGCTGCTTTACTGCTGCAAGTGCCATACGAATAGTACCAAGACGAAGTTTATCTTTGGCACGCATAGCATCTTTCATTGCTTGATTTAGTTGTTCAAGAAGGGTCATCTGAAAACTCTAAAACGTAAAACTATTTAGACAGCTTGGGGCTTGGGATTGGCTGTTATTAAAATAATAAACATCCAAAACCAAGCAACAGAAGCGAGATATTAGTATAACTTGATGCGACGAGCGTTTTCGCGAGCTAACTTTTTCAAATGACGCTTTTTAGCAGCTGCTTTCTTACGCTTACGTTCCCAAGTCGGCTTTTCAAAGAATTCGCGACGACGAACTTCTGAAAGAACACCTGCTTTTTCACATGAACGCTTGAAACGACGCAGTGCTACGTCAAATGGTTCGTTCTCTCTTACTTTAACGATTGGCATTAAAATCTCACCTCAAAATATTAAATCTGGTTACCAGCCCAAAAAATAGCCGGTGCGGTCAAAAATGGTGCGGAATTTTAATCATTCGCAGGGCGCTTGTAAAGGGAAGATTGAAGATTATTTTAGTTTTGCCCCAAGTTTTTTGCTTTTTGTGGTTTAAATTAGCAGAACCCTAGCGTCTTTGAAGGTGCAAAGGTAAACTTCGAGGAATTTTCAAGCAGAGTATAATTGAATATGCGAATTTTAGGAATCGAAACTTCCTGTGACGAAACTGGCGTGGCGATTTTAGATGATCAGCACGGACTGCTTTCCCACGAATTATATAGCCAAGTTAAATTACATGCTGATTACGGTGGGGTAGTACCTGAATTAGCCTCAAGAGATCATGTACGGAAAATTGTTCCATTGATCAAAAAAGCCATGTCTGATGCCAATACCCACGCTAATCAGATTGATGGTATAGCTTATACTCAAGGCCCTGGTCTGATCGGGGCTTTATTAGTTGGGGCGTCGGTTGGCAGAAGTTTAGCTTTTGCTTGGGGGGTGCCTGCTGTAGGCGTTCATCATATGGAAGGTCATTTGTTAGCGCCTATGCTTGACGATCCTAAACCTGAATTTCCTTTTATTGCTTTATTAGTGTCCGGCGGGCATACAATGATGGTGAAGGTAGAAGGTATTGGTCAGTACCAAGTACTGGGTGAGTCAGTGGATGATGCCGCAGGGGAAGCCTTTGATAAAACCGCAAAAATGATGGGTCTTGATTACCCTGGTGGCCCTTTGTTAGCCAAACTAGCTGAGGCTGGCACACCTGGCCGATTTGAATTCCCACGGCCCATGACCTCAAAACCCGGGTTGGATTTTAGCTTTAGCGGGTTAAAAACCGCCGCCGCCAATACAATTCGCAGCGAAACCTTAAATGAGCAAACAAAAGCCGATATTGCTTATGCATTCCAAGAGGCGGTAGTCGATACATTGGCCATCAAATGTCGACGCGCACTGAAACAAACTGGATTGAAACGCTTGGTCATCGCTGGCGGTGTTAGTGCCAATTCAATGCTAAGAACTCAGTTAGAGACAATGATGAAAAAAATAAATGGAAAGGTGTATTACCCACGCTTAGAATTTTGCACTGACAATGGTGCCATGATTGCCTATGCTGGTTTGCAACGACTTAAAGCGGGGCAGGTTGAGTCTTTAAATAGTAAAGCCAAACCGCGATGGTCCCTTGATACTTTGCCTGCCATATAATCCAAGATCCCCTTAAAACAGAAATATTTTAAAAGCGCGATGTTCAAAAACGCTTTGAATTTGATGGCTCTTTTTACATTAAGTGTCAAGTAAATTTACAATTTATAAACAGCAGTTTTTTAACTACTTGATTTTATTACGCTGGCACGCTTCATGCTGTATAAAAAATGAACACCTTGATTCTGGTGAAATTGCTTAGAATTGAGGCTTTTTTTAAACAAGGAAAAGTTTATGCGTAAATTTACTTTAAAAAATATTCTAATTTGTTTTTGCACGTTGCTACCAATGTTTTCAGCCCAAGCCTATTTGGTAGGGGGACCAAATTCATCATTACAAACATCAAACTCTGGGTACTCTTGGGACGGTGGCAGTTTTATAACCGATTTTCGAAATGCTTTAGAGAATCCTTTATTTTTTGGTGCTGGAGGAGTGGTTAATGAATCTATTACTACAATGGATATCATACCTGATGCTGCAGGGCTAGCTGGGGTGGATGGTTTTATCGCTCCGTGGTGGAATGTATCAGAATCAAGCGCTTATCATGCTGATGTGGTCGATTTCTTTTTGAACGGTGGAGATCTCTGGTTGATGCAGGATAGCTCTGGGCGCGACGGTATTGGTGCTTTGTTGGGCATTCCTACGGTAGGGCAGACGGCTATCACCCCAGTAAATGGCATTGAGCCCTTATTTGATGGACCCTTTGGTGTTGCTAACAATGTAACCCAAGGTGGTGGAGAAGAAGGTTTCTTGTCAACTGCGGATGTACTCAATGCCAATGGCAGTATTATTGGAATGAATACTGAAAACCAAGTTATCGCTGCTGCCTGGGGAGCTGGACAATATGCAGCAGGCTCAGGTTCGCTTATTGTGGTAGCGGATATAGATATGTTCACTACTCAGGCGCAATTTGACCCTTTAAATGATAATGGTATTTTTGCATTGAATGCCTTTGCCTTTTTAGCCACATCCGATGAACCCATTGGTGTGCCCAATGTGCCTACAATAATGCTCATTTTGGTGGGGATAGGGTTGATTAGAGTTTGTCGAAAAAAATAATATCGTTAATTAATCTGATTTAAGCTCGTAAATAGCCATCTTTATTTAGATGGCTTTTTAAATCCTCGGCCTTTACCTTTTTCCCATATCTTACTTTCCTGACCACGCACTAACCGCAAAAGGTTCGCTTTGTGGCGCAAGATTATCAGCACAGCTAACATGCTTACGGGCAAGGTATACTCGGGTTTAACGAAGTAAGTAATAACTGGAGATAAAGCGACTGCGGATATGGCTGCTAATGAAGAATAACCAGTGGCGAATACGACTAACCCCCAACAAGCAATTAATGCCCCTGCCAATTCCACGCCTATGGGTAACATGGCACCAAATGCGGTGGCTACCGCCTTTCCCCCCTTAAAACTAAAAAATAACGGAAATATATGCCCTAAACATGCTGCTATTGCGACAAATCCAAGCAACAGAGGTGAAAACCCTAGGTAATAACTAAACCAAACAGGTATGGTACCTTTTAACACATCGAACAAGAGTACTAATACGGCAGGTAACCTGCCACCCAATCGCAATATATTGGTAGCACCCGGATTTCTAGAACCATGTAGACGGGGGTTAGGTAAATAAAATAAATTACTGACAAGCATTGCACTGGATATAGAACCGGCCAAATAGGCAGAAGCGATCATCAATATTGTTAGTGCTGTCATATACTTGGTCTTCCTAACACGTTAAACTCTCGAACCAGTAACCGGGTAAATGTGATCTTGTGTTAGCTTCTCACATAAGTCGTCACTTTACCGCATATAGATATTATAACAGCGCGGATCTGTCATGGACAAAATTATTATACAAGGCTTACAAGTCAAATCACTAATTGGGGTTTACGATTGGGAAAGAGAGGCAAAACAACCACTATTAATTGATATTGAATTATCGTTGGATTTGCGCACCGCTGGAACCTCAGATGATGTCAAAGATACTATCGACTATGCTGCTTTAGCCTTTGCCGTGGAAGAAATTGCGTTTAATAGTAAATTTCAACTATTAGAAGCATTAGCCAATCATATCATTCAACATCTTTTGAGTTATAGCGGCGTTAAAAGCGCTAAAATATCGCTGTCTAAACCCAACATATTGCCCAATGCCAACGCAGTGACAGTTGAACTTTTTCGGGAAAATCCTTAACTAATGTTGCATCAAATTTATATTAGTATTGGTAGTAACGTTGAACGAGACAAATATACTCGCGCTGGGCTGGATGGATTATTTGCCGAGTTTGGCGAATTAACCTTATCGAATGTGTATGAAAGCGAGGCTGTTGGATTTAGCGGCTCACATTTTTACAATTTGGTTGTGGGGGCTAAAACCACAAAATCTGTGCAACAAGTGTGTGAGATCCTCAAATCCATAGAAAACCAAAATGGTCGGATAAGAGGCGAAAAAAAATTCGCTCCTAGAACATTGGATCTCGATTTACTCTTGTTTGATGATGTTGTAACCGAAGATGGAGTTGTACTACCTCGCCATGAAATTGATTATAATGCCTTTGTTTTACTGCCTCTGAGTGAAATTGCTGGAAATGTAATACATCCCGTTCACCAAAGAAGTATTGCCGCAATGTTGGAAGATTACGATCAAAGCCAACAGAAATTATGGACGATTGAATTTAACTGGAGACCTGCGACATTATGACTTTGTTCGAAATTATTGTGTTAGCCATTATTCAAGGCATAACTGAATTTTTGCCTATATCAAGCTCAGCCCATTTAATACTTCCTTCTGAATTACTGGGTTGGCAAAATCAGGGATTAGCCTTTGATGTAGCGGTTCATGTTGGCAGCTTGCTTGCTGTTATGATCTATTTTCGCGCTGATATTGTCCGCATGATGGTAGCTTGGTTGCAGTCTGGCTTCAGTAAACAGCAAAGCGATGACAGTAAGTTAGCCTGGTGGGTTATTTTAGCCACTATTCCAGCCGTAGTAATTGGTTTTGTCGCCAAAGACTTGATAGAAGAGTACGCTCGCTCAGCGTTAGTCATCGCCTTTACGACCATCGTCTTTGGCTTGTTACTATGGTATGCCGATGTTACCGGCAAGCTAACTAAAAATATTTATCAGTTAACATGGAAAAATGCGCTTTTTATTGGCCTAGCCCAAGCAATTGCACTCATACCTGGCACATCCCGCTCAGGTATTACTATGACCGCTGGATTAATGTTGGGTATGAATCGAGAGAGTGCCGCACGGTTTTCTTTCTTATTGTCCATACCTGTTATATTAGGGGCTGGATTGTTAGCCACTTTAGATCTGTTGCAAGCTGACACCGCCGTTGAGTGGGAAGCACTTTTCTATGGTATCGGCCTGTCATTCATCAGCGCTTATGCTTGTATCTTTTTGTTTCTTTCTTGGATATCCAAAATTGGCATGCTGCCATTTGTCATATATCGGTTAGTGCTAGGTGCTGTTTTACTTGGTTTCGTTTTTTGGTAAATCGTGGTTTTCTATTTTTAAAACTGATTGTTTAAAGCTAATTATGTTGGAGTGTCATTGTGTCTGAAACTATCTTTACAAAAATAATCAATCGGGAGATCCCCGCTGAGATCATTTTCGAAAATGATCAGGTATTAGCATTCAAGGATATTAACCCCCAAGCTCCTGTGCACTTTCTTGTGATTCCTAAAAAAGCCATTGCGACTATTAATGATATTCAAGCAGAAGATGCGGAAATCGTTGGGCAACTTTACATTGCTGCGGCTCAAATAGCCAAAGAACAAGGCTTTGCAGAAAATGGCTATCGCGCTGTGATGAATTGTAATATGGATGGCGGGCAAACTGTTTATCATATTCATTTACATGTTTTAGCCGGCAAACCAATGGGATGGCCACCGTATCAAGACACCCTCAAACAGCCACTTCCTTAATCTATTAGTGGTAAAGCTCGCCCCTTCAAGTATTGTTTTAGAAGGGATGACTCCAAGGGTTTAGCAAAATAAAACCCTTGGAGGTGATTAATACCTGCTTTTCTTAAGGTTTCTGCTTGCTGTAAAGTTTCAACGCCTTCGGCGACTACATCGTAACCAAAGGCTTTAGCAATATGCAGTACCGCATTAACAATTGGCATACCACTACTATCTAAACTGTCCACAAAAGCTTTATCAATTTTAACTTTGTTAGCAGATAATTCTTGGATCACTGATAATGAAGAATATTCTGTGCCGAAATCATCAATAGAAACTTTAATTCCCCGCTGTTGAAGGCAAGATATCTTATCCAATAAGGTTTCTTTGTCTGCGGCAAACACCGATTCTGTAATTTCGATATGCAGATACTGTGCAGCTAGGCCCGAGTCGACTAAGGCTTGCTCTACAATGTCAATGAAGTCATCATCTTGCAATTGAATAACGCTGACATTCACAGCGACGGACAAGGGCATTTGAGATTGCCACGATTTTGCGGCTATGCATGCTTGATTGAGCACCCAGGCGCCAATCTTTCGAATTTGGCCATATTGTTCGGCGATAGAAATAAACTCGTAAGGAGGAATATTTTCGTTAACAAGTTGCCACCTTAATAAAGCTTCAAAAGCAACTGGCTGAAAGGTTTCACTATCCACTATAGGTTGAAAAACCAGTCTAAGTTGCTGATTTTCAATGGCTTCGCTTAATCCGTCTTTTAAGCGTTGTTCTCGAGCGAGTTGTTTACCAAGATGGGCGGAAAAAACCCCTGCCGTAGAGGGAAATGCTTTTTTTTGATAGTACATTGCAGTATCGGCAAGTTGGATAAGGACATTTTCTTGCGTGGCATGTTCAGGAAACATAGCAATACCAATAGTGGCACTAATTGATAAACGATTGTGAGAGAAGATATAAGGTTCAGAAATACGCTTTATTAAGCTGTCCGCAAGTATAATTGCTTTATCTTGACTCGCGTTTTCTACCGCGACTAAAAATTCATCTCCCCCCCAACGACATATAAGTTGATGGTTTTGGTAAATTTCTTTTAATCTATCTGCGGTCTGTTTCAAAACCATATCGCCTGTTTCATGACCAATGGTATCGTTGATTTTTTTAAAGCCATCTAAATCAATAAACAGTAAAGCCAAGGCTTCGTTTGCATTTTGGCTGTCTTCAATATTGTTGCGCAGATGAGTTAGAAAGGCATTTCGATTAAACAGGCCTGTAAGGGGGTCAATATTGGAAAGTTCGTATATTTGCCTTGTTCTAGCCGTAACTTCCGCTTCCATATCTTCAACTAAAACTGCATTTTCATTCTTCAAACGTATTGCTAAAGCTGTAAAGTTAGCAGATTTGTTTGCTGTAATTAACATAACGCAACCAAACGACATCCCCAGTAACCCTAATATATATTCGTGGAACTCTGGGGCTAACAATAATGCGATTGAAAATGGAATTAATAAAATTCCACAATACAACATTGCGGTAATTTTATTACCGGCCAAGACAGTGCTCGCACCCCCGGCCATGGCTGAAACTATAATGATGTTAAACGCCAGCTCAATAGTATCTATGTAGGGAAACAGGACAAGACAATAAATACACCACATGCTTGCCGTTGCTATGGTACCGACTGAGAACCGTAAAATAGATTGTTTGCCATTGCTCTTAGTAGACTTGTTTTTTCTGAGCCAAAAATAGCTATCCGCCATTCGCACTAGTAGTAGCACCATCATTGATATCCACCAATAGGTTTTAAAGGTATCAATTTCTGAATTGCTAAAACCGAACACAAGAAGAGAGGAGGCAACAAGACTTAGCCATTAGAGTACAAAATATCGGCAGCATCCTGTCGATGTTTTTCCTGAAGTGCTAAGTTCGGTTTAATTGGAGTGCCTCATATTCTTAAAAGGCCTAAAGGCCCATGATGTGGCGAATCATTCTAGCTAATCGATTGTTCTCACTACTTTACTACTTTACTAATTCAATACTAGCCTTGCGACTTGAACTTATTTAATCACGCTTTGTAGGTGTTGTGAACACTTACAAAGCGTTGATCTATTTTTTTAGACTAAAGTCTAAGCACTTCTTTGCCTTGTTTAAACGTAATATCTACGGGAATATTGGCATCCGTGAGTTTTTGTAAATCTTCAGCAAGCACGTCTTTGATAATGCCTTTGTCGGCTACTAATTGACTAACACCTTGATAATCACCATCTCCTTGCAAGGTTAGAATGACTTCAGATAATGCTGCTATTGCCTCGCCCATCTTTTCCATATTGACTTGGTAGAGACCATTCTCATCTCGACTAAAAGCGCCCATTTCCTGGAAAAAATTAAATCGAATCATATTGGCTTTACCATGAGCACTGGATGCACCAAAGCGCACAGAACGGAAAATACCGGCCATAAACGTCACATAGTAGTCTTCCAGTTGTCCTTCGCTGATAGCGCCTTTTTTGAGAAGTTGTTCAACCATATATAAACCTAGAATATCAGCTTTGCCCTCTTCTAAGGCTGAGGCATGCTCTTTTAATGCACCTCTGACAGTTCCTTCTCCATCAAGGGTATTTTTAATCCCTAAGCCGTGGGCTACCTCATGAAACATGGTATTCGCAAAAAAAGCGTTAAAGGTGATATGTTTGCGCTGCTCTGGGGTGATTAACAAGTCAGATATAGGAACCAAAATGTGCTCAAACTTTGCCTGCATTGCGTTTTTGAGCTGTAGTCTGCGCGTCCCATTTTTGAGTTGCACTTCTTCATCATTGGGTAAATTAATGGCTATAGTTTTACTTCCGGCGTTTGAATGGCCTGCATAGTAGATAACGTCATAAGCATTAAGATCAGCGTTGCTGCCTGGCATTTCTGCTTTATATTCATCAGCTACAGGCAGACCATGTTGCAGTTCAGGCAAATAAGCCGCGTATTTAGCTAAACGTTCGCTCCAACTGAGATCTTTTAGTAAAACATAAGCTTCAAAAGCTGCACGGTATCCAAACAATTGGTCCTCATAAGTTTCAATGGGTCCTATCACCAATTCAATGGGGTTATCCTTCATTTGCATCCAAGCGAAATCAGAAGGTTGATAATTATCCGTTATTAAAGCCTCAGCTCGCATTGTTAAATAATTTCCAAATGCTGGATTCTCCGCTAATTTTGAAGCTTCTAGGAGTAAATCAGCAGCTGCCTGCAATTCATCCGCAAAATATTCCGAGTAGGGCACCGCTATTAATTTTCCCTTCTCATCACGGGAAACCATAGAGTAAAGATTATCTTTGCGTTTTATGTCACTGGCTAAATATTCCTCCTTACTCATGTCTTCGGGGTAAAATTGGGCTCCTAAGGGTTTTGCTTGGGTTTGGGTTAAGAAAGGCTTATCACCGTTCAATCTATCCCAAGGTCCATAATTAATTTCTGCAAATTGACGTACTTTTGGATCGTCCAATGCGTCTAAAAATGCTTGTTTAGGTTGACTAAATGCCTGCATCCAAAACAGATCGTCCATAATCTTCGATGCATCAATGAGAAGGGACAGCATGTTTTTCTGGTTTTCACTATAAGCAGATAAATCTGCTGTTAAAGTCACTGGAAAATATATGTCTAGGCGTTCTTCTGCATCAGCAACCAACTCTATTTTTTCTACTTTAGCGGGAGCTTGCGGACTTGTTACTTGTGTCTGCTTCGAAGAATCTGAACAGGCGGTTAAAAACAGCGCAGAAAGGGTTAACGCGAGGAGATTTTTTCTAATCATTGCTCATCCTAATTTGTTTTTTTTATTGAATGCATAAATAATTGAATTGCAAATTTAAAGTGCTATGCGTAGTTTATAGTCTATATATTGAAAAGTGCAGTTTAAATTATCTTATTAATTTAGGTAACGAATTAACTGCTATATTAAGAACTAGACCTTAAATTACCTTAAGTTTATCAATTCCATGGAGATGAATATACTCATCAAACTAAATATTGATACGGCTGCCTTCATTTTCAATGTCGAGTAGGTCATCGCTCAATTAAATAGGAAGAAACATGTCCACAGAAAACGCGTTGTTAACCATTCTGGTTGAGAAAATTAAGAATGATACGATTGTTTTACCAACACTTCCCGCAATAGCGCTGAAAGTCAGACGCACTGCAGATGATCCGAACATAAATCTAAACTCAATGGGCGATATCATTGCACAAGATCCCTCGTTAAGTGCTCGCATCATTAAAATTTCAAATAGTGCTTATCTAGGCAGAGCAGTCAAGGTAACATCGGTATCACAAGCTGTAACCCGAATTGGTCTTAGCCAAATCAAAAATATTTCAACGGCTTTGGCAATGGAGCAGCTTTTTGTTTCGAAAAACGAATTGGTCAAAAATTACATTGCTAAAATGTGGGCACAAACCATTGAAAGTCTTTCTTATTCGGTTGCGGCACTGCAGTTTACCGAGAAAAGTAAAAAGCGCTATTTGAGTTTAGATACATTAACCCTTGCGTGTTTGGTTTATAATATAGGTGTATTACCTATTTTAACGGAAGCAGAGCGTCATGAAGAAGTGTTTGCTAATCCCACATTTTTAAATACTTCTATTATCAAATTATCAGGCCATATTGGTGGCAAAATTATGCGCCAGTGGGATTTTGACGAGCAATTTGTCAACATTGCTGAAAAGTGGCGAGATATGAGTTATCAAGAACAAGATATTAGTTTAATTGATTTTGTAAGGCTCGGTGCTGCACTCAGTGGGGTATTTGATAGTCAAAAAGATGCAGTGTTGAAAATATGTTTAGAGAAGAAAATAATTGAAGATTTAAGCATATTAGACAGTCCTGAATTTATTGATGCTAGAGCCAGTGCAAAATCTGTCTTCGCATAATAACCCAACATTTTAGTCACTATTAAAACAATGCTGTATTAGAGAATATCCCTAATACAGCATTTTTATTTGAGGGCTAAAAAATTCAATCGCGGATTAATCTTGATCTAAATCGAAGGTTTTTATTAACCATTGGGAAAAGCGCACGATTTCGCCAGACATCAACGTAAAGTCAGCATCGACACGTGCTAGCTTATCTTCTTTAGGGATATCATCGTTTTGCTCTTTAACCACATCGGTAAATTTAAGACGTTTAACCGATAAATCTTCTTCTAACATTGCTGTGAGACTTTCATCCCACTCTATGGCTAGTTTATGGACAAATTTACCCGCTTCAATGTGATTGAGAATTTCATCTTCTAAAAGCGGCTGGTTTTTAACCCGAACAATGCTGTCTTCTTCCCCTTGACCTCGAAGTTCAGCTTCTTCCAACAACACCACATCACTTGGTGCTGCAGAATCTTTTATCCAGTTTGTTAACTCGCCTTGGATGCTTGTACGAGACAAGGGCACTACCGGCAGTGATGTCATGGCCTTACGGATCATCGCTAGAAACACTTCGGCTTTACCGTCAGCGGATGCATCTACCACAACCAAATTATCTTTAATGGAAATGAAGCCATGGGTAAAACTATTTTTGGTAAAGGCTTGGGGTAATAATCGACGAATAATTTCTTCTTTTAAGTCTTGCTTGGCTTTTTTACCAACCGCTGAACCGGTTTCCGTTTCAATTTGAGCCACTTTTTCCGCAAGTTCCGCATTCACGACTACAGCGGGTAGGATACGCTCTTGTTTTTTAAGGGTAATCCAAATTCGGCCTTGGGCACTGTGCAGTAAAGTACTGCCAGATTCAAAAGGAGATGAGAAACCCATAGTGGATAACTCTTGGCTATTGCAAGGGCGAAATTTAAATTCTGCTAGCTTTTGCTCAACGTCATCTTCTTGCCAGTCTAGTGTTTGCGTAATGGCAAAGAGTTTTAGATTTTTAAACCACATATTCTCTACTTTAGTCAGTTTTTATTTGGTATTTAACTCTAAAACCACATGGATTATTTAGTTTTAGAAAAATACAAGGAAAGGCGCGAAGACTAACATGTTTATGGGCAATGCGTCTTGCACAATAATCGATTATCTGTGAGTGTATTTGGCTACTAACTAGCGTGATTAGAGGTTTCTTTTGAAACCTTCACCAGCGGTAGCTGTGAAGTGTACGAAACATATTAAGATTGCAAAGGAAATCTAATTTCATAGCTCAAGCCTTCACCTTCGGCACTTTGAGCGGTAATTCTGCCATCTAACGCTTGCGTCACTAAGTTATACATTATGTGAGTGCCTAAACCACTTCCACCTTTCCCACGCTTAGTTGTGTAAAATGCATCAAAATGGCGATCTAAGTTTTCTTCAGATAAGCCTTTACCGTCGTCGGCATATTTAATCACCACTTCGTCATTTTGTTGGCAAACGTCAATGGTTATTTTACCGTTTTCTTTTTCATCTAAGCCATGGATTAAGGAATTCATAATCATATTGGTAAAAATTTGAGCAATGGCTCCTGGAGCGCATTTTACGACTAACTTCTCGGGGCAATTAACGCTAATTGAGTGGGATGTCTTTTTGAAATTTGGTGCCAATGATTGAATGACTTCATGAATATAAAGTTTAAGATCAACATCACGAATGGCTTCACTGGTTTGATCAACGGCGACTTGCTTGAAACTAGAGATCAGGTCAGAAGCGCGATTCAAGTTACCCATTAATAATTCAGTAGTTTGGTTTGCTTCTGATAAAAATGTGCTCATTGTTTTACCGGTTAAGGTTTTTTCTTCATATGCTGTTTGTAGATTCTTGATCCGCTCTTGTAAAAAGCTGGCAGCGGTAACCCCTACGCCGATGGGGGTATTGACATCATGAGCAATGCCAGCGACCAAGCCACCGAGTGACGCCATGCGCTCAGATTCGATTAACTGGTCTTTGGCGATTTTCACCGTTTCCATTGAATCTGCCAATTCTGTATTACGTTTTCGCAATTCATCTTCAATATATTGACGATTTTCGTTTTCTTGTCGTAACTCTCGTTGATTAACAATTAATTCATCTTTCTGCTGTTCTAGATCCAACATTATTTTACTTAAGGAAGCGGTTTTCTTAGCTACTTCTTGTTCCAGCATAATGTTTTGATCATCGAGTCTACGGTTAGCTTCTGTGAGGTCGTTTCGAGTGGCTCTAAGCTTTTGTTTGTAGTCAATTAAGTCATCAATTAATTCGTTATATGATACCTGCAACAGTTTCAATTCATTGTCATCTTCGATATGAAGGTGCAATTTAGATGATTCTGGGCGATTAACATCGAATTCACTAATTTGCTGGGTTAATTCTTCCAGGGGATCCGTAAGCATTTGACGGAAGGCATTTAAAAATAGAAAAACTAAAAACGCAGTTTTAATGATGGCATTTCCAATTAAGAAAAATACGCCAACTTCGATGCGACCAAATATAATACTAGCGCTTGAGTACAAGGTAACATCACCGACGTGTGATCTTCGTCCAGAGAACTCGAAAATAAGCGGGAAAGAATAACCGAAGGTGCCTCCTGGATGGTCGAGCATGATGCCTGAAGTGATCATTTCTGCGGGCAACTTAGAAGTACGCCCTGTGTTGGCAATAAATGCGCCATTTTCATCTCGAATTTGCACCCCTTCTACAATGGGAAGGGCCATCAAGCCGTTAGCTAAGTCGTCAGCTTGGATATAATTGAGCTCCCAAATTGCCCGCGTTAAACTTACGCTAAAGGTATTTTTGAGTGTTTGCAGTTCGCTTTGAATATGATTCTTGGCATTTAAATATTCTGTAAGAATTTGCCCCACAGTGACGACTAGCGTCAGTACGAAGTAAACGGACAGCACGCGTGTCAACAACTTTTTAGACAAACCCGTTTTGACTCTAGCCATTCACGAACCTTTAAGAATCTAGTAATTATACCATTTAAGAAGGTAAAGAATATGCGTAAAACGTCTAATTAACAAGAAGCTGTGAATAATAGTTTTTCGTTAATGTGGATTTCCCATAAAAAATAACACTTTCTTAACTGGGTCAAATGTTTACCTGTAACAGAAAGATAAAATTCAAATATAATTAACCCTAAACCATGGTTTTCAGAGCTTTCTTTTCCCTAACATGACCGAAATTTGACATTTATATGATAAGTTTAATAAAAGTGTCACAACCTAAACTAATAATGGCGCCTTTATCATGAGCAGGAAAAAAGTAATGGCCAGAAAAATTTTGCTGGTAGAGGACGAAGCACCTATCAGAGAAATGCTTGATTTTGTGTTAGAACAGTCCGGTTTTGAAACCCAACAAGCGGAAGACTATCAAGTTGCATTGGATTTAGTCAAAGAACCTTATCCTGATTTAATTTTACTTGATTGGATGTTGCCAGGTGGCAGCGGGGTACAGTTGGCGAAAAAACTAAAACAACACGAGTTTACTCGCGATATTCCTATTATTATGTTGACCGCTCGTGGTGAAGAAGAAGATAAAGTGCGCGGTTTAGATTCTGGCGCTGATGATTACATCACCAAACCCTTTTCACCCAAAGAACTGGTTGCGCGAATCAAAGCTGTGATGCGCAGGGTAACACCAACTTCCGCAGAAGAGCCTATCGCAATAAACGGTCTGGTTTTGGATCCTGTTTCTCATCGGGTAACGGCAGAAGAGGAACCTTTGGATATGGGGCCTACTGAATTTAAGCTGCTACATTTTTTCATGACACACGTTGAGAGAGTCTATAGCCGAGAACAGTTGTTAGATAATGTTTGGGGAACTAATGTTTATGTGGAAGATCGAACGGTTGATGTTCACATACGCAGATTGCGTAAAGCAATTTCTAAATTTTCCCATGATGACATGATTCAAACCGTTCGCGGTGCTGGTTATCGCTTTTCTGCAAAAGTATAATCGTTATACAGCGAATCGGTTGAATAAAACGTTCAACAAAGGATCCATTGATACATGTACTATCCATTTTCATGGTTGAAAAATTTACTTAGAATCGGTGGGTTTTACGTAATCGTGATTTTAATCGGAGTGTACTTTGATGCATTGGCTATCGCTGTTGCATTTGGTTCCACTTGGTTATTAGGGTTTTACTCATGGCACATGTACCGATTTAATCGGTGGATTTGGCATAGTAAAAAAATGACCCCGCCAAAAGTGCCAGGCTTTTGGGAACATGTATATGAGGGAGTTTATTACATACAACGTCGGAATAGACGTAAGCGTAAAGAACTTACCCGCATGGTAAAACGATTTCGTGAAGGTTCGGAAGCCTTACCCGATGCCACTGTAGTGGTAGATTCAAACGCATGTATAGTTTGGTGTAATCGGCTTGCGCGTATTGAGTTGGGATTACGTTGGCCCCAGGACTCAGGACGTCGAGTTGATAATTTAATCCGACACCCTAAATTTATTGAATACTTCCATAGCGGTAAATACGATTATCCAGTGGAAGTGCCATCGCCTTCTAATGTTCAAAAAATATTTGAATACCGTATTATGCCTTACGGGGAAAAACACTTGTTGCTTATTGCACGAGATGTCACACGCTTAACGCAGCTTGAACAAATGCGCAAAGATTTTGTCGCTAACGTTTCCCACGAATTGCGTACCCCTTTAACGGTTTTAAATGGGTACTTAGAAATGCTTCCAAACACCGAGAATGTCCCGCCTGCATTTTTGAATAAAGCGTTTAATGAAATGCGCTCACAATCAGAAAGAATGCAAAATTTGGTGGAAGAGTTGTTGGTTTTATCTCGGATTGAAGCAAGTTCAGAGCGGGTATTTGAAAAACCTGTGAATGTGCCGCAAATGCTGGCAGCCATTCAACTCGAAGCTGAAGCGTTAAATAAAGATAAAGGTCACGAAATTCATTTTAATATTGCGCCTTCCCTAAAAGTTTATGGTATTGAAACTGAGCTTCGCAGTGCGTTTTCAAACCTAATATTTAATGCTATCCATTACACTCCATCCCCTGGGAAAATTGAAGTTAATTGGCTGAAGCTCGATGGCCATGCGCATTTTTCCGTAAAAGACAATGGTGAAGGCATTCCAGAGAAGCATCTCAACAGGCTAACTGAACGGTTTTATCGTGTGGATAAAGCACGTTCTCGAAAAACCGGTGGTTCCGGATTAGGATTGTCTATTGTGAAACATGTGCTAACCCATCATAATTCGAAGTTAGAAATAACAAGTGAAGTAGGGGTTGGTAGTGAGTTTTCTTTTTCATTTTCCGGTGAGTTGTCTGTGCAAAATCCATCAACAGATAAAATGGAAAAATTACCTTGATTAAACAGCTCAAAGCGGTTGTTTTAGGTTGTATATTTATCTTTTGTAGTGGGTTATATCTGCCAGTTGAAGCAGCTGAAACTTATCAAAAGAAACCCGGGGTAGCAGGCTCTATAACGTCTGTTGGGTCAGATACCATGGCTAGTTTGATGACGAATTGGGCGGTTGACTTTAAGCAACTTTATCCCCAGGTGAAGTTTCAAATTCAGGCATCAGGTTCTTCTACAGCCCCACCTGCCATTTCTGAAGGTACGTCAAACGTTGGCCCCATGAGTCGAGAGATGCACAGCGGTGAGTTACGCTATTTCAGCGGTCAGCATGGTTATCAGCCACTTTCTATTAAAGTCGCTATTGATGCCATCGCCTTGTTCGTAGATGTGAATAATCCTATTTCAAATTTAACGATTAAACAGATCGATAGTATTTTTGCAGCCACGCGATTTTGTGGTTCTCGGCAAGAAACCCGTTATTGGGGGCAGTTAGGCGTGACAGGAAGTTACGCCAACCGGAAAATACAGGTGTTTGGACGTAACTCTGTTTCCGGTACTTATGGTTTGTTTAAACAATTAGCCTTATGTGATGGTGACTTTAAAGCCACTGTCAACGAGCTGCCCGGGTCGGCTTCGGTTATTCAATCAGTCGCCTATTCCAATGGTGCAATCGGTTATGCCGGTTTTGGTCAAAAAACCGCAGCAGTTAAAGCATTGGCTATTGCAGACCATACAGGCGCTTTTATTCCTGCGACCCGGCAAACCATTAGCAGTGGCAAATATCCATTATCGCGTTTTTTGTATTTGGTGGTGAACAAACCCCCCAATGAAAATTTACCTTTGCTCGAAGAAGAGTTTTTGCGTTTTGTATTATCCCAAAAAGGTCAGCAGGCTGTGCAACGAGATGGCTATGTCAGTATGCCTAACGATCTTATAAAGCAACAACTAAAGGTATTAACGTCGAACTAAGCGTTATCTTTAAATCAATCAATATAGGTTATCTAGATGTCATCTTTACCGCAAAATTGGAAATCTTGGGTTTTGCAAAATTTATTGCAAGGAACGGATAGTATTGAAATATTGAAGATTCTTTTGCAAAACGGGTTCACTTTCGAAGCGGCCAAAAATGCCCTTGGTAACAATTTACCAGCGGGCACTGGTTGTAATAAAGATGGAAGTTTTTATGCCAAAGTATCTCAACCTAAATTGTTGCAGAACTTAGCGCAGTATAATGGGAAACTGATTGATGATCCTCGAGTGCAGATGGTGCAAATCAATAACTTCTTGTCGGAACAGGAGTGCGACGCCCTAATTGCGCTAACTAAGACCAAATTGAGGCCTTCGGAGATCCCCGAAAGAGAAGGGGATGCGTATCAAAAATTTAGAACCTCTTCTACCTGTGATCTACCCTTTACCAAAGATCCTTTAGCTCAAGAAATCGATGAAAAAATTATTGATACCTTAGGGTTGGGATTTGGTGAAAAAGAAGTGATCCAAGCTCAACACTATGCTGTTGGCCAAGAATTCAAAGCCCATTGTGACTATTTTCTGCCAGGCACCAACGATTTTAAAATTTACAGCAAAAATGGTGGTCAGCGCACTTGGACGTTTATGGTGTATCTCAATGAAGATTGTGAAGGAGGTGAAACCGAATTTATTAAACTGGGGCGCAAATTTAAGCCCACTCGAGGAATGGCTTTAGTGTGGAATAATCTTCTTCCAAATGGTTCTATTAACACAGATACCTTGCATCATGCCCATCCAATTACCCGAGGAGAAAAGGTGGTTATTACGAAATGGTTCAGAGAAGATGTTTTTGTAACAAAAGGCAAAAAGCCAAGAAAATCAACTAACCAATAAGTCTATAGGCGTTTCCCCTGCCTATTACCACAACCCTAAACAAGATAGATGGGTAGATTTTCTCCAAAATTCATAGATTTACATACTCCTGGAATTATGAAACTTTTGTGACAGTTCTGTAATGTAACAAAACTGTCATTGAGCTTGGGTAACCTTCTCGCGATTTTAAAACTTTCGTTATCAAGTCACTAATAGATAAAAACTTGAAACAATTTAACACTCGCATTTGGAGAGCTCGATGGAAATCAAAAACATCTTTAAAGTAAGCGCTATAGCAGCTGCTTTGGTACTTGCTGGTTGTGGTGGTGATATTAATATTAGCGAAGGCGATATTGATAATAGTACGACTACTACGAATAATAACGCGCCTACGACACCAACTCCTACTCCAACTGACGATGCTCCAGGCGAGGTAGATTCTACTTTAAGCACAGAGATCTCAACTGCCTTAGGTGAAACCATTGAAGTACGCACATTATCAGGTCGTTTAACTGATGATGACGAAGATAGTAGCGGAAAAATCACCCTAACAAACGATACTGTTTGGGCATTAGACGGTGCCGTTTTTGTTGGATCTGATAACGCCGATAGCACAGTATTAGAAATCGAAGAAGGGACTATCATTTTCGGTAGCACGGGTAGCGACTATTTAGTGGTCAGCCGAGGTTCACAAATCGAAGCTATGGGTACTTCAACAGACCCAATTATTATGACTTCTTATAACGACGTAATCGGTGATGAGATTGGCGCGGGTCAATGGGGTGGTCTTGTTTTACTTGGTAACGCTCCTTCAAACAAATGTCCAGCAGATGCGGATTGTGCACTTCAAGTCGAAGGTGTTGAAGAAGGTGCGGTATTTGGTGGAGATGATGAAGACGATAATTCAGGTATTTTGAATTACTTAGTCGTTAAGTACGCAGGATTCGAAATTTCTCCAGATAACGAATTAAATGGTATTACTTTTGGTGGTGTTGGTTCTGCTACCGAGGTGGACTATATCCAAGTACACGCTAACGCTGATGACGGTGTTGAATTCTTTGGTGGTAATGTTACTGCTAAACACCTTGTTTTAACCTCTAACCAAGACGATAGCGTTGATTGGGATAACGGTTTCCAAGGTAAACTACAATATGTTTACATTGAACAAGATAGCGCCAATGGCGATGCAAACCGCGGTATCGAAGCCGATAACGACGGTTCTACTCCTGACAATGAACCTCAATCTAATCCAACTATCGCGAACATGACTATTATCGGAAACGATTTTGATGGTGAAGATGATTCAGAAGGTGTTTATCTTCGTGAAGGTACAGGTGCACAAATCTACAACATGGTTATCACTGGTACTGATGGTATGGGTGAATGTTTGGAAGTTGAAGGTGTGCTAGAAAGCCAAACTAACCTTTCCGACGGAACTATTACCATTGAAAACTCGGTTATGGCTTGTACAAATGGCGAGAATTTCAAAGATGGCGCTTTACCAGATGGCGCAACTCACACTATCGTAGATTTAGAAGCTTGGTTCCTAGAAGAGTCTCGTAACAACCGAGTGTCTGAATCAGTTATGTTGAATGCCGATGGTACGCCAATGACAGGCTCTTTGTTGCTTGAAGGTGCTGCTGATGTTTCTCAAATCGATGGTTTCTTTGATGCGACAACCTTTGTTGGTGCGGTAACCTCTGATGACGATTGGCGTCAAGGTTGGGCATTCGGCTTTGGCGGTGGAACAGTTAAAGTAACTCAAACTGCTTCAGGTTGCCCTGCAGGAACAACAACTGTTTCAGCTGCTGATGGCGTCACTAATACCTGTGAAATTTCAGGTCGTATTACTTCTGATTTGACCCTTACAGAAGGTAACTTGTATGCATTATCTGGTGCGGTATTTGTTGGAGATGACAACGAAGATAGCGCAACATTGACAATTGATGCAGGTGTTACTGTATTCGGCGCTTCAGGTAACGATTATCTAGTGGTAAGCCGTGGCTCTAAAATTGATGCCCAAGGCACAGCGACTAACCCAGTAACCCTAACTTCTTCTGCAGCTGTGATTGGTGGATTGGAAGCCGGTGAAGCTGGCCAATGGGGTGGCTTGGTTATTCTAGGTAACGCACCATCTAACAAATGCCCTGCTGACGCAGACTGTGCGCTTCAAATTGAAGGTGTACAAGAAGGTGCGGTATTTGGTGGAACAGATTCAACTGATAACTCAGGTACACTTCGCTATGTTCGCGTTATGCACGGTGGTTTCGAAGTTGCACCTGATAACGAATTGAACGGTGTTACCTTCGGTGGTGTAGGTTCTGGTACGACTGTTGAGTATTTACAAGTTCACAAAAATGCCGATGATGGTGTTGAGTTCTTCGGTGGCGCTGTTGATGTTAAATACTTAGTGTTAACCGATATCCAAGATGACAGTGTTGACTGGGATAATGGTTTCGTAGGTCGCATGCAGTACGTCTTAGTTCGTCAAGCACAAGATAACTCAGATGCTAACCGTGCAATTGAAGCCGACAACGATGGTTCAGTTCCAGATAGCGAGCCACAATCTAACCCAACTATCGCTAACATGACGATTATTGGTAACGACTTTGACGGTGAAGACGATGCTGAAGGTATCTACTTACGTGAAGGTACAGGTGCACAACTTTCTAACGTTATCATCACCGGTTCTGCAGGAATGGGTGAATGCTTCGAAGTTGAAGGTGTACTGGAAAGTCAAACTAACCTAGGCGACGGTACTATCACTTTCACTAACTCTGTTATTGCTTGTGAAAACGACGAGAACTTTAAAGATGGTTCTTTACCGGAAGGCGCTACTCACACAATCGTAGACTTAGAAGATTGGTTCTTAAACAATCAAACTGACAACGCTGTAGCTGCTAACCAAGCTGCTGTTCTAGACGGAATATTCACTATCTCTGATGTAACACCTAAAGATTTTAGCGGTGATACTTTCTTCGATAACGCTGACTTCGTTGGTGCTGTTGATGAAGATGCTGACTGGACTTCAGGCTGGACTGTCGGTCTAGAATAGGGTTCTTTATTAACTCGTTTTTAGATTTGATATGCGCTTTTTTGGGAACGAAAAAGCGCTTTTACGATTAAGATAAATGACACAATGTATAAGGCAGTAACATCGTTTTGAATGCATTTAGCTGCCGTTTGTACGACAATGAGGTTAATAATGAATACGCCTTTTAACAGGTTTCCTCTCAAGCCAGTTTCTTTAGCAATTCTTGCAGCTGTAACTTTGCCAAGCGCATCGTTATTTGCCCAGAGTGCTTCTGAAGAAGATGTAATTGAGGAAGTCGTTGCTACCGGTACTCGCCTAAAAGGTACGGCATCAGCTGTACTGCAGGAACGTAAAAACCAAGCTTTCGTAGCAGATATTCTCGGCGCCGATCAAATATCTAGAACCGGTGATGGTGATGCTGCAGCGGCACTTCGCCGTGTAACCGGCCTAACGTTAGTGGATGGCAAGTTCATTTACGTACGTGGTCTAGGGGAACGTTATTCTAGTACGCAATTAAACGGAGCATCGGTTCCTAGCCCGGATCCCACTCGCTCTGTAATTCCTTTGGATTTATTTCCTTCGGATATTATTGAAAGTTTGTCAGTACAAAAGTCTTTTTCACCATCAATGCCTGCGGCGTTTGGTGGCGGAAACGTAGATATTCGTTTGAAATCTATTCCAACAGATTTTGTGTTTAATATGACGGGTAAAATCGGCACAAATACTGATAATTTTGATGATGCTTATCAATATAACGGTGGTGGCGATGATTGGATGGGAGAAGATGATGGAACCCGTGCTGCCCCGGCTTCTATTGTCGCGCTTTGGGATAGTAAGCAATTTCTAGATAATATCAGTTCAACTGAAGCCCGTGAACTATTGAAAGAGCTTAATACTGATTATGATCCGGTGTTACAAAGTGTTGACCCTGATTATGGATTTAATTTATCCCTGGGTAATAGCTTTGATTTAGATGACGACTGGCGAGTCGGCTTCTTGCTCACTACTGGTTATGACAATCGCTGGACCGTCAGCGAACAGTTTATTGGTGAACAAGCTCAGCGCAGTGGTGATCTTATTTCTTTCCCACGTTATTTTGATGAAGTGGATGTAACCGAGCACAGTGTTCGCTTTTCAGGAATGGCTAACTTTGGAATTGACTACAACCGCAATCATCGCATTGACATTACAACGGTGGCGTTAAACGACACCAATGATGCCATTAGTGAAAAAGTGGGTAACACCAATAATATTCAGTTAAGTGATGGACAGCGAGTTAGAGATTTTGAAGTTGTTTACGAAGAACGTCAAATGTGGACAAATCAAATTCGTGGTCAGCATACTTTCACTAATTTGAATTTCTTAGGGTTTGATTGGCAATATACCAAAAGTCGTTCTGCCCGCTACGCGCCTGGTACAATGGAAACTCGCTTTATACTTACCGATGATAATGAAGACGGTATTTACGATAAAGAAACCGAAAGTTCCCTAACCAATGCAACGACTGCGGGTCGTTATCAATTTCAACGCCTTGATGACCGTGTAGAAAACTTTACTTGGAATCTTAACTACCCCTATGCCATAGATCGTTTTGATATGGAATTTAAGGTAGGCGGTGATTTTGTCAGTAAAGCGAGAACCGCTGAAAACAGACGTTTTGATATCAATACCCGTGGTTTTTCTGATAGTGCAGTATTGGTAGGTAGTGTGTTTAACGACATACTGAGTGATGAGAATTTGGATGCGGCAGAACTGTCTTCCATTCCGTTGTTGTCTGAAACTACCATTGCTGGTGATGATTATGTTGCTGCCCAAAAGATAGATGCCTATTATTTTGAAGCTGATATTTTCTTCGACAATACTTGGCGTATTAGTGGTGGTGTTCGCTGGGAAGACTACCGTCAGGCGGTGGTACCATTTGATCCGAAAAGTAATCAAATTGATTTGTCAGACGAAGATGACCGATCACAGCTAGCGTTCCAAGAAAGCGATTTCTATCCAGCGCTAGCTGTGACATATATCATGAGTGAAAAAGTGCAATTCAGAGCAAGTTACGGTGAAACCGTTGTTCGCCCTGATACTCGTGAACTAGCGTCTTCAACCTATATTGATCCCCTTACTGATTTCCCTGTCGGTGGTACACCTGGTTTGCGTACGACGCAAATCAAAAACTACGATTTCCGTTGGGAGTGGTACTTGGATCAGGGTGATAACTTATCAGTGGCTCTATTTTATAAAGATATGGATAGCCCTATTGAATCAGTTCAATCACCTGCACAGGATGGACCGCCACTAGTGCGTATCGCTAACGCAGAGTCTGGTGAGTTGTATGGTGTGGAATTTGAATTCCTCAAAGGACTTGGTTTCATTGGTGATGGTATTTGGGATAATCTGTTTTTATCTGGAAACCTCACATTAAGTGACTCTGAGATCCAACTAGACGGCCAAAATGTAGTTGAGCAAACAGGTGTATCTACATCGGTTACCAACCTCACTCGTCGTTTAACTGGTCACTCTGAGTATGTGGTAAACACCCAACTTGGTTTCGATTCAGATAATGGTGAGCATTCTGCGTCTTTGGTTTACAACGTATTTGGTGAGCGCATTCTTATACCTGGTATCGATGGATTTGATGACAGTTATGAGCAACCGTTTCACTCCTTAGATGTGGTTTATACCTATTATCCAAACTTCAATACAACTGTGAAGTTTAGAGTGCAGAATATGTTGAATCAACAAAAAGACATCGAATTTGAAGACACATTGTTACGTTCGGAAACTCGAGGCACAAATATAAACTTGTCGCTTAAATACGAGTTCTAAATGATTTAGTACGAATCGTAAACCATTAAAAAAGCCGCATAATGAAGTGACCCCCAATAGTTGGACATTCCAATTACTGGGGGTCTTTTTATGTCCAAACATCACAGAGTATTTAAGTTAAAGCTAGCGCGATTAGCGCAAGAAGAGAGTTCAAGAGTCTTAGGTT